>NZ_JAGPXS010000036.1:0-21559 GCF_018070425.1 Micromonospora sp. C81
GCACCCCGCACCCCGCACCCCGCACCCCGCACCAAGATCCGAGCAACTTCCCGGACGTTGCTGCCTCCGGCTCGCGCGAGGCAGCAACATCCCTGATGTTGCTCGGATCTTGCGCACCGGATCGCGCGACGCGCGGCCGGCTGCGGGCACCCCGGGCGGCACCTGACTTCTTTTCGACATCGGCTATTGACGTCGCCGTAACAGGTGGCCTAGCGTCCTGTCGAACCGCTTAGTCGAAGCGTTTCGACGGTGAATTGGGAGCGATCCCAACCCCCGGCCGGAGGAGGTAACGCGATGGCCACCATGCACGACGTCGCCCGCCTCGCGCAGGTCTCGGTCAGCACCGTCTCGTACGTGCTCACCGGCACCCGGCCGATCTCGCAGGCCACCCGCAACAAGGTGCTCGCGGCGATGGCCGAGCTCGACTACCAGCCCAACGCGATGGCCCGCGGTCTGGCCAGCCGGCGCAGCCGGATCCTCGGCCTGCTGATGCCGATGGACGAACGCGGGCTCGGCGCCACCGAAACGGCCTTCGTCACCGGTGCCGCCGCGGCGGCCAGCGCCGCCGGCTATCACCTGGTCCTCTCGCCGGTCGGCGGGGGTGACCCCGGCGAGCTGCGGCGACTGGCCAGCCAGCGGATGCTCGACGGCGTCGTGCTGATGGAGGTCCAGCTGGCCGACGAGCGGGTCACAGTGCTCCAGGAGGCCGGCGTGCCACTGGTGTTGATCGGCCGCACCGGTGACACCAGCACGCTCTCGTACGTCGACATCGACTTCGACCAGACCGTCCGGGATGCCGTCGCGCACCTGGTCGGTCTCGGGCACCGGCAGATCGTCTACGTCAACCACTCGGCCGCGACGCTGGCCAGCGGCTACGGGCCCGCGCTGCGTACCCGTGACGCCTTTGCCGCGGCCATGACCGGGCACGGCCTGGAGCCGGTCATGATCGCGGCCGAGGACAGCGCCGCCGGCGGGCGCGCGGCCCTGGCCGCCGCGTTCGCGCGGGCCCCGGAGCTGACCGCCGTGCTGGCCATGAACGAGACCGCGATCTTCGGCATCCTCGGTGAGCTGAGCGGCCGCGGGCTGTCGGTGCCCGACGACGTCTCCGTCGTCTCGATGGTCACCTCGCCGCAGGTCGCCGAGTTGGCCACCCCGGCGCTGACGGCGATGACCTCACCCGGCTCGGCGATCGGTCGGATCGCGATCGAGGCGCTGACGCGCCACCTGGATGACCCCGGCGACCACCGTCACCAGCAACTGCTGCCGTGCGCGTTGGAGATCCGGGGCTCGACCGCCGCACCACGAAGCCGCCAACCCATGGGGGCTGACCAGTAGGAACAGCCCGCCGCCGCGCTGCAACGCGACGACGGGCCCAGTGAAGTACCGGCTAGATACTCGACGAGGAGGATCGTAATGCAGCGATTCCGCCGGCTCGTCGCCGCGATCGCCATAGCGGCGACCGCGACGACCGCCATGGCCGCCTGCGGCGGTGACGACAACGGGGACGACAGCGACGCCAAGACCCTCAAGCTCTGGCACTACGAGAGCGAAAACAGCGCCATGGGGGTCGGCTGGAACCGGGCCATCGAGCTGTTCAAGGCCGAGCACCCGGGCGTCGAGGTGCGCTTCGAGCGCAAGGCGTTCGAGCAGATCCAGCAGAACGCGGGCATGATCATCAACTCGTCCGAAGGCCCGGACATCATGGAGTACAACAAGGGCAACGCGACCGCCGGCCTGCTCTCCTCGCAGGGCCTGCTCACCGATCTGAGCACCGAGGCCGACAAGCGCGGCTGGGCCGGCAAGCTCAGCCCCAGCCTGCAGACCACCGCCCGCTACAGCGACAGGGGCGTGATGGGGTCGGGCAAGTGGTTCGGCGTGCCGAACTACGGCGAGTACGTCACGGTCTACTACAACAAGGACCTGTTCCAGAGCAACGGCGTCAAGGTGCCGACCAGCATGGCCGAGATGACCGCCGCGATGGACACCTTCGTCGGCAAGGGCGTCACCCCGCTGGGCATGGCCGGCGCCGAATACCCGGCCGGGCAGCTCTTCTACCAGCTCGCCCTGTCCAAGGGCGACCGGCAGTTCGTCGACAACTACCAGCTCTACAAGAACCCGGTCGACTTCAAGGCCGACCCGCTCAAGTACGGCGCGGACACCTTCGCCGACTGGGTGCGCAAGGGCTACGTCGCGAAGAACTCGGCCAGCCTCAAGGCCGAGGACATGGGCACCGCCTTCATCGGCGGCAAGGTTCCGATGATCGTGTCGGGTAGCTGGTGGTACGGCCGGTTCAAGGCCGAGATGAAGGCCAACTGGGACACCTTCCTCTTCCCCGGCAACACCCTTCAGGCCGGCTCCTCCGGCAACCTCTGGGTGGTGCCGGAGAACAGCAAGGCCAAGAGCCTGGCGTACGACTTCATCGACATCACCCTGCGTCCGGAGATCCAGGACCTGATCGGCAACAACGGTGGTGTTCCCGTCGCCGCCGACACGTCGAAGATCACCGACCCGAAGGACCGCAAGCTGATCGAGGACTTCAACACGGTCAGCAAGTCCGACGGGCTCGCGTTCTACCCGGACTGGCCGGTCCCCGGCTACTACGACGTGCTGGTCTCCGGCTTCCAGGGCCTGATCAACGGCTCGAAGTCGCCCGACCAGGTCCTCGACACGATCGCCAAGCCGTACGCCGATGGCGTCAAGGAGATCACCGGCAAGTGACACGGCGAGCGGCGGGCGCGACCGGCACAACCGACGCGCCCGCCCGCCCCGCCGGGAAGGATCTTCCATGGCAGTCTCCGAGACCCTCGCCACCACCCAACCGGCGGCGGCCCCGACCCCACCGCCACCCGGCCGCAGACGCCGCGGCCGCAACGCGGCGTACTGGCTCTACCTGCTCCCCGGAGCGGTGCTCTTCCTCCTGGTCATCGGTGCACCGCTGGTCGGCACGCTCTACCTGTCGCTGACCAAGTGGTCCGGCATCGGCGACCCCCGCTGGGTCGGCCTGGACAACTACCAGCAACTGCTGCAGGACGACGTGTTCTGGGCGTCGTTCCGCAACACCGTCTGGATGATCGTCGCGATGGTGGTGGTGCCCACAGTGCTCGGGCTGCTGCTCGCCGCGGTGCTCTTCGACGTCATCGGCCGGCGGTTCAAGCCGCGCACCGCCGCCGCGCTGCGGGCCGCCTTCTACCTTCCGCAGGTGCTGCCCGTCGTTGTGGCCGGCATCGTCTGGGGCTGGATCCTCCGCCCCGACGGCGCGTTCAACAGCCTGCTCGACGCGGTGGGTCTCGGCGCGCTCCGCCACGACTGGCTCGGCGACCCGGGCACGGCCCTGCCGGCCGTGATGGCGGTGATGATCTGGGTGCAGATCGGCTACCCGGTGGTCGTCTTCATGGCGGCGCTTCAACGGGTCGACCCCGAGTTGTACGAGGCGGCCGAGGTCGACGGCGCGAACTGGCTGCACCGGTTCCGGGCGATCACCCTCCCGCAGATCCGGCCGGAAACCTTCGTGGTGGCCCTGACCTGCACCATCGCCGCGCTGAAGGTGTTCGGGCCGATCTTCGCCCTGACCCGGGGTGGTCCGGACAACGCCACCAACGTCCCGTCGTACTTCGCCTACTACACGTTCTTCAAGAAACTGCAGGTCGGCTACGGCTCCGCGATCTCCACGGTGCTGACGCTGATCATCGTTGTGGTGGCCGTGGTCTTCATCTGGATGCAGGCCCGCAGCGAGCGCCGGGACCGGGGGTTCTGAGATGGCCGTGACGATCACTGGAGCCCCCGCGCCGGTCCGCCGGCCCGTACCCGACCGCCACCACCGGGGCGTCAGCCGCTGGGTGGTGCTCGCCCTGGTCATCCTCGGCGCGCTGGTCATGCTGGTGCCGTTCGCGTTCATGCTGCTCAACGCGTTCAAGTCGCCCGGTGACTACTCGTCGGGCGGGCCGCTGAGCTGGCCGAGCGAGTTCTACACCAAGGGTCTGCGCACGTACTGGACCGAGGTGAACTTCCCGCTCAAGCTCTGGAACTCGGCGCTCATCGCCGGTTCGGTGGCGGTGCTCGGCGTCGCCGTGTCACTGCTCAACGCGTACGCCCTGGGCATCGGTCGGGTCCGCGGTCGGCTCTGGATCGTCGGGTTGTTCCTGCTGGCCAACATGCTGCCGCAGGAGGCCCTGATCTACCCGCTGTACTACGTGGCCAAGGAGGTCGGGCTCTACAACACCCGACTCGCGGTGATCATCATCTTCACCGTCATCCAGAGCGCGTTCGGCACCTACCTGCTCGCCTCGGTGATGGGCACGTTCCCGCGCTCACTGCTGGAGGCCGCCGCGCTGGACGGCGCCGGCAAGTGGACGGTGCTGTGGCGGGTGGTCTTCCCCAACCTGCGGCCCACCCTCGCGGTGCTGCTCATCTTCTTCTTCATCTGGACCTGGAACGAGTTCCTCATCCCGCTGGTCATGCTGATCGACAACCAGACGCAGACCATCCCGGTCGCCCTCGCGTCGTTGCAGGGCGACCGGCTGATGGACGCTCCGACCACCAACGCCGGCGCGCTGATCAGCCTCGTGCCGGCCATCCTCTTCTTCCTCATCTTCCAGCGCACCCTGGCGCGCGGCATCACGGCAGGAGCCGAGAAGTGAAGTTCACCGACGGGTACTGGCAGCTGCGCCCCGGCGTCAGCGTCCTGCGCCCCGGCGTCGTGGAGTCGGTCGAGCCGGACGAGCGTGGCTTCACCGTCTTCGCACCGACCGGCCAGATCAACGGACGCGGCGACACCCTCAACCGGCCCCTGGTCACCGTCCGGTTCTTCTCCCCCGCCCCCGGCGTCATCGGGGTGACCATCGCCCACCACACCGGCGGGCTGCCCCGCGAACCGCACTTCGGGCTGAGCACCGGCGACACGCACCCGGTCACCGTCGACGTCACCGGGATCAGCGCGACGCTGACCACCGGTGAGCTGACCGCGCGGGTCGCGCTCGTCGACGGGTGGCGGGTCGACTTCCTGCACGGCGACCGGCTGGTCACCGCGTCCACCGGACGCAGCATCGGCGTCGTCACCGACGCCGAGGGCCGCCGGCACGTCCACGAACGGCTCGCGCTGGGGGTCGGCGAGACGGTGTACGGGTTGGGCGAGCGCTTCGGTCCGTTCGTGAAGAACGGGCAGACCGTCGACATCTGGAACGCCGACGGTGGCACCGCCAGTGAGCAGGCGTACAAGAACGTGCCGTTCTATCTCAGCAGCGCCGGTTACGGCGTTTTCGTGGACCACCCGGAGCACGTGTCGTTCGAGGTCGGCTCCGAGGTCGTCACGCAGACCCAGTTCAGCGTCGAGGGGCAGTCGCTCACCTACTACGTCATCGACGGGCCCAACCCGAAGGACGTGCTGCGCCGCTACACCGCGCTCACCGGCCGGCCGGCCCGGATCCCCGCCTGGTCGTACGGGTTGTGGCTGTCCACGTCGTTCACCACGGCGTACGACGAGAAGACCGTCACCGAGTTCGTCGACGGGATGGCCGAGCGCGGGCTGCCGCTGTCGGTGTTCCACTTCGACTGCTTCTGGATGCGCCAGTTCCACTGGGTCGACTTCGTGTGGGACCCGGAGACCTTCCCCGACCCGGAGGGGATGCTGCGTCGGCTGCACGAGCGTGACCTGAAGGTGTGCGTCTGGATCAACCCGTACATCGCGCAGCGTTCGTACCTCTTCGAGGAGGGCCGCGAGGCCGGTTACCTGGTGCGCAACCCCGACGGTTCGGTCTGGCAGTGGGACAAGTGGCAGGCCGGCATGGCGCTTGTCGACTTCACCAACCCGGACGCGGTCCGCTGGTTCACCGGCAAGCTCAAGGCGCTGCTCGACATGGGCGTCGACTGTTTCAAGACCGACTTCGGTGAGCGCATCCCGACCGACGTGGTGTGGCACGACGGTTCGGATCCGCAGCGGATGCACAACTACTACTCGTACCTCTACAACAAGGCGGTCTTCGAGCTGCTGGAGGCCGAGCGGGGTAAGGGCGACGCGGTCCTGTTCGCCCGCTCGGCCACCACCGGCGGGCAGCAGTTCCCGGTGCACTGGGGCGGTGACTGCGAGTCGACGTTCGCCGCGATGGCCGAGTCGCTGCGCGGAGGGCTGTCCCTGGCCGCTTCCGGCTTCGGCTACTGGAGCCACGACATCGGCGGCTTCGAGGGCACTCCCGACCCGGTGGTGTTCAAGCGATGGGTCGCGTTCGGCCTGCTCTCCTCGCACTCCCGGTTGCACGGCTCAGGGTCGTACCGGGTGCCGTGGGCGTTCGACGACGAGGCGGTCGACGTGCTGCGACACTTCACCCAGCTCAAGCTCCGCCTGATGCCGTACCTGGCGGCCGCCGCCCAGGAGGCGCACCGCGACGGGACGCCGATGATGCGGCCGATGGTCGTGGAGTTCCCGGACGACCCCGCCACGACGCACCTGGACCGGCAGTACATGCTCGGCCCGGACGTGCTGGTCGCCCCGGTGTTCAGCGCCGACGGTGACGTCACCTACTACGTACCCGCCGGCACCTGGACACACCTGGTCAGCGGCGCGCAGGTCACCGGCCCGGCGTGGGTCACCGAGAAGCACGGGTTCGACAGCCTGCCGGTGCTGGCCCGGCCCGGCGCGGTCATCCCGTTCGGCTCCCGTGACGACCGACCGGACTACGAGTGGGCCGACGATGTGCGCCTGCGGCTGTACGCACCGGCCGAGGGGCAGCGGACCCGCGTACGGGTACCGTCACCCGGGGACGGGCCGGGCGCCGAGTTCGACGTGCGCTACGAGGACGGAACGGCCAGTGCCGCACTGGTCGCCGGCACCTCGACGGGCTACATCTGCGAGATCCAGGGGACTGAACGATGACGCGACACCACTTCCCGGAGAGCTTCGTCTGGGGTTCGGCGACGGCCGCGTACCAGATCGAGGGCGCGGCCACCGAGGACGGGCGAGGGCCGTCAATCTGGGACACCTACAGCCACACACCCGGTCGTACGCTCAATGGCGACACCGGCGACGTGGCCGCCGACCACTACCATCGGTGGGCCGACGACCTCGGGCACATCGCCGACCTGGGCCTCAGCGCGTACCGGTTCTCCATCTCCTGGCCACGGGTGCAGCCCGGCGGCTCGGGCCGGTTCAACCAGGCGGGCATCGACTTCTACTCGCGGCTGGTCGACGGGCTGCTGGAGCGGGGCGTCCGCCCGGTGGCGACGATGTACCACTGGGACCTGCCGCAGGAGCTGGAGGACGCCGGCGGCTGGGCGACGCGGGAGACCGCGCTGCGCTTCCAGGAGTACGCGGCGGGCATCGTCGGTGCGCTGGGCGACCGGGTGCACACCTGGACGACGCTCAACGAGCCCTGGTGCTCGGCCTACCTGGGCTACGCCTCCGGCGTGCACGCGCCGGGTCGGACCGAGCCGGCGGCGGCGCTGGCCGCGGTGCACCACCTCAACCTCGCGCACGGTCTGGCCGGCCGGGTGGTCCGGGAGCTGGCCCCGGCCGCCGAGCTGTCGGTGACGCTCAACCTGCACGTCATCCGGGGGGCGTCCGACTCCGACGAGGACTCCGACGCGGTACGGCGGATCGACGCGTTGGCCAACCGGGCGTTCCTCGGCCCGATGCTCGACGGCGCGTACCCAGCCGACCTGCTGGCCGACACCGCGTCGGTCACCGACTGGTCGTTCGTCCGCGAAGGCGACGAGAAGCTGATCGCGGTGCCGCTGGACGTGCTCGGGGTCAACTACTACTCCAGCACCCTGGTCCGGGCCTGGGACGGGGTGTCGCCCCGCTCCGACGCCGACGGGCACGGTGCGTCGACGTCGACGCCGTGGGTCGCCGCGGACAACGTCGACTTCCTGCCGCAGCCCGGCCCGTACACGGCGATGGGGTGGAACATCGACCCGCCGGCCCTGACCGAGCTGCTGCTGCGCCTGCACCAGGCGTACCCCAGCCAGCCCATGATGATCACCGAGAACGGCGCGGCGTTCGACGACGTGGTGGAGGCCGACGGGCGGATCCACGACGACCGGCGGATCGACTACCTGCGTCGGCACATCGGCGCGATGGCCGACGCCCGCGAACAGGGCGCCGACGTGCGCGGTTACTTCGTCTGGTCGTTGCTGGACAACTTCGAGTGGGGCTACGGCTACGACCGCCGCTTCGGCATCATCCGGGTCGACTACGACACCCAGGTCCGCACCTGGAAGGACAGCGCCCACTGGTACCAGCGCCTGGCCGCCACCGGAAAGCTGGACTCGGCGCAGGACTGAAGTACCCCGCCACGCCCGCACCGAGCTTGCGGCCATGTCCTGACGAGCGTGATGCCTGTGAGTCATCCTGATGACTCACAGGCATCATTCCGGGAAGCCCGACGCAACGCCTCCTGGACCGTCGGTTCAACCCGGAACCGTCGGGAACGCGCTTTCGCCGGTCACGGCCGGGGCAGGTCGGCGCAGAGCTTCCTCGGGAAGGCCGGCTCGGTGGTGCGGACACGTCCGCAGCCGGCCTCCGTCGAGTTGGCGATCGTTTCCCAACCGCCCTCGCCGGCCCACCGCAGAAAGTAGCGGCGCACGTTGACCGACGCGTCGCAGCCGGGCCGCGCCTCGGCACCGCAGGGCACCGGATCAAACGGCACCGTCATGACCAGCCAGGTGCCGTCGCAGCCCTCGACCGATCCGGTCGAGTGCCGGGACACGTCCATGCCGCGGACCACGACGCCGACCCACGCCTGGTCACAGGGGTCCTTCGGCATCGGACCACAACCGAACGTCGGGTCGCAGCGCTGGTACTCCGCACCGTCGGGTTTCCACGGCTCCCCGTTGAGCACGACGGTCCGGCCGGCAATCGGCCCTGGCGCTGTCAATGTCACCTCGCCCGGGGTGTGGGTGGGACAGGCCCCGACCACCCCGGACAGGCGCGAATCCTGCACCACGTTGGCGTAGATGCGGTTGTTCTCCTCGGTGAAGTAGGTGATTCGCGGATTCCGGGAGCAACCATCCGCGTCACCCAGCAGCGCCACGGTCAGCACGAGCGAGCGCGGATCCGCGCCGGCCCGGACGGCCGTGACATCAGTCTGGTAGGTGGTCCAACCGGTGTCTGCGGCCGGGCCGGCCTGCACGGGCGCGTCGCCCGGCCTGGCGCAGCCGACGAGCACGGCCAGACACAACAGGGCGGTGATGAGTCGACGCATCCAACGAGTATCGCCAGTGGACGACCCGGCACATCCGTACGGATACTCAGTCCGCCTCAGACCCCGACCCGCTGCGGCGGGACGGTCAGGCCGTACAGCTCCATCAGCTCGGGGGTGTCGGCCCGACTGCCGTCCGCCACCGAGTCGCAGGCGATGTCGACGATCTGGTCCTTGTGCGCCAGCAGGTACGGTCGGGCGCCCACGTCCGCGCTGGCGAGGGTGGCGATGCCGGGCCAGTGCCGACGGCCGAAGAGCATCGGGTAGCCGCGCAACCCGTCGTAGGTGGCGCAGACCAGCACGTCCGGGTACGGCAGCGCGGCCACCCGGCTGACCGCCGTGACGGTGAGACCCGGCATGTCGACCGGGACCACCACCACCGCCTCGATCCCCTCGTCGTCCATGGCGGCCAGGCCAGCCCGGATGGACGAGCCGACCCCGGTGCCCCACGCCTTGTTGATCACAACGGTGGCCTTGCCCAGGTCGGCGGTCTCCTGGACCTGTTCCGCGGCGGCGCCCAACACGACCACGATCTGCTCGCAGCCCGCCTCGGTCATCGTGTCGATCATCTGATTGACCAGGGGCTTGTCACCCTGGTGCAGCAGTGCCTCGGGACCACCGATCCGTCGTCCACCACCCGCCGCGATGATCATTCCTGCGATCCGGTTCAGCTGCGCCCCCTCCAGCACGGGACCGACCGTGACCGGCCCGTCCCTTCCTACGGACACTGCAACGAGGACGGCCAGCCGAGGGTGGCGGGGCGAAAAGGAGAAATAGCACAACCGTTACACGCCCGGCACCTGCCGGCACTGACACTCCGTCGGTCAGGCCGCGTCGGCGTAGCAGTCGACGATGGACAGGTCGAGCGGAAACCGCACCGGCGTCGCACCGAAGAGCAGCGCGGAGGCCCGCTCACCGGACCGGTTGACCGCTTCGGCGACCGCAGCCGCCTGATCAGCGGGAGCATGCACGACCACCTCGTCGTGCTGGAAGAAGACCAACTCGGCGTCGGTGCCGGACAACTCCGTCCGCAGCGTGGCCAGCAACGTGGAGGCCCACTCCGCGGCGGTGGCCTGGATGACGAAGTTGCGGGTGAAGCGACCTCGGGACCGGGCGGCACGGGCCCGGGGACCGCGCGGGTCGGCTGCCTCCTCCGGATCGGATGGGACGTCGTCGGGATCACCGAACCCGGCCGAACCCGGCGGGCACGTCCGCCCCAGCCACGAGCGCACCAGCCCGCCCGCCTCACCGGTGCGCGCCGCCGACTCCACATAGGCGAACGCCGTCGGGTAGCTGCGCTTCAACACTGCCAACGCGGGCACCGCCGCCCCGCCGGTCTGCCCGTACATCGCCCCGAGCAGGGCCACCTTGGCCTTGGCCCGGTCACCGCCGAACGAGTCACGCGCCAGCGCGGCATAGAGGTCGCCGGCCCCGCCCGCCGCTGCCAGTCGCGCGTCGCCGGACACCGCCGCGAGCACCCGAGGCTCCAACTGGCCGGCGTCGGCGACCACCAGCCGCCAGCCCGGATCGGCCACCACCGCCCGCCGGATCACCTTCGGGATCTGCAACGCGCCACCGCCCCGAGTGGCCCAACGGCCGGAGACGACCCCACCCGGCACGTACTCCGACTGGAACCGGCCGCCCTGCACCCACTGCTCGCGCCAGGCCCAGCCGTGAGCCGTCCAGATCCGGTAGAGCTCCTTGTATTCCAGCACCAGCGGCACCGCCGGGTGGTCCACCCCGCGCAACACCCAGGCCCGGGTGTTGGGCAGCTCCACGCCGACCCGGGCGAAGGCCTTCAGCAGCTCCGCCGGGGAGTCGGCGTGCAGGCGGCGTACGCCGAGCGCGCCGGCGATCTGAGCGGCCAGCTCGGCGAGCCGTCGCGGCGGACCACCGACCGGGGACGCCTCGCCGAGCAGCTCGTGCAGGATCTCGTCGTGCACATCGGCCCGCCAGGGCAGCCCGGCCATGCCCATCTCCACAGCGATCAGCGCGCCGGCGGACTCGGCGGCCACCAGCAACCGGAACCGGCCCGGGTGCTCAGTCGTCGCGATGCGGGCGAGCTGGTCGGCGTACACCTGGGTCAGTGCCTCGATGCCCGGGCCCGACGGGCCGGGCAGGGTGTCGAAGAGCGCGCCCTGGCCGTGCCCGGGCGGCGCGGCGGCGCGCGGCGGTGGGTCGGGCGGCACCGCCGCGCCGGTCAGCCGGGCCCAGGCCGCGGCCAACGAGCGCGGCTCGCCCCAGCGGCCCGCGTGCCCCAGCAGCAACGCCTCGGTCAGCTCCACGTCGTGACAGCGATCGACCCGGACGCCGGCGCGCAGCAGCGTCGGATAGACGGACGCGGCGCCGGACCACACCCAGCGCGGATGCTCGGCGGCCTCCCGCGCGGCGACCGCGGCGACCAGGTCGGTGACGGCGTCGGCCGAGCCGGCCGGCCGGCCGACGGCATCCAGCGGGCACAGCACTCCCCCACCCCGCTCGTCGGACACCACCGCCACCAGCACGAACGTGATTCTGCCTCCCCCGTCCGACAGAAACGGAGGCGCACCTCACCCGTTTCGGGACGGTGGGGTGTCGGGGGCCCTCGGTAGCGTGACCTGGTGCCTCCGCAGATCCCTCATCCCGATCCTGGCACTCCGGACACCCGCGGACCGATGCGATACCTGTGGTGGCTCACCCGCCGCCAACCCTGGCGGGTGCTGCGCGGCAGCCTGTTCGGCACGGCCTGGATGATGGGCCTCTCGGCTCGGCCCTACCTCATCGCCCGCGCCGTCGACGACGGGTTGCGCGCCCGCGACATGCGCGCCCTGGCGCTCTGGGTCGTGGCGATCGTCGTCGCGGGACTGGGCCTGTCCTACCTGGGCATCATGCGACACCGCACGATGACCTTCATCCGGGAGGACGCCAAGGCCCGCTCGGCGGAGGTCCTGCTGCGCCACCTGTCCCGGATCGGCGCAGTGCTGCCGCGCCGGGTCGCCGCGGGCGAGGTGTCCACCATCGGTGGCTCCGACATCGACTGGACGGCGCAGGTGCTGACGCTGACCGGGCCGGGCGTCGGGGCGGTCGTCGCGTACGGGGTCATCGCCGTGGTGCTCTGGTCGATCTCCCCGATGCTCGCGCTCTGCGTGCTGGTCGGAGTGCCGGTGGTCGGGCTGGTCGTCGGGCCCCTGCTGCGCCGCCTGGAGCGGGCCGAGTCGGTCTACCGCAAACAGCAGGGAGCCCTCACCGCCCGGTCCGGCGACATCGTGGCCGGCCTGCGGGTGCTCGCCGGGGTGGGCGGCCGGGACCTGTTCGCCCGACGGTACGCGGCCAGGTCCCAGGAGCTGCGCGCCGAGGGCTACCGGGTGGGCGCGGTCTACAGCTGGATCGACGCGGCGACCGTCGCCATCCCGGGGCTGTTCCTGGCGGCGGTGGTGTGGCTGACGGCGCGGATGGCGGTGACCGGTGACGTCACGATCGGCGAACTGGTTGCCGTCTACGGCTACGTGGCGACCCTGATCGTGCCGGTCTGGTTCCTGCTGGAGGGCAGTCACCAGCTGATCCGGGGACGGGTCGCCGCCCGACGGATCGCCGACCTGCTCAACGTGACCTCGGACGACGTCGGTGGTCCGGGTCGTCGGTGGTCGGGCTCGGTGCCCGACGCTCGCCGACCGGAAGCCCCGGCCGCGCCGGCCGGCCCGGCCGACCTGCACGACCCGCTGACCGGGCTGACCGTACGCGCGGGCTGGCTGACCGGCGTGGCCGCCGACGATCCGGCGGAGGGGCTGGCGCTGGCCGACCGGCTCGGCCGGTACGTCGCCAGTGACACCACCTGGGGCGGTGTGCCGCTGACCGGGGTCGCCCTGGACGAGGTCCGTTCCCGGATCATGGTCGCCGACCACGACTCGTACCTCTTCGCCGGGACACTGCGCGACATCCTGCGCCCCCTGGCCGACGACGACGACCACCGGATCGGCGCGGCCCTGCGGGCCGCCTCCGCAGAGGACGTCGTCGACGCGCTGCCCGCCGGTCTGGACACCCCGATCGACGCCCGGGCCCGGACGCTCTCCGGTGGCCAGCGCCAACGGGTACGCCTGGCCCGGGCGCTCCTCGCCGAGCCGGAGGTGCTCATCCTCGTCGACCCGACCTCGGCGGTGGACGCCCACACCGAGGCGCGCATCGCCGAACGGCTGCGCGCAGCACGGGCCGGGCGGACGACAGTGGTGATCGCCACGTCGCCGCTGCTGCTGGGCCGGACCGACCTGGTCGCACACCTGAGCGGCGGCCGGATCACCGCCACCGGCAGCCACACCGACCTGCTCGACTCGGACGCCGGCTACCGGCACCTGGTGGCCCGTGGCAGCGACGATCCCGACATCGAGGCCGCCGACACCGAGGAGGCGTACCGGTGAACCGGCTGCCGGTGGCCGACCGCCGCACCGTACGCCAGGCGTTGCGGGACATGATCGGCCGGCACCGCCGCGCGGTAGGGATCGTGCTGGCGCTGCACAGCGCCGCCGCGGTCGCCGGGCTCGCCCCGCCGTGGCTGCTGGGCACCATCGTCGACCGGGTCACCGCGGGCGCGGGAGTGGCCACTGTGGACCGGCTGGCGCTGGCCATCGCCGGTTGCGTCCTGGTCAGCGCGTTGCTCTCCCGATACGCCCAGTACGCCGGTCACCGCTTCGGTGAACGGGCCGTCGCCGAGCTGCGCGAGGAGTTCGTCTCCCGCACTCTCGGGCTGCCGGTCTCGGTCGTCGAGCGCGCCGGCTCCGGGGACCTGGCCACCCGCAGCTCGGTCGACGTGGCGACGGTCGGCACCACCGTCCGGGACGTGGTGCCCACCATCGTCATCGCCGGGGTGCAGTTGACGTTGCTGTTCGGGGCGGTCTTCCTGCTGCATCCACTGCTCGGGCTGGCAGCGCTGGCCGGGCTACCGTCGATCGTGACGGTGACCCGCTGGTACCTGCGCCGGGCCAGCTCCGCGTACCTCACCGAGGGCGCCGCCGCAGCCGAGCTGACCGAGACTCTGACCACCACCGCCGAGGGTGCCCGCACCGTGGAGGCACTGCGACTGACCGACGACCGGATCCGGCACGGCACCGGTCGCATCACCCAGGTGTGGCGGGCCCGGCGGGCGACCCTCGCGCTGCGCACGGTGTTCTTCTCGATCGTCGAGGCCAGCTATCCGCTGCCGGTCGCCCTGGTCCTGCTCGTCGGCGGTTACCTGTTCTCCAGGGACATGGTCACGCTCGGCGCGGTGGTCGCCGCCGCGCTCTACCTGCAACAGGCGATCGAACCGTTGGACCGGCTGTTGCAGTGGACTGAGCAGGCGCAGCGCGGTTTCGCGTCGTACGCCCGGGTCCTCGGCGTCGGCATGGTCCCGGCGGAACCGACGGGCCGGACGGCCACGTCGCGGGGAGAGCGGCTCGTCGTACGCGGGGCGCGGTTCTCCTACTCCGGCGGGCCGGACGTGCTGCACGGCATCGACCTGGAGGTGCAGCCCGGTGAGCGGCTGGCCGTCGTCGGTCCGTCGGGCGCCGGCAAGTCCACCCTGGCCCGGCTGCTGGCCGGGATCGACGCGCCACGGCAGGGCGTCGTGAGCATCGGTGGCTGCCCGATCACCGACCTCGACCCCGCCGAGCGGCGCCGCCGCATCGCCCTGGTCACCCAGGAGCACCACGTCTTCATCGGCTCGGTGCGGGACAACCTCTCGTTCGCCGCCCCGGACGCGTCGGACGAGCAGATGCGGGCCGCGCTGGTCACCGTGGGCGCGGACTGGTACGACGACCTGCCGGCGGGGTTGGACACCGCGATCGGCGACGGCGCCCGGCAGCTCGGCGCCGCGGAGGCCCAGCAGCTCGCGCTGGCCCGGTTGGTGCTCGCCGATCCGCACACGCTGATCCTGGACGAGGCGACCGCCGCGCTCGATCCGAGCACCGCCCGTCGGACCGAGCGGGCGTTGGCCGCCGTGCTGGCCGGACGGACCGTCATCGCGATCGCGCACCGGCTCAACACCGCGCACGACGCTGACCGGGTGGCCGTGCTGGCCGATGGCCGGATCACCGAGATCGGCAGCCACGATGATCTCGTGGCTGCCGACGGGGCGTACGCGGACCTGTGGCGCTCCTGGCACACGCAGGCCGACGAGCGACTGCGGTGACCGGCTACTTCACCGCGCCGGAGGTGAGGCCGGCCTGGATCTGGCGTTGGAAGACCGCGTACACGATGATCATCGGAAGGATGGCGATGGTCAGCGCGGCGAACAACCCGGACCAGTCCGCCTCGTAGCCGGCGTTGACCGAGATGTCGGCGATGCCCTGGGTGAGCACCCACTTGTCCTTGGCGTTGGAGAGCAGCACCAGCGGAAGTTGATACTGCGCCCACTGACCGATGATGTTGAAGATCGCGACACTGATCAGACCGGGCTTCGCCATCGGCATCATGACCTGGAAGAACAGTCGGCTGTGCCCACAACCGTCGATCATGCCCGCCTCGGCCACCGACGACGGCAGCGTCTTGAAGAACGCGGCCAGGAAGAACACCGTGAACGGCAACGAGTACGCGGTGTAGACCAGCACCACACCGGTGTGGGTGTCCAGCAGGCCCAGGTTCTTCACCACGAAGAAGAGCGGCACCAGGGCCAGGAAGACCGGGAACGCCAACCCGGAGACGAAGAGGTAGTAGACCGCCCGGTTGCCCCAGAACTTGTAGCGAGCCAGCACGTACGCGGCCATCGAGCCGAGCAGCATGGTGAGGAACGTGCTGCACGAGACCACGATGACGCTGTTCAGGAAGTACCGGCCGACGTTCGCCTTGGTCCAGGCCCGCCCGAAGTTCTCCCAGCGCAGCTCGGCCGGGAGCGTCCACGGGCTGCTGAAGATCTCGCTCGTGTTCTTGAACGCGGCGAGGAAGGTCCAGAGGATCGGCACGATCACGATCACCGCCCAGACGGCGAGCGCGATGTGCCCCAGGCCGGCGAAGAGCCGTACCTCCGAGCGGGGGCCCTTACGCCCCGGCCCGGCGGGGTCGGACGGATCACCGGTCTTCGGCGGTAGCGCCGCCGGGGTCGGCGGCAGCGTCGACTGCGGATTCATCAGTACTCCACGCTTTCCCGCTTGGTGAGCCGCAGCGTCAGCGCCGCGAACGTGAGGGTGAGGAAGAACAGCGCCACGCCCATCGCCGAGGCGTAGCCGTACTTCGAGTAGACGAACGCGTTGCGGTAGATCTCCATCGCCAGCACGGTGGTGGCGCCGTCCGGACCACCGCCGTCCACCGACAGCACAGCCACGATGGCGAACGCGTCGAACGCCGCGATGCCGAGGTACACCCAGGCCACCTGGAGGGTGTCCCACAGCAGCGGCAGGGTGACCCGGAAGAACAGGGTCACCTTGGTCGCCCCGTCCATCTCCGCGGCCTCGTAGATCTCACCCGGGATGGAGGCCATCCCGGCCGAGAAGAGCACCACGTAGAAGCCGACGGCCTGCCAGACGAGGACCGCGATGATCGACCAGAGGGCCAGGTTCGGCTTGACCAGGAAGAGGACCGGCTCCAGGCCGAACTCCATCAGCACGCCGTTGATCAGGCCGGACTCGTTCGGTCGGTACACCATCTGGAACAGCACCGCGATGATGGCCACCGCGAGGACCTGGGGGAAGAAGAACACCACCCGGTAGAACTTCGCCCCCCAGACCCCCTGGCGTTGCCCGCCGCTGCTCTTGCCGCCCACGTTCAGCAGGAAGGCGAAGAACAGGGCGATGGCAACGGTGATCAGCGGCAGGGCAAGCAGCAGTACGCCGTGGTGCTGGACCGCCTTCCAGAAGGCCCCGTCGTCAAGCAGCCTCCGGTAGTTGTCGAACCCCACCCACTGCGGGGCGGACAGCCCTCGCCAGTTGGTCATCGAGATCTGGAACGCCTGCGCGTATGGCCAGATCACGAATGTCACGTACAGCGCGACCGGGGCGAACAGGAACCCGATCACGAATGGATACTTGCCGTGCCGCATGACCCTAGCTCCGATCGATCAGCGCTTGAACTTGGCTACGGAGCTGTCCTTCTTGATCGCGTCGGCGCGCTTCTGGATTCGCTCCACGAAGGCGTCCGCGTTGATCCGGCCGAACATCAGCTCGTTGGTGGCGGTCCGCGCCTCCGTGTCGAGCTCCTTGTACCAGCCGTCGAAGTACAGGTTGAACACGTCCTGGCCGGCCGCCTTGAGCGCGGCCTGCGAGCTGGCCACACCGGGCGGGAAGGCGAAGCCCTCCGAGCCGGCGGTGACCACGGTCGGGGCCTTGACCACCTCGGTGAAGCCCTTGGCGCCCGCCTTGGACAGCATCTGGCGCATGTACTCCAGGCCGCCCTTGGGGTTCTTGCTCTTCGCCGAGACGAAGTAGCCCTCACCCGCGGTGGCGCGCAGCGCCGTGGCCGGCATCTTGTCCGACGCGGTCAGGCTCGGCACCGGCATGAGCTGGTAGTCGAAGCCGGGCGGGGTGTCCTTCTTCTGCTCGCCCTCCAGCCAGTCACCGCTGGGGTAGAGGGCCACCTTGTACTGGTTCTGCCGCAGCTGCACGTCGGTGTGCTTGAGCCCCTCGAAGCTCTTGTCGCTGAACTTCGCGCCGACCTCGGCCCACGCCGTGGCCGCCTGCTTGATCGCGTCCTGCTTCCAGGCGCCATCCTCCAGGTTGTCGATGTTCTTGAGAACGTCGACGCCACCGATCTTGGCGGCCTGGGTGAGGATCACGTTCCACTGGTAGTAGGCCGCGTTCGCCCCGGCGTAGCCGTACGGGGTAATGCCCTTGGCCTTGATGGCGGTGAGCAGGGTGATGAAGTCGTCCCACGTCTTCGCCGGCGCCCAGCCGTTGTCCTTGAACAGCTTGGCCGAGTACCAGATGCCGAAGACGGTGGAGACGTAGTACAGGACGTACGGCTTGCCGTTGAACGAGCCCGCCTCGATGGTGCCCGGCACCACGGTGTCGCGGACCTTCTTGGATGCGTCGTCGACCGACGGGGCGTCCCACAGCTCGGTGAGGTCCTGGAGCTGACCGTCGGCGACCAGCGCGCCGAAGTCCATCAGCTTCTCGCCCGAGTTGTTCACGAACTCCGGCGGGTTGCCGGAGGCGAACCGCGGCTGGAGCACGGTGGAGACGGCCTGGGTGGCCTGGTGCTTGACCTCCGCCTTGGGGAACGCCTTCTTGTACAGCGGCTCGTGCACGTCGGTGGCGTACTTCTCGCCGTAGCCGCCGTTGAAGATGATCACCTCGATCGGCGCGTCCTCCTTGACGCCCAGCGGGTTGGCGGCGCTCTTGGTGCCGCCGGCGGCCTGCTCGTTGTCGTTGTCGCTGCCGCTGGTGGCGCAGGCGCCAAGCAGGCCGATGGCCGGAGTGGCGAGCATGCCCACGGCGGCGGCGCGACGCAGAACCGTGCGACGGTCGAGTGCGGCCGGGTGTTCGGGGGTAAACGACATCGTCGTGTCTCCTTGTGAAATTCGGGTCATGCCGTGCGCCGGAGGCGCCCGGCGTACCGCGACTCGAGGGCGAGGTTGTGCTCGTCCCCGCCGGGGACGTTGGCGGAGAGGTAGATAGGGGGTACCTCCCCTGCCTGGTGGAACCGTCGTACGACCTCCGCGGTCAGCAGCTGCGCCAGCAGCGCCGTGGTGACCGAGGAGACCGCACAGACCGCGCCGCCGCCCTCGAGCGGCAGCAGTGCATCGCCGTACGGCGCGCCGTTGTCCAGCACGACGTCGGCGAGGTCGGCGAGCCGATGCCCGGACGGGTGCCGTGGGGCGACCCGCGCGGTGTGCTCGACCGAGGTGACCGCGATCAACGGGTGACCGCGCTCGGTGACCAGCGCCGCCAGCTCGACCACCGAGCCGTTGATGCCGGACTGGGACGCCACCACGAACACGTCGCGCGGCTGTGGCGCCGCGAGCGCGTAGATCTGGTGGGCGATGGAGGGGTCGCGTTCCAGTTTGGGGTCGGCGAGCACGTCGCGCGGGGCGTCGCCGTGCATCACCAGGTCCCGTACCGAGAGCCGGTTGGTGGGGACCAGCCCACCGGCCCGGGCCACCAGCTCGGCGGCGAACGCCTCGGAGTGCCCCGCGCCGAACGCCTGGAGCACCCCGCCGCCGCGCAGGCTCTCGGCGATCAGATCGGCGGCCCGGGTGATTCCGTCAGCCTCCGAGTCGAGCAGCCGGTCGAGCACGGGGCGGACGGCGTCGGCGTACCCCTGGGCGCTGATCATGAGACGGATCCCTTCGCCGACTTGTGCCCGTCGACGGCCTGCGCGGTGCGCCGGAAGGCCGCGTGCGCGCGGTCGTGCGTGCGTTGGGCGACGGCGATGTAGAGCAGGTCGAGCACCACGAGCTGGGGGTGCCGCGCGGAGAGCGCATCCGGTCGGAAGGTGGTCGCCTGGCTGGCCGTGAGCAGCACGATGTCGGCCAGCTCGGCCAACGGGGAACGGGGGAAGCCGGTGAGCGCGACGGTGGTGGCACCCCGGCTGCCCGCCTCGGCGAGCATCTCGATCGTCTCGCGGGTCTGCCCGGTGTGCGAGATGCCCAGTGCCACGTCCCCGGCGCGCAGCAGTGCGGCGCTGGCCAACCCCTCGTGCACGTCGTTCCACGCCCACGCGGCAACCCCGATGCGGTGCAGGCTGAACTGCATCTCCTCACCGACCAGGGCGCTACCGCTGGCGCCGAAGATGTTCACCCGGTTGGCGCCGGCGATCGCCACCGCGGCCCGCTCGACCTCGGCGAGATCGAGAAGGGTGGCCGTGTCGTGCATGGCCCGGGTGTCGGCGGCCATGATCTGGTCGAGCACCCGGGCGAGCGGGTCGCCCGGCTGGATCTCGCGTCCGATGTCGATGGTCCAGCCGGCGGAGCGTGCCCGGCCGGTCTCGGAGGCGATGCCCAGCCGCAGGTCGGCGTATCCCTCGAAGCCCATCACCCGGCAGAAGCGGGTGATGGTCGCGGGTGAGGTGCCGCTCCGCTCGGCCAGCTCGACGATTGTCGAGCGGGCGGCGGCCTCCGGGTCGCTCAGCACGTGCTCGGCGACGCGGCGCAGGGCGCCGGTCAGTTCGGCGAGCCCGTTGCGGACCCGGGCCAGCACCCCGTCGGAGGTCGATCCGAGGGCGTTGCGCCGGTCGATCGCATCGGCGTCGACCACCGCGGTCCCCGCAGCGGTGTCCACCTCTTGATCAACCATCGACGCCTCGCATTTTCGAAGGACTGTTAACTGTTAGTGGTAAAATTTCTTACTAAACGACTGTCTATGTCAAGACCGTGGGCGAAGTTTTCAAACTGTTACCTGGCGCACAGGCCGCCGCGCCCGCCAGGATTTGCCCTCCACGACTGCGCCGACCAGCATGAACAGTCCCGATCGCCGTTCAGAGCAAGGAGACCCGTGCCGAAGCTCGACACCGCCGTGGTCGGTCTCGACATCGGCGGTACGTCCACCCGGGCGACCGTCCTGACCCTCACCGGGCAACACCTCGGCACCGGTCGCGCCGGCGGCGGCAACCCCACCAGTCACGGCGCGGAACGTGCCGCCGTCGAGCTGCTGACCGCGCTCCGCGAGGCGCTCAGCGACGTCGACCCGGCGCGGGTCATCGCCGGCACCATCGGCCTGGCCGGCGCCGGTCGACTGCTCGCCGACCCGGCCGGACGGGCCGCCTTCGACCAGGCCTGGCAGGACGCGGGCCTGCGCTGCCCGTACGCGGTGCACGGCGACGCCCTGGTCGCGTACGCCTCCGGCACCGCCGCCCCGGACGGCACCGTGCTCATCGCCGGCACCGGTGCGATCACCGCGCAGGTCCACGACCTGCGGCTGGACCGGATCGCCGACGGCCACGGCTGGCTCCTCGGCGACGCGGGCTCGGGCTTCTGGCTCGGTCGCGAAGCGGTCCGCCGGCTGCTCGCCGACCTGGATGCCGGGCGTACACCCGGCACGCTGGCCACAGCGGTGCTCACCGAGCTGGTGGGCAGCGCCGAGATCGCCCCCCGCCCACGGGCCACCGTGGACGCCACGATCCAGGCCGTGACCCGACGAGCCCCCGTCGAGCTGGCCCGGCTCGCGCCGCTGGTCGTCGACGCCGCCACCCACGGCGAGCCGGTCGCCACCGCGCTGATCACCGAGGCCGCCGCCCACCTGGCCGAGAGCGTGGGCCGCATCCGCGCGGCCGGCGCGGTGACACCGGTCGTCCTCGGCGGCGGGCTGCTCACCGCCGGCACCCCGCTCGCCGCCGCCGTCCGGGTGGAGATCGCCCGCCAGTGGCCGGACGCGCCGCTACGCACCGCCGGTGACGGCGCCGCAGCCGCAGCCTGGCTCGCCGCCCGCGACCTCCCCGAGGTCACCGACCCGGCCGCCCTGCACGCCCGCCTCTTCCCCGCCCCCTGACCACCCCCC
>NZ_JAGPXS010000037.1:0-17575 GCF_018070425.1 Micromonospora sp. C81
AATGCGCCGACCCGCACCCCACAGATGCTCCAACACCTGCCGATGCCCGAACGTCAACACACCCGGCCTGGCCACCAACACCCCCAGCACAACCAAGATCAGTTGCACTGAACCTTAGAAACCACCCGGCGTGTCGTGGCAACAACTTCATGATCAGCAGGAGCCGGGGGCGCCGGGCGGAGCCTCGGCCCGCCTACCCCCGGGTGGTTCGGCCCTCGGCAGAATCGGCGGCCGGCAGGTCGCCGGTGGGCTGGCGTGGGCCGATGCTGGACCAATGGCGACCTTCTCCCTCCAGGCCACCCCGACCGACGCGGCGAGCTGGGCCGAGCTGGCCCGCCGGGCCGAGACCGCCGGCTTCGACGCCCTGCTCGCCGCCGACCACCCCGGCGACGTGACGTCACCGTTCGTGGCGCTGGCCGCCGCCGCCCCGGTCACCTCGACGATCGGGCTCGGTTCGTACGTGTCGAACCTCGGCGTACGGGAACCGATGCTTCTCGCTGCCGACGTGGCAACCCTCGACCTGATCTCCGGTGGTCGGGCCCGGCTCGGTGTCGGCGCCGGCCACACCCCGGCGGAGTGGCGCGCGGTGGGCCGGGAACGCCCCGACGTGGCCGGCCGGGTCCGCCGTTGCGTGGCCGTCGCCGAGGCAGTCCGCGCCCTGCTCGACGGCGCCTCGGTCACCGTCGACTCGGCCGAGCTGACGATGCGCGAGGCGGTGCTGCGCGAACCCCGGCCGGTGCAGGACCGGATCCCGCTGACGATGGGTACGGCGAACTCGACGCTGCTGCACTGGGCCGGCGCGCACGCCGACGTGGTCGGGCTGACGGGGTTCGGGCGTACCCTCGCTGACGGCCACCAGCACGAGGCGCGGTGGCGGGCCGACCAGATGGAGGCGCAGCTGGCCTGCGTGGCAGCCGGCGCGGCCGGCCGGACCGACCCGCCGGCGCTGGAGGCGCTGGTGCAGACGGTGGTGGTCACCGACGACGCGGAGGCTGCCGCCGCGGAGCAGGCCCGGCGCAACGGTATGACCGCCGCCGAACTGCTGGCCACCCCGTTCGTGCTGATCGGCACGGTGGACGAGATCGTCACAGCGGTCGCCGAGCACGAACAGCGCTGGGGGGTGACCCGGTTCGTGGTCCGCCGCGACGCGTTGGATCCGCTCACGCCGGTCCTGGCCCGGCTGGCCTGAGCCCGCGCCGACGGCCCGCGTCGGCCACCGTGTTGATCAAGAGGTTTGCGTCAGATTCCGGCCTCCGGATGACGCAAACCTCTTGATCAACAGGGCCTGGCGCGTGGTCAGCAGCCGATCACCCAGTAGTTGGGGGCGGTCTGCTTCAGAGCGCTGGTGTAGAAGGTGTTGTAGAGGCCCATCCGCTGGTTGGAGCCGTTCGCGTAGGCGTAGCCACCGGACTGGTACGCCCGACCGGCCACCACGTGCGCGTAGTTGCTGGCGGTCACGCAGGTCGCCGGCGTGGTCGGGGTCGGCGTCGGAGTCGGGGTCGGCGTGGCCGTGGGGGTGGGGGTCGGCGTGGCCGTCGGGGTGGGGGTCGGGTTGGTGCCGCCGCCGTTCAGGCCGAAGAAGAGCGCGTCACGGTACGTCGAGCAGATGGTGTCCAGGAAGTACGCGCCGGCGGTGCCACACTGCTCGGCTGCGGAACCCGGGTCGACCGGAGTGCCGTGGCCCATCCCGGAGACCCGGTAGAGGCGTACGTCGTCGTTGCCGTACACCTCCAGGCTGGTGTTGCCGGGCAGCGACGAGGTGCTGCTCGGGGTCTGCGAGACCCCCCGCACGTTGGTCCACTGGTCGCGGGACTCGGTGCCGTTGAGCGGGGTGACGGTGGTGTCCGAGGTGCCGTGCCAGATGGCCACCCGGGGCCGCGGGCCGGTGTAGCCGGAGTACGCGCCACGGACCAGGTCGCCCCAGGCGGCCGGGGTCTTGTCCGCGCCCGGGTTCATGCAGCTGAACGCGTTGACCATGCTGGTCGCGCAGCGGTAGGGAATCCCGGCGATGATCGATCCGGCGGCGAAGATGTCCGGGTAGGTGGCGAGCATGACAGCGCTCATCGCCCCGCCCGCGGAGAGGCCGCTGACGAAGACCCGGGAGCCGTTCACCCCGAAGTTCGCCTTGGCGTGGTCGACCATCTGCTTGATCGACAGCGCCTCACCCTGACCGCGGGTCGTGTCGCCCGACTCGAAGAAGTTGAAGCAGGAGTTGGCGTTGTTGCCGGACGGCTGCTGGGCGACGATCAGCGAGAACTTCCACTGGTCGGCGTACTTCTGCCAACCGGAGTTGGCGAAGTAGCCGGATGCGTTCTGGGTGCACCCGTGCAGGAGGACGACCGCCGGGGAGTTGGCCGGCAGGTTGTCCGGCCGGTAGGCGTACATGGCGAGGTTGCCCGGGTTGGAGCCGAACCCGCTGACCTGGGTGAGGGTGGCTGCCTGGGCGGGGGCGGCGATGGCGACCGCTCCGGCCAGGGCAAGGGCGAGCCCGGCGAGCCCGCCGATCAGGCGGGTGATGGTGGACGAGGAGCGGCGCACGGCGGCCTCCAGAGGGGGCGGACTGTGAACTGGGTCACGGTCGAATTGCCGTGACGTTACGACGATGTGTCGCCGCGATGACATAGGGCACGCTCACACATTCACGACGGACACTGTGTACGCCAGACCGTCGACGTGGCGGGCCGAATCCGTCCCCAACGGTCCTGTCCTTGCAGGTCTGACCGGCCCGTCCAGGTCCGGTTGGTAACGTCCGCTGCGTGCCGTCCTCCCCGTCGCTGGCCACCGGGCCCGCACCAGCGTCACCGCCGCGCGTCGTCCGGGACCGCCGGGCCGACCTGATCGTCGTGCTGGTGGCGCTCGCGCTCGCCGTCTGGGTGACCAGTGGGCTGTGGCGGGACCCGAACACCCGGACCATCACCGTCAACTCCAGCGACCAGGCGCTCTTCGAGTGGCTGCTGGCCTTCGGCGGGCACGCGGTCACGCACGGGGACAACCCGCTCTTCACGTACCTGATCAACGTCCCGGACGGCGTGAACCTCGCGGTCAACACCTCGATCACGGTGTACGCGGTGGTTTTCGCCCCCCTCACGTACCTGATCGGGCCACCGGCGACGTTCCTGGTGATCCTCACCCTGAACCTGCTCGCCACCGCGCTGGTCTGGTACTGGTTGCTCTCCCGGCACCTGGTCCGCAGCCAGCTGGCCGCCGGGATCGGTGCCCTGTTCATCGCCTACTCCCCCGGCATGGTCTCGCACGCCAACGCGCACCTGAACTGGACCGCCGGCTGGCTGGTGCCGTTGCTGATCTGGCGGCTGTTCGCGCTGCGCCGAGCCGGGCACTGGCTCCGCGACGGGGTGATCCTCGGCGTGCTGGTCGCGGTGGCCTTCTCGATCGCCGCCGAGGGGCTGTTCTTCACCGCGCTGGCGCTCGGGGTGTTCGTCGCCGTCTGGGCGCTGCACCCGGCGAACCGGGCCGAGGCGCGCGCCGCGCTGCCCAATTTCCTGCGAGGGCTCGGGGTGACCGCCGTGGTCGCCGGCGTGCTGCTGTCGTACCCGCTGTGGCTGCACTTCGCCGGGCCGCAACGGTTCCACGGCACCGGCTTCGACCCGGTGATCCACTCCGAGGACATCGCGGCGTTCGCCGCCTTCCCGCGCCGCTCGCTGGCCGGTGAGGCAGGGCTGGGCACCTCGCTGGCACCGAACCCGACCGAGGAGAACTCCTTCTTCGGCATCCCGCTGCTGGTGCTCACGGTGATCTGCTTCGTCGCGCTCTGGCGGTGGGCCGACGCCGGCCGCCGGGCCACCCTCTGGGCACTGGGCGTCGTCGCGCTGATCTTCTCGGTGCTGTCCTTCGGCCCGGTCGCCAAGGTCGACGGGCGACGCACCGACCTCCCCATGCCGTTCGACCTGCTCGGGCAACTGCCGGTGGTGAACGCCGCGCTGCCCGCCCGGCTGGCGCTGGTGGTCGCGCCGGTGATCGGCTTACTGCTGGCGTACGCCGTCGACCAGTTGCGCGCCGCGCCACCCCGGTACCGCCCCACGGAGCTGGCCTGGGTGCTCGGGTTCGCGGCGGCCCTGGTGCCGCTGCTGCCCACCCCGCTGCTGACCGACGAGCGGGAACCGATCCCGCGGTTCATCACCTCCGGCACCTGGCGCCAGTACGTCTCACCGGACGGCGTGCTCACGCCGGTGCCGCTGACCGTGGACATCTACCCCGACGGCCAGCGCTGGCAGGCGTACGCGTTGTCGCACCGGCAGGGCGAGTTCGAGATCCCGGGCGGGTTCTTCCTCGGCCCGGGCGGGCCGGACGGGCGCGGCCGGATCGGCCCGGTGCCGCGCACTCTGAGCGCGTTGATGGACCAGGCCGGCCGTACCGGGCTGGTGCCGATCGTGACCGACGGGACCATCCGGGAGGTCCAGTCGGACCTGCGGCACTGGCGGATCGAGACGGTGGTGCTCGCCGACCAGGTGCACGGCGCGAAGTTCGAGGTCGACGAGGAGGCGCTGCTGCGTACCGGCACCGCCCTGTTCGGCGAGCCGCAGCGGGTCGACGACGTATGGCTCTGGCGCATCCCGCCCGCCGACCGGTAGACCACGACGCGGCCAGCCGGGGCATCACGACCGGCCGTCATCGCGTCTAATGGGCCGATGGGATTGACCGGCGGGCGACTGCGGCGTGCTGCCGTGATCGCGCTCGTGCTGGGGCTCGTCGCGCTCAACACATCAGCCGCAACGGCCGCCGGGAGCGCGGCCGGGGTGGTGCCGACCCGGGTGCACGATCCCTGGCTGTGGCAGGCCACCGTGGGGCAACGCCCGGCCGGTCCGGCCGCGCTGCTGTTCTTCACCGACCGCACCCGCTATTTCGAGTCGACAGGTGTGCTGGTCGACCGGGACGGCGCGTACCGGCTGATCCCGATCCGCATCGGCGAGGGGCACGGACTGCTCTCCCCGGATGGACGGCACTACCTGCGGCCGGATTCCGGCGAGCTGCTGGACCTCACCACCGGACGGCAGCGCCGCACGATGAGCACCGGCGTCTACCCGATGGCCTGGTCTTCGGACGGGCGGCAGGTGCTGGGCACCCGCAGCAACGATGACAGTGTGATCAGTTACGGACCGGACAACCAGCAGCTCAACGATCCGGAGAAGCCCGACGACCTGCTCGTCGTCGACCCGTTCCGGGGCACCGAGCGGACGCTCGACGTGGGCACTTTCGCCGCGCACGCTGCAGCGGCCTGGTCACGCGGCGGCGACCTGGTGGCGGTCACCGGCTCGCCGGACGTGCCAGCCCAGCTCGCCGAGCGCCAGCAACTGGTGGTCGTGGACCCGGCCGGCGGCGGCACTCGTTGGCAGGTCGACCTCGGCGACCGGCGGATACTGGCCGGCCCCGCCGCCTGGCATCCCGACGGCCGGCGGCTCGCGCTGCTCGCCTTCGACGGCTGCGCCGGGCCCAGGTGCACGTCCGAGCAGGCGGCGGCGCGCACCTGGCGGATCGAGTTCCTGGACACTGCCACCGGCCAAGCCGTCGGCCAGGCCATGCCGGCCGGCACCTCGGTCAGCGGGATCATCGGCTGGCGCGGAGACGACCCGATCCTGCGGTATGTCAGCGAAACGGAGGCGGACACAGACCGGCAAGCCTTTCTCGCCGCGCTGTCGCCCGACGGCGGTCGCGAGGTGCTGGTGACCACGCCGGTCGGGTCGACCGACCTGATGGTGCCGGCCGACCTGCTGACCCGGGCCGCGTTCGGTGGGCCAGAGCCCCGGCCGTCACCGTTCGCCGCCCCGCTCTGGGTCTACCTGACGCTGGGCGTGCCGACGCTGCTCGCGATCGCTCTCGTCGGTCGGAGTGTTCGTCGCCGCCGCGCCGCGACCGGCGCGGCGGCGACGTGACACCGAGCGAGCAGGCCGGGCCGGGCGAGCGCGGTCACCAGACGGGCCGCGGACCAGCTCCGGCAGCAGGCGTGATCATCGCTGGTGAGGCGGCTCACCAGGGATGATCGCCGTCAGCGGGACTAGGCTGGAACCGTGACAACGACGACCCCCGGCCTCACCGCCGTCCGCGGCGGCCTGCTCGACTATCAGGCCGCCTGGGACGAGCAGCGACGCCTGCACGAGTCGGTGGTGGCTGGCGAGCGCGGCGACACCGTGCTGCTGCTGGAGCACCCGAGCGTCTACACCGCGGGCAAGCGCACCGAGCCGTGGGACCGGCCCATGGACGGCACTCCGGTCGTCGACGTGGACCGCGGTGGCAAGATCACCTGGCATGGGCCGGGGCAGCTCGTCGGTTACCCGATCCTGCGCCTGCCCGACCCGGTGGACGTGGTCGCCTACGTGCGCCGGACCGAAGAGCTGCTCATCGACGTGTGCGCCGAGTTCGGGCTGACCGCCGGTCGGGTCGAGGGGCGCAGCGGGGTCTGGGTGCCCGAGGACGACCGGGGGCCGGCCCGCAAGGTGGCGGCCATCGGCATCCGGGTGGCCCGGGGCGTCACCCTGCACGGCTTCTCGATCAACTGTGACTGCGACCTGACGTACTTCGACCGGATCGTGCCGTGCGGCATCCGCGACGCCGGCGTCACCTCGCTCACCGCCGAGCTGGGCCGCCCGATCAGCGTCGCCGACGTGCTGCCGGTGGTCGAGCGCCGACTGTCCACCCTGACCGAGGTCTGAGCAGACAGCCAGCGCACGGCCCTACGGGGTCAGGCGGTGCAGGTCACGCGGGAACGCGGTGACCTCCCGGATGTTGGCCGCGCCGACCAGCCGGGCCACGAACCGTTCCAGGCCGATGGCGAAGCCACCGTGCGGTGGCATGCCGTGCCGGAACGCGTCCAGATAGCCGGCGTACGGCTCGACCGGCTCACCCCGGGCCGCCAACGCCGCCAGGTAGTCGGTGTGCCGGTGCAGCCGCTGCCCGCCGGTGACCAGCTCCAGACCACGGAAGAGCAGGTCAAAACCGTTCGAGTACGCGGGCCGCTCCGGGTCGGGGTGGGTGTAGAACGGTCGCTTCGCCATCGGGTAGCCGGTGACGAAGAGGAAGTCGGAGCCGTGTTCGCGGCGGGCCCACTCGCCCAGCGCCCGTTCGTGGGCCGGCGCGAGGTCCGGCTCGTCGGCGGGCGCGCCGGCTATCGTCAGCGCCTCGGTGAAGTGCACCTCCGGGATCTCCGCGGGCACCTCCGGCGGCGTGACGCCGAGCGTCGCCAGGGCGCCACCGGCCCGCTCCCCCACCGTGCCCAGCATCCCGGCCACCGTGTCGCGCAGCACCCGCATCACGTCGTGGTGGTCGGCGACGAAGCCCAACTCCGCGTCGAGCGACGTGTACTGCGCGAGGTGCCGGACGGTGTCGTGCGGCTCGGCCCGGAAGACCGGCCCCACCTCGTAGACCCGTTCGAAGACGCCGACCATCAACTGCTTGTAGAACTGCGGCGACTGGGCCAGGTACGCGGGCCCACCGAACCAGTCCAGCGCGAACACGTTCGCCCCGCTCTCGGTGGAGGAGCTGACCACCTTCGGGGTGTGGATCTCCACGAAGTCCCGGGTGTCCAGGGCGGCCCGGAAGCCGGCCACCGCCGCCGCCGAGATCCGCAGCGCCGCCGACCGGGTGGGGTGCCGCAGCGCGGTGGGCGCGTTGTCGAGCTGGGTGGGCAGGCTCGCGGTCAGCGCCGGCCGGTAAAGGTCGAACGGTGGCGGCACGGCGGGCGGCCCCAGTGGACGTACCGTCGGGTGGGTCAGCTCGACCCCGGCGGGCGCCGTTTCGTTCGCGGTGACCGTCGCGGTGACCTCGACGACCGTCTCCTCGGGGAGTTTCTCCAGCTCGGCGCGGACGGTCGGGTCGGTGACGACCACCTGGGCGAGGCCGGTGGCGTCGCGCACGATCAGGAAGGCCACCGACTTGAGCAGGCGGCGGCGGTGCACCCAGCCGGCGATCCGCACTGTCGTGCCGATCCGGGTGGGCAGGTGGTGGGACAGGGTTCGTTGCATGGCGGGCTGCTCCTCGGTCGATCGCCACGCCTTCGCCGCCCTGGGGGAAGCGATGCGTCGCATCAGCCCCAGGGAGGTGTGGGCGAGCGGGAACCTCGCGGTGCCACCACACCTTCACCCCCGCCGAAGCGGGGGCCTCGTTCGTCGCCTGATGACCGGGGCCAGCCGGGCGGGCTCTACTGGGCACGGGTGACCCGCAACCGTTCTTCCCGCAGCTCGGGAGGGTCTTCGCACACCGGTGCCAGACCGCCTCTCAGCACCGGCGGCTCTCTGCACTGGCGGGTCGGCGCGCTACTCGGCTCCGTCGTCGCTGTTGGCGGTGACCGTAGCACCCGAATCCCTCTCGTGTGACGCACATTTTCGACACTCCGGTGTCCGGCGTCACAACGTTCGGGGCGTGACGCCGGTCGCCCGACGCACATAGACACCCGCCGTCCGGCGTAGGCTCGTTTTCGTGACGATCGAGCACTCCGCGCCGACGACCGGCCAGGCAGCGCGCACCGCAACGGCGGCCCCCGAGGGGCGGCGTCTGCTGCGGATCGAGGCGCGCAACGCCGAGACGCCGATCGAGCGCAAACCGCCATGGATCAAGGTCAAGGCCAAGATGGGTCCGGAGTACACCCAGCTGCGCGGGCTCGTCTCGCGCGAAGGGCTGCACACCGTCTGCCAGGAGGCCGGCTGCCCCAACATCTACGAGTGTTGGGAAGACCGGGAGGCCACCTTCCTCATCGGTGGCGACCAGTGCACCCGGCGCTGCGACTTCTGCCAGATCGACACCGGCAAGCCGGCCGAGTTCGACGCCGACGAGCCGCGTCGCGTCGCCGAGTCGGTGGTCTCGATGGGGCTGCGGTACGCCACCATCACCGGCGTCGCCCGCGACGACCTGCCCGACGGCGGCGCCTGGCTGTACGCCGAGACCGTCCGACAGATCCACGCCCTTCAGCCGGGTTGCGGCGTCGAGCTGCTGATCCCCGACTTCAACGCCGTTCCCGAGCAGCTCGCCGAGGTCTTCGGTTCCCGACCGGAGGTGCTGGCCCACAACGTGGAGACCGTGCCGCGCATCTTCAAGCGCATCCGGCCGGCGTTCCGCTACGACCGCTCGCTGGACGTGATCCGCCAGGCCCGCGCCGACGGCCTGGTCACCAAGAGCAACCTCATCCTGGGCATGGGCGAGGAGCGGGCCGAGGTTTCGCAGGCGCTGCGCGACCTGCACGAGGCCGGCTGCGAGCTGATCACCATCACCCAGTACCTGCGCCCCTCGTCCCGGCACCACCCGGTGACCCGCTGGGTCAAGCCGGAGGAGTTCGTGGAGCTGCGCGAGGAGGCCGAGGAGATCGGCTTCGCCGGGGTGATGAGCGGGCCGCTGGTGCGTTCGTCGTACCGGGCCGGCCGGCTCTACAAGCAGGCGCTCGACGCCCGCGCCGGAGTGGCCGTCACCACCGCCGGCTGATCCGCCGGCAGCGCCGCACGGGCCGTGCGGCGTCCGGATGCCATGATCGTGCGATGACCGCCGGCGTACGCGAACAGCCGCGCGACGCGGACTCCCCGCGCCTGCGGCCTGGCACGCGCTTGCGCCTGGTCGGCTGGCTCACCGCGGCGGCCGTGCTCGCCGGGGTGGGTTACCGGCTCTGGCTCCTGGTCAACGCGGCGCCGCCGACGAACAGCGACGAGGCCACCATGGGGTTGGCCGCGCTGCACATCGCCCGAGGCGAGGGTTTCCCGGTCTGGTTCTACGGCCAGCAGTACATGGGCACGCTGGAGGCGTACCTGGCCGCGCCTGTGTTCGCCCTGGCTGGCGGGCCGTCGCTGCTCGGCCTGCGGCTGCCCACCCTGGCGCTGTACCTGCTGTTCCTGGTGCTGTCCTGGCGGCTGACGCTGCGGCTGACCGGGGACCGGTGGTTCGGGCTCCTGGTGGTGGCGTTGCTGGCGCTCGGCTCGGACCGGGTGGTCAAGAACCAGCTGATCGCCGGTGGCGGCTACCCCGAGATGAACGCCGCCGGGGTGGCGCTGGCCATCCTCGCCGTGGATCTGGCCGCCGGCCGAGCGGGATGGCGGCTGGCGCGGTGGGCCTCGTGGGGGTTCCTGGCCGGCCTGATGCTCTGGGTCGACCCGCTCGTGCTGCCGTACGTGGTGACGACCGGGGCGGTGCTCGTCGGGTTCTGCCGCCGGGAGCTGTGGGGTGCCGCCGGGGCGCTGCTCGGGGCGGCCGCCGTGCTGGGGGCGGCCCCGCTGCTGCTGCACAGCCTGCTGAACGGGCGGAACCCGCTGCACGCGGTGCTCGCCGCCAGCGGCGCGAACGCCACCGCCGGCTGGGCGGACCGGCTGCACGGCGGCCTGCTGCTCGGCCCGTCGCTGGGCATGGGCTTCTGCGCTCCGGGGCGGTGCGACACCTGGCAACTCTGGTGGGCGCTCGCCCTGCCGCTGCTGCTGGCCCTCGGTGCCGCCACCGCTTGGCGGGCACTACGCCGACCGCCCACCGAAGCCGGCCCCACCTCGCCAGCCGATGCCGCCTCGCCGGCGGACCTTGCGTCGCCAGCCGGTCCTGCCCTGCCAGCCGGTCCTGCCTCGCTGGTCGATCCCGCTGATGCTGGTGACCCGGTGCTCGTTGCACCCCGGGTGGCGGCGGCGATCCGGCTGGCGCTCGTGCTGGCCGCCCTGGTCACCCTCGGGGCGTACACCGTGAGCAGTTCCGCCGGCCTCACCCCGGTGGAGAGTTCCCGCTACCTGTCCTGCCTGCTCATCTCCCTGCCGGCGCTGCTCTGGCCGGTGTGGACGGTGGCCCGGCGCGGCCCGCGCCCGTCGGCAACCGGCCGGCCCGGCCTCGGGCGGACACTGGCCCGGCCGGTCGCCCTGGCGTTGCTCGCGGCCACGCTGGGCACCGCCGCCCAGGCCACCTGGCGGTCAGCGCAGACCGCGCCGGCCACCCGGGCCGCCGAGGCCCGGCACGCCGAGTTGGTCAGCACCCTGCGGCAGCTCGGCGTACGGCAGGTGCGCGCCGGCTACTGGACCTGCAACCGGCTCACCTTCGCCACCGCCGAGCAGGTGGTCTGCGCGGTCGTCGACGACGCGCTGCGTCCCGGGTTCGACCGCTACCCCGCGTACCGGCGGGAGGTGGACAGGGCGGCGGCGCCAGCCTGGGTCGCACCGGCCGGCTCACCGCTGGCGAACGCGCTCGACGAGCGGCAGCGCGCCAACCCGGGCGCCCTCGACCTGGTCACGATCGACGGCTGGCGGATCTACCTGCCGCGGTGACCTCGCCGGGTGAACGTCAGTGCGACAACAGGGTGCGCGTCAGTGCGACGCCGCCGGCTCGGTGAGCAGGCCGAGGCGGTGCGCCAGGGCGGCGGCCTCCACCCGGTTGGTCACGTCCAGCTTCGCGATGATCCGGGAAACGTGCACGCTGGCCGTCTTCGGGGAGATGAACAGCTGCTCGGCGATCCGGCTGTTGCTGTGCCCCTCGGCGACCAGTCGCAGCACCTCCCGCTCCCGCGCGGTGAGCAGGTCGGCGCCGGCACCGCCCTGGCCCGTGGTGCGCAGGCCGACCCGCCGCGCCAGGGTGGCAGCCGCCTCGACCAGCGGCACCGCACCCAGCCGTCGGCCGATCTCGGCGGCCTCGGTGACCGCCGCCGCCGTCTCGTCGCGCTCCCCGGCAGCGGCAGCCGCCTCGGCGACCGCCAGCAACGCGCGACCCAGCGGGTACGGCTGCCCGTCGACCCGCCACGCGTCGACCGCCTTCCGCCAGGCCGGCAGCGCCTGGTCGCCGACCGCGAGCAGGGCCGCGACCTGAGCGGCGTGTGCCCGCGCCGCCGGGTGCCGGACGGGCAGGTCGGCGGCGAGCGTCGCCACCGCGACCGACAGGTCCCGGTCGCCCACTCGGGCGGCGGTACGCGCGACGGCGCTGAGCACCGGCCAACCCTCGCGGGGCAGTTGCGGCAGGCTCTCGTCGGCCGCCGCGACCCGGGCCGCCCGGACCGCCTCCACCTTGTCGTCAGCGGCCAACGCCGCCTCGATCGCCAACTCGTGCAGGGGCAGCCGGTGGCTCGGCCACAGGTAGGGCCGGCCGAGGAAGGTGAGCGCCCGGTCGACCACTTCGTCGGCGGCCGGGTGGGCGCGGGCCAGCCGTAGCCCGGCACTCAGTTGGAGCCAGTGCAGGCCGGTGACGCCGGACAGGTCGATCCGCGCGGCCTCCGCGCACACCGCCTCGGCCTCGTCCCAGCGACCCAGCGCGATCAACGCCTCGGCCCGGTTGGACAACAGGTACGCCCCGGTGGAGCGACTGATCCCCACCCGACGCGCCTCGGCGACGCCGGCCTCGGCGGCCTGCGCGGACTCGGCGTAGCGGCCCAGCTCGCACAGCACGTCGGACTGGTACACCCGGGCGAGCACCAGCCCCGACGCGTCCCCGGACGCACGGACGACGGCCTCGGCCTGGCTCAGCTCGGCCAGCCCTCGCTCCAGGTCCCGCTCGCCGTGGCAGAGCAGGGCGATCCGCGCGTGCAGCAGGGCGACGTCCTCGCCGAACGCCTCGGCGTCAACGGCGGCCTCGGCGGCCACCCGGGCCGCCTGCTTGGGGTCGATCTTGACCAGGTGCGCGGCGATGTCGGCGAGCAGCCGGACCCGCTCCGCTCCCCGGGGGCCGCCAGCGGCCAGCCGGTACGCCTCATCCAGCTCCCGGCGACCGTCACTCTTGCCGAGCAGGGCCATCAGCCGACCCCGCTGGTTGAGCAGGCGGGCGGCGCGCAGCGGTGCGGCGTCGGCGTCCACCTCGGCCAGGCCGGCCCGGGTCAGCGTGATGGCCCGGCTGAAGTCGCCGGCCGTGACCGCCGCGGCCAGCGTCTGCTCCAGCAACGCCAGGTGGTCCATGCCGAGCAGGTCGGCGGCGTCGGGCACCAGCTCCCACAGCTCCAGCGCCCGCTCCAGCAGTCGGCGCTGCTCGGCGTACGCGTACCGGTCGCCGGCGGCGACCGCTGCGGCCCGTGCCGCGACGAGGGCACGCGGGTGGTCGTGCGCGGCGTACCAGTGGTGGGCGATCTCCGCCGGGGCCCGGCCGGCGGCGACCAGGTGCGGCTGGGCCTCGATGGCGGCGGCGAAGCGGGCGTGCAGCCGGGCATGTTCGCCGGGCAGCAACTCGTCGTGCACGGCCTCGCGGACCAGCGCGTGCCGGAACTCGTAGTCACCGTCGCGGTCGGCCACCACCAACTGGGCGGCGACGGCGACGCGTAGCGCGTCCTCCAGCTCGGCCTCGGGCAGCCCGGCGACCTCGGCGAGCAGGTCGTGGGCGAAGCGGGTGCCGCCGGCAGCCGCGATGCGCAGCACCCGCTGGGTCGGCTCGGGGAGCCGGTCCACCCGGGCCAGCAGCAGGTCGCGCAGCGTCTCGGGGAGCGCGGCGCAGCCGATCGGGTCACCGGCGACGGCCAGCTCCTCGATGAAGAAGGGGTTGCCCTGGGTGCGGCCGTGGACATCGTCGACGGCCCGGGCGGGTGGCTCGGCGCCGAGCAGGTCGGCGAGGATCGCGCCGGTGCCGTCGCGATCCAGTCGGCCCAACTCGACCCGCTCCACACCGCGGGCGCGGTCCAGTTCGGCGAGGAACGGGCGCAGCGGGTGCCCGCGCTGCAACTCGTCGGTGCGGTAGGTGCAGACCAGCAGCAGGCGACCCGGCCGGGCCGCCCGGACCAGGAAGCCGATCAGGTCCCGGGTGGAGCGGTCGGCCCAGTGCAGGTCTTCGATGAGCAGCACCAGCGGGCGGGCGTCGGCGAGTCGTTGGAACAGCTCGGCGACCAGGTCGAACAGGTAACCACGCGGGGCGTCACTGAGCGGGACGGGACGAGGGCCGGCCAGCGCCGCGGACGCTCGTCCCAGCTCCGGCAGCAGCGGGGCGAACTCCGCCTCGTAGCCGGCGAAGACCTCGGGGCCGTCGGCGCGCAGCACCGCGCGCAGCGCGGCGGCGAACGGAGCGAACGGCAGGCCCGCCTCGCCCAGCTCCAGGCACTGGCCGACCAGCACCCGCGCCCCGCCGCCGGTGGCCCAGCCCCCGAACTCCTCCAGCAGCCGGGTCTTGCCTACGCCGGCCTCGCCACCGACCAGCACTGTGGTCGGCTCCCCCACCCGGGCGCGACCCAGCGCGTCGCGCAGCGCCGCGATCTCACGATGGCGGCCGACGAGGACGGAACTGGCGGCACGAACGGTCACAGGTTCGAGCATGCCATGACGACCCTCGCCGACAGCCCCGCCGATCGGCCGGTGGCCGGGCGGCGGGGCGGCGTCGAGTCGGCCGGCCGGCACGGCGGGTGCCGTGGCCGCCGAGGCTGGCGCGGTCACCGGCGGGCGTCGCCGGTGCGGCTGGCGTGCCTGCGCCGACCCAGCCAATCGCGACCGGCCGGACGCGGCAGCGACCGGGCGAGCCGTTCCGCGGCCGCCTCGGCGCGCAGCTCGGCGGTGTGCGTACGGTGCAGGGAGAGCAGGAAGTCTGCGTCGTTGCCGAACATGTCGGGCTCCTTCGTGGCGTCGTCGTCTTCTGCTGACGACTCTTCGCTCGAAGGCCCCACCCGGGCATGGGCACACCGCCTCATCTTCCCGGCCGGCACCCTCCTTACCCGTCCGTTCCCGGGCGGTGAGGAGACGTAAGGTACTCAGCTGCCCCGGCACCCGGACGCGGATCAACGGGGCAGGCGGCGACCACTAGACTCTGCGGCATGGCAAAGCCCCAGGAGAAGGTCTCGTTCGGCCAGCGGCTGAAGCAGATCGGGATGGTGTTCAAGTTCACCGCCAAGCAGGACCGGTGGTTCGCGCCGTTGGTCGCCGCCGCGGTGCTCATCCCGCTCGCCCTCACCGTGGTCGCGGTCATCCTCTGGAGCTGGATCTGGCTGCCGATCGGCATCCTGTTCGTCCTGCTCGCGGTGCTGATCGTGCTCAACCTGCGGTCCAACAAGGCGATGATGAACGCCGCCGAGGGCCAGCCCGGCGCGGCGGCGCAGATCATGGAGAACATGCGCGGCGACTGGCGGGTGACCCCGGCGGTCAGCTCGACCACCCAGATGGACATGGTCCACCTGGTGATCGGCCGCCCGGGCGTGATCCTGCTGGCCGAGGGCAACCCGCAGCGGGTGCGCGGCCTGCTCGGGCAGGAGAAGCGGCGGCTGTCCAAGGTGATCGGCTCCGCTCCCCTGCACGACTACGTGATCGGGCAGGAGGAGGGCGAGCTGCCGATCCGCAAGCTGCGGACGACGCTGCTGCGCCTGCCCCGCGCGCTCTCCGGCAAGGACGTCAACTCGCTGGACAAGCGACTCAAGGCGCTGACTGCCCGGCCCCAGATGCCCAAGGGCGCGATCCCGAAGAACATGCGGCCGCCGGGCGCCTTCCGCCAGTCGCGGGGCCGCTGACCCCTCTGGCGTACACCTGAAAAGAGCCGGACCCGTGTGGGTCCGGCTCTTTCTCGTTGTTCGGCGGGCTCAGCCGCGCGGGGCGTCGACGATGACCGAGTCGGCGAGCCTGTCGTGCAGGCCGCGACGGTGCCCATCCATGATCAGCGCGGGGACGACGAGGGCCAGCAACAGGCCTCGGATCAGTCCTCGGAGCACCCCGATCCGGCCGCCGTCGTGCCAGTTCACGCAGCGGATCTTCGTGACGTACATGCCCGGGGTCTGGGCGAACAGGCCGAGGAAGATGCCGTACACCAGGACCAGCACCAGCACCGGCGCCCAGCCGTCGCGTACCGGGTCGGCGAAGATGTTGGACACCAGCAGGCAGAGCACCCAGTCGATGATCAGCGCCCCGAAGCGGCGTCCGAGCGTCGGCGGGGTGAAGGTGGGGTCGGTGGCCGGCGCTGCCGGGACGTGCGGATTGGTCACAGCGATCAAGGGTATCCGCGTCGCGACGAGGGCTCGCCGGGTGCCGCCACCGCTGTGTGCCGATTCAGGCCAAAGGCATCAGATGTCACTACACTGGCACAGTCGGTACGACGTTCGCGGCGGGCCGAAGGCGTGAACAGGGGCGCCGCTGACGCTCCGCGAGGGACGTAACACGGCAGAAACAACGGAGACACGGCCGGGCAACCCCCCGGCCATAGCGTCGCCAGAAGCCTAGCCACCCCGTGGACGTGCCAGGAGGATGTGTGTTCGCCAACCCCGAGGAACTGCTGCGATACCTCAAGAACGAGGACGTGAAGTTCGTCGACGTTCGTTTCTGTGACCTGCCCGGCGTGATGCAGCACTTCAACCTGCCGGTCGAGTCCGTCAACGACGATCTCTTCACCGACGGCCTCGCGTTCGACGGTTCGTCGATCCGCGGTTTCCAGGCGATCCACGAGTCGGACATGCTCCTGCTCCCGGATGTCGCCACCGCGTTCATCGACCCGTTCCGCGCGCAGAAGACTCTCGCGCTGAACTTCTTCATCCACGACCCGTTCACCCGCGAGGCCTACAGCCGCGACCCGCGCAACGTGGCGAAGAAGGCCGAGGCGTACCTGGCGGCGAGCGGCATCGCCGACACCGCCTACTTCGGCGCCGAGGCGGAGTTCTACATCTTCGACTCGATCCGCCACGAGACCTCGGCGCACCAGTCGTTCTACTACATCGACTCGATCGAGGGCGCCTGGAACACCGGCCGCGAAGAGCCGGGCGGCAACCGTGGTTACAAGACCGCCTACAAGGGCGGCTACTTCCCGGTGCCGCCGGTCGATCACTACGCCGACCTGCGTGACTCGATCGTGCGCCGCCTCGTCGACACCGGCTTCAACGTGGAGCGCTCGCACCACGAGGTGGGCACCGCCGGCCAGTCCGAGATCAACTACCGGTTCTCCACCCTGCTGCACGCCGGTGACCAGCTCCAGCTCTTCAAGTACATCGTGAAGAACGAGGCCTGGGCCAACGGCAAGACCGCGACGTTCATGCCCAAGCCGCTCTTCGGCGACAACGGCTCCGGCATGCACACCCACCAGAGCCTCTGGCTCAACGGTGAGCCGCTGTTCTACGACGAGACCGGCTACGCCGGCCTGTCCGACATGGCCCGCTGGTACATCGGTGGTCTGCTGCACCACGCGCCGTCGCTGCTCGCCTTCACCAACCCGACGATCAACTCGTACCGTCGTCTGGTGCCGGGCTTCGAGGCGCCGGTCAACCTGGTCTACTCGCAGCGCAACCGCTCGGCCTGCACCCGCATCCCGGTGACCGGCAGCAACCCGAAGGCCAAGCGCGTCGAGTTCCGCGTCCCGGACCCGTCGGCCAACGTCTACCTGGCCTTCTCGGCCATGATGATGGCCGGCCTCGACGGCATCAAGAGCAAGATTGAGCCGCCGACGCCGATCGACAAGGACCTCTACGACCTCCCGCCGGAGGAGTGGGGCGACGTCAAGCAGGTGCCGGGCTCGCTGTCGGCCGTGCTCGACTCGCTCGAGGCCGACCACGACTACCTGCTCGACGGCGGCGTCTTCACGCCCGACCTGATCTCCACCTGGGTCGACTGGAAGCGCGCCAACGAGGTCGACCCGGTGCGCCTGCGCCCGACCCCGCACGAGTTCGCCATGTACTACGACTGCTGAGCAGTCTGGGCACGACGACTGCTGAGCAGTCACCGCACCACCGGCCGGGCCGGCTCCGCGATCGCGG
>NZ_JAGPXS010000038.1:0-17032 GCF_018070425.1 Micromonospora sp. C81
CCCCGGTGTGGGGTGCGCCCCGGCCCCCCCCACCCCTCAGTCGTGCTTCCTGTCGTACCCGTTAGCGCTGCTCCACCTCGCCGTGCGCCGGGCGCTGGGCCGGCACCGTCGGGTCCTCGGACTTCCAGTTCGTCGACGCCGGCGGGATCTCGTCGGTCAGTGGACCGCCTGCGGGCTCGGTCCTGGGCTGCTCGGCGGTCTCCTCGTCGCGCACCGGTTCCTGGTCCACCCGGGTCTGAGTCGGGTCGGCACCGGGTGCCACAGCCGGGTCGGCGCGGTGCCGAGCAGCACCGTCGTTGGTCCGCGTCACCAGCCACACGCCGACGACCAGGGCGATCAGACCAAGGACACCGGCGGCGATCGGGCCCCAGAAACTGATCAGGCCGATCTTGAAGCGGTTGTCCTTGACCGTCTCGACACTGCGGCTGACCGTGTCGTCGTTGTAGTTGAAGTCCGCGTCGAGCAGCACCGTGGCGGCGCCGGTGTCTGGGCGCAGCTCCTTGTTCTGCTGTTCCCGGACGTTCACGTAGGAGCCCGTCACCGGGTCGATCCAGAGCGTACGGGTGTTGCTGTAGACGATCTGGCCGCTGGTGGCGCCGGGGGCGAACCGGCCCAGAAGCGGCTTGAGGCTCGCCTCCGGGGTGTTCAGCACCTCGTTCTCGATCCGCTGCTCGAAGCGGTACGCCTCGATGCCCTTGATCTTTTCCGTGCCGATGAACTTCGCCGGGACGGCCCGCTTCAGGTCACGGTCGAAAACCTGGTAGTCCCGCTTGCCGGCGCCGAACGGGAACTTGTAGATCTGGCCGGAGTAGTTCACGTTCCCGACCGGAGTCTGCTCCGCGCCGCTCTCGTTGAGCCACTGCTCCTTCCACGGGGCGGCCGCACCGGAGATCCGGTAGAGGGCCAACTCGGTGCTGTACTGGCTGACCACGTCCGGGGTGTCGGCACGCCTGACCGTCTGGTAGACGTCCCAGATCACCGCGTCGCCCTTGAGTTCCTTGGGTAGCCGGTCCTTCGTGTCGTCCGGCTGAGGAATGACCTCGACGCTGGAGACGAGGTCACCTTGCAGGACCTCGATGCTCACCGACTCGCCGACGCGAGTGAGCTTCAGGAACTTGGCGTTCTTTGCCTCCGCGACGGACGTCGTTGGTTCAAGATCATAAGGGAGCTTGGTCACGGAGGGGGCCACATAGAACGGCAGCCCAGCCGCGAAGACCAGCAACAAAACACCGAGCCCGAATAGCGCGGCGCCCACGCGAAGCTTCACTCATCCTCCTGTAACCTGCCGCCCTACGACCTGTTGTCCGGGGCACCCGATCCTTAACATGGCGGGAGGTTACTCCCCGGTCACCTTCGAAAGCGACCCCCTGGATGTCCAGATGTCCACAGCCGCCGCGCCAATAGTTCCGCAGACTTCGGTAACCGATCGACTCCCCGCCCTCGATGCGCTGCGAGCAATCGGCGCCGTGGCGGTCGTCGGTCACCACGTCGGGTTCCAGACCGCCGCCACCATGAACACCACGTGGGGCGGCTGGCTGGCCCGGCTCGACGTCGGCGTTGCCATCTTCTTCGTGCTCTCCGGATTCCTGCTGTTCCGACCGTGGGCCCTGAACGCCGCGACGGGACAGGCCCGACCGCGCGCCGGACGGTACCTCTGGCGGCGGGCCCTACGAATCCTGCCGGCCTACTGGCTGGCCGTGCTGGTCTGCCTGTTCGTCCTGCCGCAGAATCGGCCGGCGTCCGCCGGTGACTGGATTCGCCACCTCACCTTCACCCAGATCTACGGGCCTGGCCAGTTGCGCTCCGGGCTCACCCAGACCTGGAGTCTCGCCACCGAAGTCGCGTTCTACCTGATCCTGCCGCTGGTCGCCGTGCTCGCTGTTGGTCGGTCATGGCGTCCCGTCCGAACCGTCGTGATCGTCTGCGGGGGTTTGTTGGTGACCGCGGGATGGCTCGCCCTGATGGGGATCGGCTGGCTCGACAACGGCCTGCACACCATGTGGCTCCCCTCGTACGCGGCCTGGTTCGGCGCAGGGATGGCCATGGCGGCGGCGCACGTCGCCCTGCGCACCGGGACCGCGCCCGCCGCATTCCGCGTACTGGATGACCTCGCCTCCGCACCGATTGCCTGCTGGGCAGCGGCGGTCGGGCTGATGGCGATCGCGACGACGCCCATCGCCGGGCCCCGCGACCTCGCCGGTCCGACAGCCGCCGAGTTCGCGGTCAAGCTGGCCCTGTACCTCGCGATCGCGTCGCTGATCCTGATCCCGGTGGCCTTCGGCGGGCCAACGCGGGTGAAGGAGGCCTTCGGTGCCCAGTCCGCCCGGTGGCTCGGCACCGTCTCGTACGGACTGTTCCTGTGGCACCCGCTGGTCATCGAACTCATCTACCTGATCGCCGACCGACCGCTCTTCACCGGCGGGCTGTTCAACATCTTCGTACTCACGATGGTCTTCGGCCTGGTGTACGCCGCCGTCAGCTACTACGGCGTCGAGCGGCCCCTGCAGGTCCTCGGATCGCAGCGTCGGAACCGACGGGCCGGGCGCGGGCAGGCATCCGATACGCCCGCCGTCGATGTGGCCGCACCGGCCCGCACGGCGCCGACAGTCCCGGCGGGTACGCCGACGCCCACGGTCGGCGCGTAGCGCAGCCGATCAGCGCTGCCCCAGCTGGGCATTGCCGGGCCGGCACCCCAGCCCCTAGTGTGACGCGCGTCCCTAAATTACTTGAGAGTAGGGTTCGCGTGGAGCGTCGCTTCGGCATGCCCGGACACGTGCTGTTCCTCAACTGGCGAGACACCCGTAACCCCGAGGGCGGCGGTTCCGAGGTGTACGTGGAACGGATCGCCGCCGAGCTGGTGGCGCGGGGTTTCCGCGCCACCCTCTTCTGCGCCGCCCACAGCGAGGCACCCGGCGACGAGATCAACGAGGCGGGCGTCCGGCTGGTGCGGCGCGGCGGCAGACACACCGTCTACCTCTGGGCGGCGCTCAGCTACCTGGCCGGCGCGCTGGGCGTGGGCCCGCTGTCAAGCCGTCGGGGCGGCCGGCCCGACATCCTGGTCGACGTCTGCAACGGATTGCCGTTCCTCTCCCCGCTGTGGGCACGGCGGCCGGTGGTCAAGCTGATCCACCACGTGCATCGCGAGCAGTGGCCGGTGGTCCTTCCGCAGTGGGCCGCCCGGTTCGGCTGGTGGGTCGAGTCGTCGCTCGCCGTACGCGTCTACCGGCGGTGCCGGTACGTCACCGTCTCCGAGGCCACCCGCCGAGAGTTGGCGGTGCTGGGCGTACCGCCGGAGCAGGTCGCCGTGGTGCACAACGGCACGCCGGCGCTGCCCCGCACCGACGCCGAGCGGGCGCCGTTCCCGCTTCTGGTGACGCTGAATCGGCTGGTGCCACACAAGCGGGTCGAGGTGGCGTTGCGGGCGGTCGCGGCCCTCGCCGACGAGCTGCCCCAGCTGCGGCTGGTCGTCGCCGGCCAGGGCTGGTGGGAGTCGCACCTGCGCGAGCTTGCCGCGGAGCTGGACATCACCGAGCGGGTGGATTTCCGGGGCTTCGTGACGGAGGAGGAGAAAGCGGCTCTGCTCGCCTCCGCCTGGGTTGCCCTGACCCCGTCACTGAAGGAGGGCTGGGGTCTGACGATTGTCGAGGCGGGTTCCGCGGGCACGCCAACGGTCGCGTTCCGGGAAGCGGGTGGAGTCGCCGAAGCTATCGTCGACGGGCGCACCGGCCTGCTGGCCGACGACATCGACGATTATCTGGCGAAGGTGCGCACGCTTCTGCACGAGGACGAAATGCGGCGAGAGATGGGGGCGCAGGCCCGGAAGCACGCGGCGAGCTTCACCTGGCAGGCCGCGGGTGGGCACTTCGCGGACCTGCTCAACGGTGTGGAGTCGCCCCGCCCAGTGCAGCAGCGGGGCGAGCCGTCCTACCTGTCGCCGTAGACCTCGGGGGCGTACGGGTCCTTCTTTCCGGCACGCTTGGCCGCTTCCGAAACACTCTTGGCCTCGTTGGCCGCCTCTTTGTCGGTGGCGGTCGCGGCGGCCGAGAGCCCGCCGAGGGCCAGGATCCCCAGCAACGCCGCCACCATGCCGGAGACGACCAGGGTCAGAGCTCTACGCATGCCAATCCTCCAATGGCGAGACGTGCGAGCGGACGTTACCACGCGGTAGGGCGCCGGTGTAGTGCCGAAATGGCAGCAGCCATAACCACCAGAAGGGCAGCGACGAGCGCCATCACGACTGCCCACGCGCCATGTCCAGGGGGGTCCGATTCGGGATGAACAGCGGGATTTCGGTAGAGAGTGAGAAACGGTCCCTCGTGGACGGTTTCGAGATCACGAAGGGTCGCCGGGTCGACCTCGCTGGGCCCTTGGTGGTGCACCACCACCCAGCGCACGCCGGTGGCCGAGACGGGCCGCCCCTCGGCCAACACCCGGCGCACCTCGCGGATCCGTGGATTCTCCCCGGCCACCGCGACATCGCCGACCCGGAGTGTGTCGTCGGTCAGCACCGTCCCCGGCAGATAGCGCGGCAACGGATCCAGGACGACACGTCCCGGGTTCCACGGGAAGGCCCGGTAGGCGGACAGCGGCAGCGCCAGGATCTCCCCCGGCTCGCCGGCCACCCGCTCGGCGACCGCCTGCCAGTCCGCCGGATAGCTCACTGGACGAAGCCGGCCGGCACCGCCGTAGGCGAGGTCCGGCATGACGGCCACCGGCAGGAGCAGCAGGCCGACCAGAACCACCCCCGCCACCTCCCGGTCGATCCTGGCCACCAGCCGCTCGGCGCCCAACGCGGCACACACCACCAGCAGCAGGGCGTACGGGGCCAGGAACTTCTGGCCGTCTCGAAGCAGCCCCGCGCCCGGCAGGTGCACCACCGCCCAACGCAGCGCGGCGGCCCCGCCGGGGAGCACCCCGAGGGCAGCGAGGAGGAAGGCGATCCCGGCGAGCACCGCCAGCCGCACCGCCGTACCCGGGGACAGCCGGCGCCGCAGCAGGCCGGCACCGACACCGGCCAGGATCAGCAGGATCAGGGTCGCCAGCGGCACCAGCGGTGCCGCGCGACTGGAGGGAGTCGCCTGTGCGCTCCAGACGCCACCCGTACCCGCGAGCGCCACCAGCGGGCCAGCCCAGTTCTCCGAACGCGCCGCGAACGCCGCCACCCCCGCCGAATCGGATGACCCGCCAGCACCGGTGACCAGGGCGGCGGTCACCCAGGGGGCGTTGAGTAACGCGACGCCGCCCACCACGAGCGCCGACCGGCGAAGGCGCGTCCGGTCCGACACCAGCAGGATCACCGTGCCCAACGCGATCAACCCGCCGGTCGGGGTGATCGCGGCGGGAGCGGCGGCAAGAACCACCCGAGCGAGCGCGCCATCACGACCCGCCCGCAGGTCCAGCGCCGCCCGGACCAACCAGGGCAGCGCGGCGTACGCGAGCAGCAGCCCCCACTGTCCGATCAGCAGCCGCTCGGCAAGGTAGGGCGTCCACGCGTACGCCACCGCGGCGAGCAACCGGACCGCGAGCCGTTCGGTCGGCACCAGACGGCCGGCGCCGACCGCGGCCAGGAGAACCGCCCCACCGAGCGCCACCCGCTGCACCGCCCAGCCCGGCACGAGCTGGGTGACCAGGGACATCACTGCGTCCATCGGCACCGCCCGGGGCAGAGTCTGCGCCGGGGCGACGAGATCCCAACTCAGCGGCTGCCGGGGTACGAACACCATGTCGTACAGCAGCGCGTAGCCGGGTGCCGCAAGCGGGGCCAGCACCAGCACCGTGACGGCCACCGCAACGGCGTACAGCGGCAGCGTGTCGCGCACCCACCGCGCCGGCGGGGCGCCGACGCCGGTGGTCTGCTCAACCATTCACGGTGCCGGCACCGCCCGGCCGACGGTGATCAGTTGGGTGCACACCCTGACCTCCGAGGTGCTCACGGTGACCTCGACGGCGTCCCCAGCCCCCTCCAGCAGGAAGAACACATCGTTCAGCCCGCGTTTCAGGGTGATTACCCGGACGGCGTCCCCGAGACGGAAGATTGCCGTCGAGTCGCCCGAACTGACGTAGCCGAAATGGACCGCGTACGGCCACTCCTCCAGGTACCCGTCCAACGGGATTCGGGCGGGCCGACCACCCTCCGCCAGGTGCCCGCAGCCGGGCACCGTCCCCGGCACGATCTTCCGCCCCTGCACCACGACCGGACGGATCCGGCCGAAGTCGTCGAACATGAACGGTTTCTCGGCCTCCGCCACGAAGGTGGGCCGACGCTCGGCCGGGCGGAAGAAGTGCGACTGGAGATTGTCCGGCCAGAAGTAGCCGGCGATGACGCGGTCCGGGACGGTGGTTTCCAGGAAGACGGTGCCCGGCGCAGCGGCGGCAAGCTCGATCTGCGTCGTCGCGAGGTAATCCCGTCCGTACTTGGTGCTCCAGTTGTCCCCGAAACGGGCCGTGCTCCACAGAGTGCCCACCCCGATGGTGGCCAGGACGACAATTATCGAGACCAGGCCGACCGCGAAGGCACCCGGCTCCCGCAGAACGGTCGGCACCGGCCACGCGGACACGTCGTCCTCATCGGCGTCCTTCGTCCCCAACAGGGCCGCGCCGACACAGATCGCGGCGACCAGCACCACGTCGGCGACGTACCGGGGGATGATTCCCACCAACGTGCCGAGCGGCCCACCGAGGCGGGTCACGGCGAAGAGCGCGGCGACCAGCCCGAGGTAGCACGCGAGCAGCAGCCAGGCCCGCCGGGCCGACGGGCGCCGCCGCGCGGTGACCACGATGAGAGCCCCCAGCACCGCCCAGGACAGCCACTTGGCGATGTCGTACGGGTTCACGGCCGGAGGACCGTCACCGGCGTACGCCCAACGCCAGGGGCCTCCGAGCAGACCCGGAACGACGGTTTCGCCGACCAGGTCACCGAGGAATTTGAGGATCTGACCGACGGATGTGGGTTCGTCCAGCTCGCGGGCGGGACGGGTCAGATAGAACGCCAGGTACGCCCCCGACAGCGCACCGAGCGCCAACCACGCCGGCCAGTGTCGGCGGACCGTCGTCACCAGGCTGCGCCAGGCGCCACCCGACGTGAAGAGAAAGACGGTCAGCAGGAACAGCAGCGGCACGATCAGCAGGGACTTGGTGTCGAAGAGCAGGCCGAACACCACCCACAGGACGACCGCCACGAGGTGCCGCAGCCGACCGGTCCGCACGTACCAGACCTGGGCCGTCGCCGCCATGACCAGGGCCAACTGCATCGGCAGCACGAGCAGCCCGACCAGCCACAGCGAGGAGACCTCAAGCGTCAGCGGGCTGAACACGAACAGGCACAGCGGGATGAGCAGCCCCCAGCCTGGCCGGAGCAGATGGCGCAGCAACCGGTAGACGGCGAACCCGGTCGCCGCCTGGCCGACCGCCAGCAGAAGCACCCAGGGCCAGGTGACAAAGCCCGCCACCCGCACCATCGCCCACGCCACCAGCAGGCCGCCGGGCATGAGGTGGTTGTTGAAGGTACGCAGGAGGTAGTCCGCGTCCAGCCGGGTGTCGAGGACCTGGGCAGCGATGACGAACTCGTCCTGCGAGAACCAGCCACGGGTGGCGAGGCCGGCGCGCCAGGCTACGGACACGACGATGAGGGCGAACGCTACCGCGCGGACACGGTCGGCACGGAACCATCGCCCGATCGGCCCCGGCCGGTCGCCCTCGGACGCGACGCCTTCCGGATGCGTCTCGACCTCAGCTTCTGGCATTGACATGGTCGGCAGCCTGCCACACGCTTACACGCCGTGGGGGTGGCCGTTCTCCCGATAACGCCACCGCAGCACCCCTGGTGGCCCGTCCGTGCCCGGTCCGGATAACGTCGCGCGACGGTCGTCGGTTGCAGGTGCGCGTCCGGCTGGCGGAGACAGGAGCCGAAATGCGTGCAGAGGTGACCAATGATGCCGCTCCGGGGTCCAGCCGTGCCCGGCACACGGCCCGACGGTTTCGGCACCTGACCATTTGCATCGCTCTCACCGCCCTCGCCTTTCAGCAGGCCCCTGGTCAGGTCGTCCCCGACACCAAGATTGACCTGAGCGTCAACGCGGCCGGGTGGCTGCTCCGCTCGCTGCACCTCTGGGACCCCACCGGCACGTTCGGTCAGCTGCAGAACCAGGCGTACGGATATCTCTGGCCGATGGGCCCGTTCTTTCTGCTCGGATCGGAACTCGGCCTCGCGCCGTGGGTGGTCCAGCGGCTGTGGTGGGCGCTGATCTTCTGTGTCGCCTACCTGGGAGTGGTAAGGCTGTCGGGCAGGCTGGGCATCGGCACGCCCGCCGGACGCATGATCGCCGGTGTCGCCTTCGCGCTGTCACCCCGCATCCTCACCCAGCTCGGCTGGGGCTCGGTGGAGTCCTGGCCCAGCGCCATCGCCCCCTGGGTGCTGATCCCGCTGGTGGGCCTCGCCCGCGGCACTCCCCTGCGGCGGGCCGTCGCCGGATCGGCCCTCGCCGTCGCCTGCGCCGGTGGAGTCAACGCCACAGCCGTGGCCGCGGTTGTGCCACTCGCCCTGCTCTGGCTCGCCACCCTCCAGCCCTTACGCCGCCGCGTCACCGCCATCGCCGCCTGGTGTGGCGCGGTGGCGCTGGCCACGGCGTGGTGGTTGGTTCCGCTGCTGGTTCTGGGGCGGTACAGCCCGCCCTTCCTGGACTACATCGAGACCGCCCGGAACACGACCAGCGTCACCGACGCGGTGACGACGCTCCGCGGCGCCTCCTACTGGCTCGCCTACGTGGCCTCCCCGTTCGGGCCGAACCTTCCGGCCGGCGCACGACTCGCCAACGAGGCGGTACTGGTCGCCGCGACCCTGGTGGTCGCCACCCTCGGTGTCCTCGGGCTGTCCCGACGCGGGATGCCGCACCGCCGGTTCCTCATCACCGGTCTGGTGCTGGGCGCCGCGCTCGTCGGTCTGGGGCACGTCGGTGACCTGCCGAACCTCCTCGCCGGCCCTCAGCGGGAGTTCCTCGACGGCGTCGGTGCCCCCCTGCGCAACGTGCACAAGTTCGACGTCCTGCTCCGCCTGCCCCTGGCCCTGGGCATGGCGCACCTGATCGGCCTGGCCGTCCGCGCGGCACGCACCGCGCCCGAGCAGCACCGCCCACGAACGGTCGCACGGGCCTGGCTCACGGCCGGCGTGGCCATGGTCGCCGTGACGGCTGTTGCCACGCCCGCGCTCGCCGGCGGTCTCGCCACGCCAGGCGGCGTCAAGGCGGTGCCCGGCTACTGGCATGAGGCCACCGACTGGCTCGACGCGAACACCGGGCGCGGGCGGGTACTCGTCGTACCCGGGGCGCGCTTCCCCTCGTACGACTGGGGCAACACCACCGATGAGATGACCCAGCCGCTGCTGAACAGCCGGTGGGCGGTACGCAACGCCATCCCCTTCACCCCACCGACCACGATCCGGCTGCTGGACGCGATCGAGTCGACACTCGCCACCGGAGCCGGCTCGACCGGGCTGGCCGACCTGCTCGCCCGGTCCGGGATCAGCCACGTGCTGTTCCGCGCCGATCTTGACCACGGCCGCTCCGACACGGCCCGCCCGGCAGTGGTCCGCCAGGCACTGGATCGCTCACCCGGGTTGACCCGCGTCACCTCCTTCGGCCCCCTGCGCGGCGGGCCGTCGTCCCAGGACGAGTTCCGCGACCAAGGGCTCGACGTGCCCGTCCGGGCATTGGAGGTCTACCGGGTCGACCGGCCAGTCGACCCGGTGGTCGCATACGACCGTGACGACGTGAGCACCGTGGTGGGAGGCCCCGAATCGCTCCTCGACCTCGCCGCGGCAGGGCAGCTCGGCGCGGCGCCAACGGTCCTGGCGGGCGACGCGGCGGCTGCCGGCGTTGCCGGCCCGGTCGCGATGACCGACGGGCTGCGCAGGCGGGACGTGTCGTTCGGCCGATCGCGCGACAACGCCTCCCAGACTCTCACCGCCGATGACACCTTCGAGGTGACGGCACCCGCTCACGACTACCTGCCCGAGTGGGGGGCGCAGCAGTTGACCGTCGCCCGTTTCGAGGGCATCAGCGCGATTCGCGCGTCGACCGCCCGTTCGCAGGTGGACTCCCCCGGCGGCGCCCGCCCTGAGCACCAGCCTTACGCGGCGATGGACGGCAAACCCGAAACCTCCTGGCAGTCCGCGCCGTACTCGCCCAGCGACCGCCAGTGGGTCGAGGTGGGCCTCGCCAACCCGACACGGGTCACCCGGGTCGAGGTTTGGTTCGACCTGAAGGCCGACACCCTGCCCACGACGGTGACCGTCACCGCCGGGTACGAGAGCCGCACCGTCGAACAGTTCAGCGATCACATGGTCTTCGAACTGCCCGGCGTCCATGTCACCCGCACGGTTCAGATCTCGATCGACGACACTTACGACCTCCGCCCGCTCGGTAACGGGTCGGTGGGCATCGCCGAGATCAAGATTCCCGGCGTCCAGACGAGCCGGACTCTTGTCCTTCCCGCCGCACCGGCCACCGATCGGCCGGCGACCGTCGTCGTGTCGGCGGCGCCCACCACGCCGGCCTGCTTCTCCGTCGACGGCCATCCTCGCTGCTCCACCGACGCCGTACGCGGTTCTGAGGACGCCTCCACCATCGACCGGGCCCTCACCCTGCCCGCCGCCGGCACGTACGACGCCAAACTGTGGGCGCGGCCGACGGCCGGCCCGGATCTGGACAACGTCCTCGACAAGCTGGTGGCCGACGCACAGCCGCTGCGCCTCACCGCGCAGGTCACCGCCTCCTCAACGGCCGTTGCCGACCCGACCGGTCGGGCCGGCGCGGCGTTCGACGGGGACCCGACCACCAGTTGGTCACCGGCGGTCAGCGACGAGGCACCGATCCTTCGCCTCAAGTGGCTCAAGCCGCAGACCATCACCGGGCTCCGGTTCTCCGTCGACGACGAAACAGCCGCCACCCGCCTCGGAAGTGTGCGGGTGGTCGGCGACGGCGGTTTCCGGAGCAGCCTGCTCGGCGACGACGGGCTCCTTCGCCTGGACCCGCCGATGCGGACCGACGAAATCACCATTCAGTTCCTCGACAAGCCGTCCGCCACCAGCACGGACCCGTACAAGCTGCGGTTGCCGGAGAAGCTGCCCGTCGCGGTCGGCGAGGTGACCGTGCTGCCCGGAGCGCCCATCGTCAGATCGCGCCTCGACGCACCCGTGACACTGGCCTGCGGGTCGGGTCCGACGCTGCAGATCGGCGCGTCCCGGGTGACCACCACGCTCCGCGGCACACTCCGCGACCTGCTCGAACTGCGCGAGATGCCGGTGGCGCCATGCGGGGCCACGCCCCGACAGCTTGACCTGGGCCGCGGGGAGCACCGCCTCGTGACCACACCGAGCAATCTCTCCTCGCCGACTCGGGTCGCCCTGGTGCCGCGGACGTCCACGCCGACCCCGGCGGCGGTCGCCAGCGCCATCGAGGTCGGCTCCTGGGCAGCCACCGAACGACGCGTACGGGTGGCCGGCCACCCCGTCGACCGCGTACTCGCCGTGCGGGAGAACACCAACACGGGCTGGGAGGCGACCATCGGCGGGCGGACGCTGAAGCCGCTGGTGGTGGACGGATGGCAGCAGGGCTGGATTCTTCCCGCCGGCACCTCCGGGGAGGTGGTACTCCGCTTCGCCCCGGACACGACGTACCGAGCGGGCCTTCTGCTCGGCGGCATCCTGCTGGCGGTGGTGGTCCTCCTCGCGGTGCTGCCCGCCCGGCAGCCCACCGCGCGCACCCCGTCGACCGCCGTACCGCGAGGTCGTCGTCGGGTCACCCGATCCCTGCCGCTGCTGGCCGTCGGCGCCGCCGCGCTGGTGCTGTCGAGCGGACTCATCGGCGGCCTGTTGGTCGCGGCTGGGTTCATGCTGGCGGTACCCGGCCCTCGCCGCCTGCCCTGGACAGCCGACCCACGCCGGGCCAGGACGATCAGACGGGCCGTCGAGACGTGGCTCCCCGGCGCGCTCGTCCTGCTCGCCGGGTGGGCCTACCTCGAGTCGACGCAACGGAACACCAACGCCCTGCTGCAACTCGCGATCGTCGTCGCCCTGGGCGCTCTCTGGCTTTCCACCGCCGCCCGGCGACGACCCGTACGCCGGGCCACGCCGACTCCGGCGGCCCCAGCCGTTCCGGCGCAACCGGATCCGGCGGTCGCGGAGGCACCGATGCCGAACACGACCGACGGGCACCACCCCGCCCTGTCCGACATCACGTGAGCGCCCGGCGACCCGGCCGTCCGGAGGAGACCGCGGAGCCGGAGCCGACCGGCGGACGGGCCAACGGACTGGGCGCGGCGGGAGTCGGTGTCACCCTGGCCGGCGTCCTCGTCAACGGCCTGGCCTACCTGGTCCCGGTGTTGGCCGCCCGGCGGCTCGACCCGGCCGACCTCAGCGCACTCGCAACCGCCCTCGGCCTGGTGGCCATCGTCAGCGTGCCAGGGCTCGGTCTGCAACTGGCCGTCGCCGTGCACCACGCCCGGCACGGAACCTCCGACACCCGGCGGCTCACCGCAGTCACGGCCGCCGTGTGCGCCGGGAGCCTCATCGTGGCGACGCCACTGCTGGTCGCCGCTCTTGACCTCCCGGTCGAGGTCCCCGCACTGCTGGCGGTCACCACCGCGGCGATCGTGCTCTCCGCCCGCTCCCTGGGGGAGTTGCAGGGCAGTCAGCGCTTCCTGCGACTCGCCACCGGGATGGCCCTGCTCGCCGTGGGCCGCTACGGCGGCGTGATCGCCGGGCTGTTGCTCGGCGCGGGCCTGACCGGAGCGCTGGCAGTCGGCGCGCTGACCGCGGCGCTCGCCCCGGCGGTGCTGGCCCGACTCGCCCGCGCACCCGGACGACCGTCCACCGCACCACGGCTGACCACCGCTCAGGTGGTCGCCGGCTGCGGTGCGACCCTGGCGATGCTCGTCGTCTCCTACGCCGATCTGCTCCTGGCCCGGCAACTACTTCCCCCGTCGGGGTCCGCGGCGTACTCGGTCGGCACGGTCCTGAGCAAGGGCGCGCTCTGGGCACCCCAGGTTGCCGCCGTCCTCGCCCTGCCGCGTCTCGCCCGCGGTGATCGCCGCAGCCGCACGGTGGCGCTCACGGTGACGGGTACCTGCGGCCTGGTGCTGGTGCTCGCGTCGATCCTCGCCGGAGGGCTGGCCTTCCGCCTCGCCGGTGGACCCGTCTACGCCCACCTCGGCCGGTACGCACCGTTCTTCGCTGCGATCGGCGCGCTCTACGCGGTGGTGTTCGTGTTACTCAACGACCGCCTCGCAGCCGGTGTGCGGTGGGCCGCGGCACCGCTGTGGGTGGGCACGGCCGGCCTGGTGACCGTCGCGGCGACGATACGGCCACGCACCGTCGCCGATCTCCTCCTCGCGGCTCTGGGCACCGCCATCGTCACCACTCTGATCATGGCGGTGACCGCCCGTCGACCAACCGGAGCACCAGCGATCGGGCCGGGCTAGCTCTCCACGAGCCAGTCACTCAGAAGGCGGTGGTCGATGGCGTCCAACCGACCGAGGCTCCGGCCGGAGGCCATCCGGTCCCGCAGCTCAGCCCTGGTGAACCAACGCGCCTCCAGCAACTCCTCGCCGTCGACGCGTACCTCCTCGGACGTGGCGGTGGCCCGGAAGCCCACCATCAGGCCGGCGGGGAACGGCCACGCCTGCGACCCCTGGTAGGTCACGTCGGTGACGGTCACGCCCGCCTCCTCGGCCATCTCCCGACGGACCGCGTCCTCCAGGCTCTCGCCGACCTCGACGAACCCGGCCAGCGTCGAGTACGCGTCCTCCGGCGCACCCGCGTGCCTGGCCAGCAGGCACCGCCCCGGTGGGCCGGGCGCCTCGATCAACACGATGATCGCCGGTTCAATCCGGGGAAACAGGATCCGCCCGCACTCACCGCCGGTGCAGGTCCGCAGGTGCCCGGCGCCACCGGCGACGGCCGCCGCACCGCACGTCCCGCAGTACCGCTGCTGCCGGTGCCAGTGCAGCAACCCCCTGCCGTACGCCTGGACGGCCGCGTCGCCTGGTTTCAGGCGCCCGACCAGTGCCCGTACGTCGACGGACCGCGTCGCACCGGCCATCTCAACGGCAGCCCGCTCGGGAAGCCCGGACAGGTCAGCGGCGAACACGGCCACGTCCCCGTCGAGCCCCAGGAAGGCGGTCTCACCAGCGGCGGACCGGACGAGCGACGCGCGCTCGGCGGTGAGCCGGACCGGCCCGTCCCCGTCGACGAGACAGCGGTCCCGCCACATGGGCAGCACCACCGTGGTCGGCTCGGTGAGCAGCGCAGTCATCCGGGCCGGATCGGTGCGCAACGGGCCCGCCCGGTCCAGCCAGCCGCCCCCGTACGCCAACACCCGTTCCGCTGTGTCCACCCGGCCACCGTGCCACGTCTGCGGTTCGCCACCGGCAGCGCCCCCGGGGCCAGCACGACACGCCGGGAGACACGCGGTAGCTGGGCCTGGTGGGCGTAGCCGCCAAGGACGGCCGCGCATTCGTTACCGTAGGTGCCTCCGGGAGGGGAAACTCCCGCGGCACCCTGGCGATCGAGGTTGCAGTGACGCTGTACGGCGAAAAGAGTCCACCCGCCGACGACCGGCCCACCGTGCAGGTCACCGCGGTCACCTGGCCGGACGACGGACCGGCCGCCGGGCCGGCGCCCGTCCCCGGCGAGCCGGAGGGCGGCCCGCGCCGCCCCGGCCGGATGCGGATGCTGCTCGCCGCCGGCGTCACCGGTGGTGTGTTCGCCGCTGTCGCGGGTGCCGGCGCCTGGGCGTACGCCGGGGACGTTCCCCGCGGCACCAGCGTGCTCGGCACCGAGCTGGGCGGCCGGAGCCGCGCGGACGCCGACCGGGAGTTGCGGGCGGAGCTGGAGCGGCGGGCCGCAGCGCTCGCCAAACCGCTGACGGTCACCGTCGACGGACGCACCGCCGAGATCAACCCGGCCGACGTGGGGCTCGCCGTCGACGTGCCGGCGACCGTCGCGGCAGCGGCCGAGGCCGACGCGCACCCGGTCAGCCGGCTGGTCGGCTCCCGCACTGTCGAGCCGGTGGTCACCGTCGACGCGGGCCGGCTGGACGACGCGCTCCGCAAGGTGCTCGGCGACCAGGCCCAGGGCATGACGATGCCGGCGATCAGCTACCAGGGCACCACGCCGAAGGTGGTGCAGCCCAAACCGGGGTTGGCCCTGGATCCGCAGCGGTCCGCCGAGGTGGTCCGCGCCGCCTGGCTGGCCGGAAACCCGGTCACCGTCCCCCTGGTGGAGAGCCACCCGGCGACCACGCCGGAGGAGCTGGACAAGCTGGTCACCGAGCTGGCGAAGCCGGCGGTCGCCGCGCCGGTCACCCTGCGCACCGACAAGGGGTCGGTGAAGGTCCCGCCCGCCGCCATCGCGAAGAGCCTGCGGTTCACCGCCGACAAGGCCGGCAAGCTGACGCCGTCGGTGGACGTCAAGCGGCTGCGCGCGGCGCTCGGCGATGACCTGAACGCCATCGAGGTGCCGGCGAAGGACGCCACAGTGACCATCGCGGGTGGCCGTCCCACCATCACCGAAGGGCGTTCCGGCCAGCAGCTGGACACGGCGACCCTGGGCACCGAACTGCTGGCGGTGCTGCCGAAGTCGGAGGGTCGTGAGGTAACCGGCGAGTTGAAGCCGACGCCACCGGAGCTGACCGCGGAGAAGCTGACCAGCCTGGGCATCAAGGAACGGGTGTCCACCTTCACCACCCGATTCACCGGTGGTCTGGCCTCGTCGCGTAGCCAGAACATCGCCACCATCGCCAAGGACGTGGACGGCACGGTCGTCCTACCCGGAAAGACGTTCTCCCTGAACGGCCACACCGGCGAACGCGGTTACGCACAGGGCTATCGGGACGCCCCGGTCATCCTGAACGGCAAACTGGTGCCGGGCGTCGGCGGCGGCACCTCACAGTTCACCACCACGCTGTTCAACGCGACCTACTACGCCGGGTTGGAGGACGTCGAGCACAAGCCGCACTCGTACTGGTTCGACAGGTACCCGGCGGTCATCGAGTCGACGATCTTCTGGCCGGACCTGGACTTCAAGTTCCGCAACAACACCGAGCACGGCGTTCTGATCGACACCTCGTACACGTCGAGCACGATCACGGTGTCGATCTGGAGCACGAAGATCTACGACAGCGTGAAGACGGAGTACGGGCCGCGTCGCAACATCACCACGCCGAAGCTGATCCACTTGGAGCCCGGCCCCTCGTGCATCGCGACCAACGGCATCAACGGCTTCACCCAGGACGCCTTCCGGGTCATCAAGAAGGGTGGCGCGGTGGTCAAGCGGGAGAAGTTCACCTGGCGCTACGACGCGGAGCCCCGCTACGTCTGCGGGCCGAAGCCCTCCTGAGGTCTCACCCGCTCTGAGGTATCGCCGGGACTGACGTCTCACCCGCGCTGAGGGTCTCACCCGCGCTGAGGGTCTCACCCGCTGAGGTCTCACCCGCGCTGAGGGTCTCACCCGCTGAGGTCTCGCCCGCGCTGAGGTCTTACTCGCCGGTGTCACGGCCCTAGCCGTGGCGCCGGCCACCATGCGGCGGCATCGGCACCACCCGTGCGTCCTGCACCCGGATCTCGGCACGGAACCGATCCGCGGCGGGATGCCACATCTCCTCGAACGGGGCCATGACCTCACCACCGATACCGCGCCGCCGCACCCGGGAAGCCAGCCACCACAGGACCCTCAGGGTCGCTGCCACGCTGCGAGGACGTTGATCGACTCGGGAACACCGAAACCGCGGTATCCGGGGCGGCCTGATACCCCGGTTTTACGGAAACCAAGTCGATCAACGTCCTCGAGACCACGCAAAAACATGTGAGGGAAACGCAGAAAGGGCCACCCGATAACGGGTGACCCTTTCTGGAAAGATTGTCCGGCGGCGTCCTACTCTCCCACACCCTCACGAGTGCAGTACCATCGGCGCTGGAGGGCTTAGCTTCCGGGTTCGGAATGTAACCGGGCGTTTCCCCTCCGCCATGACCGCCGTAACTC
>NZ_JAGPXS010000039.1:0-11665 GCF_018070425.1 Micromonospora sp. C81
GGCGGGGCGGGGCGGACGGGCGGGTAACGCTGACGGTCAGCGGCGGAGCGTGAGGATCAGGTCGGCTACCAGGGCTGTCCACCCGGTCTGGTGCCAGGCACCCAGACCGGCCCCGTTGTCGCCGTGGAAATACTCGGGGAACGCCACCAGGTCCCGCCAGTCGGGGTGGGTCTGGAAGAGCTGGCACGCGCCGTAGATGGGCCGCCGCCCCCAGTCGTCCTGGGTGAAGAGCGAGATCAGCCGGGCGGAGAGGTCGTCGGCGATCTCGTCCAGTGTCCGCTTCACCCCGGAGCGGGTCGGGTACTCCACCTGGAGGTCGTCGCCGAAGAACGCGGCGTAGTCGCGCAATGCGCTGATCAGCAGGAAGTTCGTCGGCATCCAGATCGGACCGCGCCAGTTCGAGTTGCCGCCGAACAGGCCGCTGGTCGACTCGGCCGGTTCGTAGCCGACGGAGAACTCCTGCCCGCCGAGGCTGACCGAGAACGGCTTGTCCAGGTGTGCGCGGGACAGCGTACGCAGGCCGAAGTCGGACAGGAACTCGTCGGGGTCCAGCATCCGGGCGAGCAGCCGGACCACCTGCTCCGGGCCCACCATGGACAGCAGCCGCTGCTGCCGGCCGTCGGGGCCGAGCCTGCGGGTGCCGATCACCTGGGCGTACTCCGGGCGGTTGGTGAGAAACCAGCGCAACCGCGCGCCCAGCTCCGGCAGGCGGTGCAGGGTCTTCGCGGTGAGCCGGGTGGTGGCGGCCAACGGCAGCAGCCCGACCACCGAACGGACCTTCAACGGCACCTTCGTGCCGTCGGCGAGGCGCAGCACGTCGTAGAAGAAGGCGTCCTCGTCGTCCCACAGCCCCTGCTCGTACGCGGCTGCGGCGATGTACGCGAAGTGCTCGAAGAACTTGGTGGCGGTGTCCACCCAGGTCCGGTCGTGCTCGGCGAGGACGATGGCCATGTCCAGCAGGTTGAGCGCGTACATGCCCATCCAGCCGGTGCCGTCGGACTGCTCCAGCACACCGGCGACCGGCAGCGCCGCCGAGCGGTCGAACGGGCCGACGTTGTCCAGCCCGAGGAAGCCGCCCTCGAAGACGTTGTTGCCGCCGGTGTCCTTGCGGTTGACCCACCAGGTGAAGTTGAGCAGCAGCTTGTGCATCACCCGGGCCAGGAAGTCGTAGTCCCGGCCGCCGTCGATCTCGAACACCTTCAACGCCGCCCATGCGTGCACCGGCGGGTTCACGTCGCCGAACGCCCACTCGTACGCCGGGATCTGCCCGTTGGGGTGCAGGTACCACTCGCGGAGCAGGAGCAGCAGTTGTTCCTTGGCGAAACCCGGGTCGACCCGGGCGATGCTCACGCAGTGGAAGGCCAGGTCCCAGGCCGCGTACCACGGGTATTCCCAGGGGTCGGGCATGGAGATGACGTCGAAGCTGGTCATGTGCCACCAGGCGCTGTTACGCCCGTGTCGGCGACCGGCCGGCGGCGGTGTCGAGCCCGGGTCGCCTTCGAGCCAGCGTTTGACGTCGAAGTGGTAGAACTGCTTGCCCCACATCAGCCCGGCGATGGCCTGCCGTGCCACCAGCGCCTCGTCGGCGGTGGCGGCCGGCGGGATCACCCCGGCGAAGAACCGGTTCGCCTCGGCCCGCCGCGCCCAGACCACGGCCTCGAAGCCGTCGCTGAGGTCGGCCGGGGGCGGCGGCGCGGCGGCCGGTGGCGACGCGGTGCGGGTCAGCCGCAGCCGGATCTGGCGCTGCCCGCCGGCCGGCACGTCGAGCACGTAGTGCAGCGCGCCCTTGGTGCCCTCCCGCGCGGGGTTGACAGTGGCCGCGCCGTTGACGACGTGGTCGTTGATGCCGTCCTTCGGGTACGGCGAGCGGCCGGGCAGGCCCCAGAGTCGTTCGGCGTTGGTGTCGTTGTCACAGAGCAGTGGCACCGGCCCGCCGTCGCCCTCCAGCAGCAGTTGGCCGAGCACCCGGTGCTCGCCGACGAGCCGGGTGCCCTGGCCGGTCAGTCGCGGGATCCGGTCGCCGCCGGGCAGGCCCCAGGCCCAGGTGTTGCGGAACCACAGGGTGGGCAGCACGTGCAGGGTCGCCGCCCGGTCGCCCCGGTTGGCGACGGTCACCACCATGCAGAGGTCGGTCGGGGACGCCTTGGCGTAGTCGACTGTCACCGCCCAGTACCGGTCGTCGTCGAAGATCCCGGTGTCCACCAGCTCGTACTCGGTGTCGTCACGGCCGCGCAACGCGTTCACCGCGACGAGTTCGTCGTACGGGAAGGCTGCCTGGGGGTAGTGGTAGCGCCAGCGCATCCAGGAGTGGGTGGGCGTGGAGTCCTCGTACCACCAGTACTCCTTGACGTCCTCGCCGTGGTTGCCGCCGTCGCCGCCGAGGCCGAACATCCGCTCCTTGAGGATCGGGTCCTTGCCGTTCCAGAGCGCGAGGGCGAAGGCGAAGGTCTGTCGTTCGTCGCAGACGCCGGCCATCCCGTCTTCATTCCACCGGTAAGCTCTGGACCGCGCGTGGTCATGCGGGAAGTAGTCCCAGGCCGTACCGTGCTCGCTGTAGTCCTCCCGTACCGTCCCCCACGCCCGTTCGGACAGATAGGGACCCCATGCGCGCCAGTCCTGCTCCCCCGAGTCGGCCTGGGCGAGCCGGAGCCGCTCAGCGTCGGGTGGCGAGGCGTCGGAGGACGATCGGTCAGTGATCACGTGCACATCTTTGACGTCGCCGCGGTACTTGACCACAGCGGCCATTCTCGTCGTGGCGTGTTACACCCCGCCGCCGATGGAGGAAAGTTGATCGACATGCACTTCGGCCCACAGGTCTGCGGCGATCTGACCAGTGCCGCGAGCCGGGAGTGGCTGGTTCCCGATGGCCTCGGCGGATATGCGATGGGCACCGTCGGCGGGCTCCGGACACGCCGCTACCACGGTCTGCTGGTGGTTCCCGGCGAAACTCCGGCCTCCCGCCAGGTGGGACTGGTCAGTCTCGACCCGGCGGTCACGCTGCCGTCCGGCGCACGGGTCCGGCTCGGCGCGCACGAGTGGTCCTCCGGCGTCGTGGACCCGCGCGGTTTCGAGTTGCTGGAGCGCTTCGACCTGGTCGACGGGCTGCCCCGGTGGCGGTGGCGGATCGGCGCGGTGGTGATCGAACGGGAGCTTGCCATGCTGCCCGGCCGCTCCTGCGTGGCGGTGGTGCACCGGCTGGTCGCCGGCGGGCCCGTCCGGCTGGAGCTGTCGGCCGCCTGCACCTGGCGGGACGCGCACGGCGAACGGCGGGCCGACGGCCCGACCCCGCAGGTCGAGGCGGTGGCCGACGGCGCTGTGGTCGAGGGCGCGTACCGGCTGGCCGGCCCGGGCTGGGCGCCCGAGGGGCAGTGGTGGCTGGGCGTGCACCACCGCGAAGAGGCCAACCGTGGTCTGAACGCGGACGAGGACCTCTGGTACGCGGGACGCTTCGTCGGCGAGCTGGAACGCCCCGGCGACACGGTGTCGGTGCGGGCCTGGGCCGGTCGACTCGACGAGGAGCCGCCGCCGGCCGCCGAGATCGTGGAGACGGCCCGACGGCGCAACCGGCAGGTGGTGGCAGCTGCCAAGCCGGCAGACCCGGTCGACGCGACGCTCACGCTGGCCGCGGACGCATTCGTGGTGCGGCCCGGGGGCAGGGCCGTCGACGTGGTGGCCGGCTACCCGTGGTTCGGGGCGTGGTCCCGGGACACGATGATCTCGTACGAGGGGTTGTTCCTCTGCACGGCTCGCGCCGACGAGGGCCGGGAGCTGCTGCGGTCGTACGCGGCGACGCTGTCCGAGGGCATGCTGGCCAACACGGCCGACACCGGTCGGGTGGAATACAACACCGTTGACGGCACGCTGTGGTTCCTGCACGCGGTGAGCCGGCACGTCACCGTCACCGGTGACACCGACCTCGGTGACGAGTTGCTGCCCGCGCTGCGTGCCGTGATCGACGCCCACGTGGCGGGCACCCGGTACGGGATCTCCGTCGACCCGGCCGACGGGCTGCTCGCCCAGGGCGCCCCCGGCACCGCGCTCACCTGGATGGACGCCCGGGTGTACGGGGTGCCGGTCACCCCACGTACCGGCAAGCCGGTCGAGGTCAACGCGTTGTGGATCAACGGGCTGGCCGGGCTCGCGGAGCTGACCGAGTTGGCCGGGCAGGACGCGGACGACCTGTGGCGACGGCACAGGCAGGCGACCGCCTCGTTCCGGGAGCGTTTCCCGTCGCCGACCGGCTGGCTGCACGACGTGCTGGACGCGCCCGCGCCGGCGTACCCCCTCGGTGGGGCCGCCCTGCACGACGACGACGCGTTGCGACCCAACCAACTGCTGGCCTGGTCATTGCCGTACGCACCGATGGAGCCGGACGAGGCGACGCTCCGCCGCGTCGGAAACGGTCTGCTCACCCCGCTCGGGCCACGCAGCCTCGCCCCGGATTCGGCGGAGTTCGTGGGCCGGCACCGGGGTGGTCCGGCCGAGCGCGACGGTGGCTACCACCAGGGCACGGTCTGGCCGTGGCTGCTCGGGCCGTACGTGGACGCGTGCCGCCGGAGCAAGATGTCGGTCGATGACGTATTCATCGGCATTGAGGCCCATCTGACCGAATATGGGCTAGGCTCGGTAAGCGAGACGGCCGACGGCCTCGCGCCGCACGCCGCGACCGGCTGCCCATTCCAGGCGTGGTCGGTGGCCGAGCTGCTGCGGGTGCGCCGAAAGGGCCAGTAGCGCTTTACACGACCGCAACGGTGGTGTCTCCGCTGGTTATCTCGATCCCGGCAGGATTGGCCCCGATCCAGACGCGACGGCGACATCGACTCCGGTGTCGGTCGGCGCGCGCCCGGGGACAACTCAAAGGGGGCCGCATGTCACCCGACGCCCACGTGATCGACATCCACGCCGCCCGGCAACTGCGGGTGCTGATGCTCTCCTGGGAGTATCCGCCAGTGCTCGTCGGCGGCCTGGGCCGACACGTGCACGCGTTGTCGGTGGCGTTGGCCGCCGCCGGCCACGAGGTCACCGTCGTCACCCGTCATGCCGACGGCGCGCCCCTGGAGGAGTACGCCGACGGCGTGCGCATCCTGCGCGCCCCCGAAGACCCGGTCGCCTTCCCCCTCGCCACCGGCTCACTGCTGGCCTGGACCATGGCCTTCAACCACACCCTCACCCGCACCGCCCTGCGCGCCACCGAAGCCGGCGCCTACGACGTCATCCACGCCCACGACTGGCTCGTCGCCCACACCGCCATCACAGTGGCCGATCACCTGGACCTGCCGCTGGTCACCACCATCCACGCCACCGAGGCCGGCCGACACCAGGGCTGGCTCCCGGAGGAGATGAACCGCACGATCCACGGCGTCGAGCACTGGCTCAGCGGCTCCTCCATCCGGGTGATCACCTGCTCGGGGTACATGCGCGACCAGGTCACCGCACTGTTCGACGTACCGACCGCGCAGGTGGACGTGGTGCCCAACGGGGTCGACAACAGGGCCTGGCGGGCCCGGCCGAGGGCGGTCGCGTCGGCCCGCGCGCGGTTCGCCGGGGACGGCCCGTTGGTCGGGTACGCCGGGCGGCTGGTCTACGAGAAGGGCGTCCAGCACCTGGTGCACGCGGTGCCGCGGCTCCGCGAGCGGCACCCAGGGCTGCGGGTGGTGATCGCCGGCGACGGGCCGTACCGCGCCGAGTTGGAGGCGGAGGCCCGACGGCTGGCGCTCAGCTCGACCGTACGCTTCACCGGTTTCCTCGACTCCACCCAGTTGCCGGCCATGCTCGGTGCCACCGACGCGACAGTGGTGCCCAGCCTCTACGAGCCGTTCGGCATGGTGGCGCTGGAGGCGGCGGCCGCCGGGGCGCCCCTCGCCGTGGCCCGCACCGGCGGTCTCGCTGAGATCGTCGAGCCCGGTGTCACCGGGGTGACGTTCCCGCACAGCGACCCGGACGCGCTCGCCGGAGCGGTCGGTCAACTGCTCGGCGACGAGGTCTTCGCCCGGCGGGTGGCCCGCCGGGCCCGCACCATGGTCGGCGAGCGCTACGGGTGGGCCACCATCGCGGCCCGTACGGCCGCCAGCTACGCCGCCGCACGCAGGGAACACGGCCCGTTGCAGGCCCGTAGGGCGGCAGCCCAACTGGCCGGTGGGCGCACCCGGATCGCCATCCCCGAGGGCAACCTTCTGGCGCGCGACGGCCACGCCGCCTGCTGAGCCGAGGCGGACGACCGATTGGTGACTTCCGATCCGCTGGTTAGGGTGTAGCCCGGACAGCGGCTGAGGAGGTGCGTGCGCAGGTGCTGATCGCGGATCGGTACCGGCTGCTCGACCTGGTGGGTCGCGGGGGCATGGGCCGGGTGTGGCGTGCCCGCGACGAGATGCTGCATCGCGAGGTCGCGGTCAAGGAGATCGTGCCGCCCAGCTGGTTGGCCGATCGCGAACGGGACGAGTTGCGCTCGCGCACCCTGCGGGAGGCGCGCGCCGCAGCTCGACTCAACCACCCCGCCGTGGTCCGGCTCTACGACGTCGTCGCGGTCGACGGCAGCCCATGGATCGTGATGGAGTACGTCCCGTCCCGCACCCTTCAGGACGTGGTGGACGCCGAGGGGCCGCTCGATCCGGCCCGCGCGGCCCGGATCGGCTTGGCCGTGCTCGACGCGCTGCACGCCGCGCACACCGCCGGGGTGCTGCACCGCGACATCAAACCGCAGAACGTGCTCGTGGCGCACGACGGGCGGGTGATGCTCACCGACTTCGGGCTGGCCACCTTCGACGGCGGCGACGGTGCGATGACCCGCCCCGGCATGGTCCTCGGCTCCCCGCAGTACGTTGCCCCGGAGCGGGCCGCCGAGGGAGTGTCCACGGTGGCTGCGGACCTGTGGTCGCTCGGTGCGACCCTGCACGCGGCGGTGGAGGGCCGCTCCCCGTACGCCCGCAGCACCGCCATGGCCACCCTGAGCGCACTGGCCGCCGGACCGCCGGACCCGGCTCCGCACGCCGGGCAGCTCGCGCCGGTCCTCGCCGGGTTGCTGCGCCGCGACCCGCGCGACCGCCTCGACCACGACGCGGCCCATCGGCTGCTCACCGCCGCGGCGACCGGGCGCACCGAACCGACCGCCGAAGGGTCGACAGGTTCGGGCGACCGGCCCGAGGCGCACGACCCGGACGACCAGGACCTCACGATCCCGTTGCCCGAGCCCGACCCGCCGGCGAACCCGGGCGACCGGGCCCTGAACGCGCCGGCTGACACACCACCGGCCTCCGCCCCACCGGCTTCCCGCCCGCCAGCCCGGCAGCCCACCATCCGCCGGGCGGCGTTGATCGCCGTGGCTCTGGTGGTGGCCGCCGCCGCCGGCGTGGGCACCGCGATGGCCGTCACCGGTGACGAGCCCAGGGACACCGCCGGCCGGCCCACCGCACGGCCGCCGGACGGTGGTGGCGGCCCGGGCGGGCCGGGCCCGGGTTACGACCCCGACCGCCCCGGCCCACCGCCGGGAGGCCCGGGCATTCCTCCGCCACCCTTCCCATGTGTCCGTCCGAAGGCGGCCGGTGCGCCCGTGCTGGCCGGCGCCCCCGCAGCGGGCGAACGGTTCCGCCCGCCACCCGGCTGGGTCTGGCACGCCGACACCATCGGGTTCCGGGTTGCGGTGCCGGCGACCTGGTACTACTCCCGCGACGGCGCGGTGGCCTGCTTCCAGGACCCCAGGTCCGGCCGGGCCTTCAGCGTCGCCAGCGGCGACGACAGCGACCCGCTGGTCCGACTCCGCACGGTCCGCGACGTGGCTGCCCAGGCCGGTGCCCTGCCGGGGTACGACGAGATCCGGCTCGCCGCTGCCGACGGAGGGGCGGAGTGGGAGTGCCGCTGGCAGGCCCCGTACGGCGCATGGCTGCACGCCCGGCAACAGGTCGTCGGCGCGGGCCGGTGGACGCTGGCCTGGATCACCGACGACAGGGACTGGACCAAGGCCGGCGCGGACTGGACGGCAGTGCGAAACAGTTTCCGACCACCCCCCTGACCTGCACCGTATAGTCATGATCCGGACTACCGTCCGGCGTGGATCGAGGCCGCTCAGCGGATGAAAAGAGCGGGCGCGGTAGCTATCGTGTAACCCGGGGTGACCAAGGGGGAGCGACCGTGCAGCAGTTGCTGATCGCGGGTCGGTACCGGCTGCTCGACCTGGTCGGCACCGGCGGGATGGGCCGGGTGTGGCTTGCTCGCGATGAGATGCTGCATCGCGACGTGGCGGTGAAGGAGGTCGTGCCGCCGTCCTGGCTGGCCGAGGCCGAGCGCGAGGAGCTGCGACTGCGGACACTGCGCGAGGCTCGCACCGCCGCGCGGCTCAACCACCCCAACGTGGTCCGCATCTACGACGTGGTGCACGACCGGGAGAGCCCCTGGATCGTGATGGAGTACGTGCAGTCCCGGTCGGTGCAGCAGATCATCAGCGCCGAGGGGCCGCTGAGCCCGCAGCGCACCGCTCTTGTCGGGTTGGCGGTGCTGGCCGCGTTGCGGGCCGCGCACACCGCCGGGGTGCTGCACCGCGACGTGAAGCCGCACAACGTGCTGGTGGCCGACGACGGCCGGGTGGTGCTCACCGACTTCGGGCTGGCCACCTTCGACGGTGGTGAGGGTGCGATGACCGGTCCGGGCACCGTGCTCGGCTCACCGCAGTTCGTCGCCCCCGAGCGGGCCCGCGAAGGGGTGTCGGATCCACGCACCGACCTGTGGTCGCTGGGCGCGACGCTCTACGCGACGGTCGAGGGCCAGTCCCCGTACGCCCGGTCGAGCGCGATGGCGACGCTGAGCGCGCTGGCCACCGAGCCGCCGGACCCGATGCGGCGGGCCGGGCCGTTGCGCCCCGTGCTCCTCGGCCTGCTGCAACGCGACCCCTGGCGGCGGTTGACCGCCGCGGAGGCGGAGCCGCTGCTGCGGCAGGCGGCCGCGGAGCCCGACCAGCCGGCCGCGCCGCCGATGTCCTCGGCGGTGGCGGCGTTGCGGAACGCGGGCCGTACCAGGTCGCCCGCTCCGGTGGACACGGTCGGTGCGCCTGACCACCCGCCGACGTCGGCGGGTCGGCCGGCGAGCCGCCCCCGCAGACGCCGACGACGCCTGATCGCTCTCGGCGGCGCGGCCACCGCTCTCCTCGTCGCCGGCGGCGTCACCGTGGGTCTGGTCTACCGCAACGACGAGCGGACGCCGCCGTCCGGTTCCGGTGGGGGCGCGTCGAGCGCCCGGCCGGCCGCGTTCGCCTGCGCGACACCACCGCCACCGCCGCCGACGTCCACTCCGGTGGCGTCGGTCGCGCCGCCGACCGAGGCACGGTACCGGCTACTCGACGGCTGGACCTGGCACGACGACCCGACCGGCTTCCGGATCGCCGCGCCGGTGGGCTGGGCGCGCTGGACGGAGGGGTCGGTGACCTGCTTCCGGGAGACGGGCGGGGCCCGGGTGCTCAGCGTCGAGTCCGGGCCGGTGCGGGCCGACCCGGTGGCGCACTGGAAGGCCGAGGAGGCGCGACTCACCACCGGTGACGGGCTGCTCCCCGGCTATCGCAAGGTGGACATCTCCGCGATGGACATCTACGAGGGTGGCGCTGTCTGGGAGTGCGGCTGGGAGAACGCGGCAGGCGAACAGGTGCACAGTTTCCGGTTGCTGGCCAACACCTCGGCCGAGCGTTCCTACACCGTCTCGTGGTTGACAAAAGAGTTCGACTGGCAGGTCAACGCGGCATACTTGCCGATGATCCGGCAGAGCTTCACCCCCGCTCTCTGACAGCGTCCGATGTGGACCTTCCGGGTGATGCCCCTGCGACGCCGAGGCTGACTACAGTGGCGTAGTTTTGGGCGCTCAAGATCCCTGGGGAGGGTGAGCCGAGATGATGGGACCACAGCACGCGCTGTCCGGCGCGGCGGTGTGGTTGGCGGGGTCCTGGGCACTGGACCATTTCGCCGACTACCACCAGTCGCCGCTCGCGTTGGCGGTGGGCACCGCGGTGTGTGCCGGCGGCGCGCTCTTTCCCGATCTCGACATGTCGGGCAAGGTGACCAGGAACCAGGGTGGGGCCACCGTGGCCCGCACCTTCGGGGTCTTCTCGCTCTTCGCCGCCGAGGTGATGGAGAAGATCTCGCTCGGGGTCTACTACGCCACGAAGCTCAGCAGGGACCCGCGTCGCAACAACGGGCACCGGACGCTGACCCACACCCTGCCGTTCACCGTGCTGGTCGGCTGGGGCACCACAGCACTCTGCGCCGCGTACGGCAAGTGGGCTGTCATCACCATCCTGTTCTTCATGTTCGGCCTGGCGCTGCGCGGGCTGTTCGACGAGTGGGCGGAACGCGCCGGCTGGGTGATCATCACCCTCGCGTCGGCCGGGGCGGCCTGGTTCACCTTCGCCAACCTGCCGGGCGGTCGCGGCTATCCGCTGATCGGCACGGCCCTGGGGGTGGGCTGCTTCGTGCACATCCTCGGCGACATGATCACCCGAGCCGGCGTGCCGATCCTCTGGCCGATCCCGATCAAACGGCGGATGTGGATGATGATCGGCCTGCCGAACAGCATCGCCCTGCGGGTCGGCAGCAAGGCCGAGGTGGTCGGGATGCGCCTCGCCCTGACCGCCGTCTCGGCGCTCGCGACCGTCGGCCTGATCGCGCCCTCGGTGCTGAGCCGGTTCGACATCGAGATATGACCGATCCGGCACCGGAGCCGCCGCCAGCCGCCGACGCGCGGGTGCCGGCATTCTGGCGCGGACTAGGCCTGCCCGGCCTGGCCGACGTGCACGTGCACTTCCTACCGCCGCGCCTGCTGCGCAGGATCTGGGCGTACTTCGACGCGGCCGGCCCACTGGTCGGCACCGAGTGGCCGATCCGGTACCGGTGGAGCGACGCCGAGCGGGTCGCGTACCTGCAGCGTCTGGGCGTGCGGGCGTTCAGCGCCCTGGCGTACGCCCACCGGCCGGGCATGGCCGCGGACCTCAACCGGTGGTCGCTGGACTTCGCCCGGGTCACCCCGGGCTGCCTGCCCTCGGCCACCTTCTTCCCCGAACCGGACGCGCCCGGTTACGTCGAGGCGGCGCTGGCCGACGGGGCCCGCGTGTTCAAGGTGCACGTCCAGGTCGGCGGCTTCTCGCCGACGGATCCGGCGCTGGACCAGGTGTGGGGGATGCTGTCCGACGCGGGTGTGCCGGTGGTCGTGCACGCCGGGCACGCACCCGTGGGCACCGCGCACACCGGCCCGGAGCAGTTCGGCGAGCTGCTGGCCCGCCATCCTCGGCTGACCGCCGTGGTGGCACACCTCGGCGCCCCGGACTATCGGGCGTTCCTGGATCTCGCGGAGGCGTACGAGCGGGTCCGGCTGGACACCACGATGGCCTTCACGCCCTTCTTCGACCAGTTCGTCCCCTTCCCCGACGACGAGCTGCCCCGACTGCGCGAGTTGGGACTGTCCGGCAAGGTGCTGCTGGGCAGCGACTTCCCCAACATCCCCTACCCGTACGCCGACCAGCTCACCGGGTTGGCCCGGCTCGACCTGGGCGACGACTGGTTGCGCGCGGTCTGCTGGAACAACGCGGTCGCGATGTTCGACCTGACCTGACCCGCCGCGCCGTCCCCGCCGCCGCACCGCAACCCCTCCGTCTCGCACCCCGAACCCCGAACCCCGCACCCCGCACCCCGCACCC
>NZ_JAGPXS010000004.1:0-460691 GCF_018070425.1 Micromonospora sp. C81
TCACCAAGATCAGCGAAGAACTCGGCTACACCCCCAGCATCACCCTCGACCACGGCCTCGCCGACACCGTCGCCTGGTACCGCGACAACCGCACCTGGTGGGAACCCCTCAAGACCACACCCACCGCGTGATCTGACAGCGCCGCGGGTGGTGGCGCCGACGGTTCTGGAAACGTCGGTGCCATCACCCGCGGTTTTCGCGTCCGGTCAGCGGCCTCCGCCGCGGAAGACCTCCGAGACCGTACGGAGCACGACCTTGACGTCCAACCACAGCGACCAGTTCTCGATGTAGTAGTTGTCGAACCGCGCCCGGTCGGAGATCGGGGTGTCGCCCCGCAGGCCACTGACCTGAGCGAGCCCGGTGAGCCCGACGGGGACGCGGTGGCGTGCCGCATAGTTCGGGTACTCGGCCGAGAACTTCTCGACGAAGTACGGCCGCTCCGGCCGTGGCCCGACCACGCTCATGTCGCCGCGCAGGATGTTCCACAGCTGAGGCAGCTCGTCCAGCGACGTCCGGCGCATGAACCGGCCAATCGGGCCGACCCGGTTGTCGTGCGCGATGGACCAGTTGGTCTGGGACTCCTGCTCGTTCACGGGACGCATCGACCGGAACTTGATGACCTTGAACGGCTTGCCGTACCGGCCGATCCGCTCCTGGTAGAAGAAGATGCCCCGGCCACCATCGATGAACGTGGCGATGGTGCAGAGCAGCAGCACCGGGCTCAGCAGGAGGAGAGCGATCCCCGCAAACAGCATGTCGGACGCCCGCTTGATGGCCCACCGCGGGCCGCTCAGCGAGATGTCGCCGATCTTGACGATCGGGAACGCGCCGATGTGGTCGGGGTAGCCGCTCTGGGAGCGGGATCCCCACAGCCGGGGCACGGCCCACAGATCGCAGCGCGAGCTGCGCGGCTGGAGCAGAGTTTCCATGAGGGCCGACTCGTGGCAGTCCGGGTCGGCGATGATCAGGACCTCGCACTCCGACAGCCGGACGAGGTGTTCGAGGTCCGTCAGTGTCCCACTCAGGGTAAGCACGCCGTTGTCCTGCCGTGACGGAGCGTCAACGCAGCCCACGAAGCGCAGTCCGTACTGCGGATAACGGCGCAGCAGCCGTGCGAGTTCGATACCGATCGGGCCGCCCCCGACGATGATCGCGTTGTGCTCCGCCCACCGACGCTTGCGGGACAGGACGGTGAACGCCCTGCTGGCCGCGCGCCCGAGGATCACGAACAACGCGGACAGCGCGACGCCCCGCATGAAACCGCCGACGTACGCCACCGAGGCGTGCCGCTCGGCCGCGATGATGGCCACGACCGAGCCAGCGGCCAGCAGCCGCCCACAGAGACTCGGCAGTTCGTCGAGGATGCTCACGTGCCGGCGCGGCCGGTAGAGGCCGCCGGCAGCGAAGAGGGTCAGCGTCAGGACGGCATTGGCGATGGTCCCGCGCCAGTAGCTCTGGCTCAGCAGCAGCGGCGCGAGCAACGCCACCAGGTCGACGGGCGCGACCATCATCCACGCTCGCAGCCATCGGGTCCGCGACGACGTGCGGGACCTGGCGTACGGCAGGACGGCGGTGGTGCTCAACCCGGCTATTTCAGGCGGAGCCTCCGCCTGTGGCTCCGGCTCTCTCGACTGCGGGACAGGTGGGGCGCCGCCACCGTAGAGGCGGCCCCCGTCGCCCGGCACGTCGAGTCGTCCGCCGTACGGCGGTTTGGGCGGATGGCTGGTCGCAGACTGGCCTGACACTTGTGGACCTCCCCGTGAAAGCCCTCGGTCACGTGTCCCGACCAGAAGGGCGACCGAACTCTACGATCGGCCGAGGTGCGCCACCATGGCCGGCAAGTCAGTTCCTGCTCCTACTTTGCGGCGGACAGGATCTCCGGAACGTTGTCGTTGCGGACCGCTCCGAAGACCTTCGCGGCCTTCTCCTTGTCGACCAGAACCACGCTTTCGGTGCCCATCATCCCGGTGCCCTTGGTGGGGCAGGTGAGGAACGTCAGGTTGCCACTGCGCAGATCGCGCATCTGGGAGGCGAGGTCAAGCAGGTTCATGGCCTTGTCCACGGCAACCGCGTCCGCCGTCGCCTTGACAAAGGAGTTCAGCTTGGCCGGGTTGGCGAGCGTTCCGCCGGATGCAGCCTTGTCCAGAATCGCCTTGATGACCTGCTGCTGGTGCCGGATCCGCGCGAAGTCGCCGTCGGCGAAGGCGTGCCGCTCGCGTGCGTAGTCAAGCGCGGCCGCTCCGTCCATCTTCTGCTGACCAGCCTTGAACGTCCGGCTACCGTTCAGCGCGTACAGGGTGGTGAAACCCTTCTCCACGTCCACGTTGATGCCGCCCAGTGCGTCGACGATTTCCTTGAAGCCTCCGAAGTCGACGATCGCCACGTGGTCGACGCGCACTCCGGTGAACTTCTCCACCGTCTGCACCATCAACGGAACACCACCCCACGCGAACGATGCGTTGATCTTCGCGTCCTTGCCGCCCCGACCCGTTGACGACTTCGGCACGCTGACCCAGCTGTCCCGGGGGATCGAGATGAGTTGGGCGCTGGAGCGGTCCTTCGGGAGGTGAGCCAGGATGATCGTGTCGGTGCGGGAGCCGGCCTCGCTCTCCGGGTCGCGCGAGTCACTGCCGAGAATCATGATGTTCATGGCGCCCTTGGCGTTCTCACCCACCTGCGGACGCTCGGCCTCCGGCACACCGTCGAAGGCGTCGACCCGCTCGATGCCAGAGTTGATCGAACGGAAGTAGAGGCCTCCGGCGATCATCCCGCCGCCGCCGAGCAGTGCCAGGATCACGAAGGTGATCAAAGCGACCTTCTGCCACCGCGGGCGCTTGGTGCGCGCCTGCTTGGTCGGCTCCGATGGTTGCTGCGCCGCGATGAGCTGGGTCTCGGGCTCCGCGTACTCTTGGCGATACTGCATGCCGCGATGCTACTGATTGCGGGTTACGCGCACGTGCCCCCGTCTGGGCCGTATGGTTTCACATCCTGACCAAAAGACTTTCCGCCCAGACGTTCGCCCGAACCTGGTATGAAGCAGCGGTGGACGCCACGCAGCTGCGCCGAGCCATCGCCCGTACCCCACTCGCCCCCGTCGCCGCGTTTCCCAAGCGGCTCGCCCGGGTCGCCCGCCACGACGCCAAGGTGCTGCGCATCTCGGCTCGTTGGCTGGTCGCCTCCCGGGAACACCACAACTACACGTACGAGCTGACCAAGCTCAGCCGTCACCACCTGGCCTGGTTCGTCAGCGTGGTCTGCGACATCCCGGTCAAGCAGGTCCGTGGCTACGTTGCCGAAATCGAGTCCGACGACGTGCTGCGGCACCACATCGAGCGGGCCACCGCCACCGCAGCCCGACGCGGTCTCGCCGACAAACACGTCCACTACGCCCGACGCGTGGGGTGGTACGCGATCGTCCGCGCCACCCACCCCGCGCACGTGGTGGAGACCGGCGTCGACAAGGGGTTGGGCACCTGCGTCCTGGCGTCCGCCCTCCTCCGCAACGCGCAGGAGGGCCACCCGGGTCGGGTCACGTCACTGGACATCAACCCCGAGGCCGGCTACCTGGCCGCCAGCGAGCCCTGGTCGGAAGTCGTCGACCTGGTGATCGGCGACTCGATCGCCTCGATCGGCGCACTGGACCGCCCGGTCGACCTTTTCCTGCACGACAGCGACCACAGTCGCGCCCACGAGAAACGCGAGTTCGACGCCGTCGAGCCGAAGCTCGCCCCCGGCGCCATCCTGCTCACCGACAACGTCACCAGCACCAATGTGCTCGCCGAGCACGCCGAGCGCACCGGACGGCGGTTCCTCGCCTACCGGGAGAGCCCCGCCAACCACTGGTACCCGGGAGACGGCATCGGCGTGGCATGGTGACCGGGTGCGGCTGACCTCGATTCACACGTACCCCGTCAAGGGTTGCCACCGGCTCGACCACGACGGCGCGTTCGTGCAGCCGTGGGGCCTGGCCGGCGACCGACGCTGGATGGTCGTGGACGCCGACGGCGTCGGCGTCACCCAACGCGAGACCACCCGGCTGGTCGGCCTGCGCGCCACAGTGCGCCCCGGGGGTCTGGTGCTGAGCGCCGACGGGCAGTCCGACCTCGACGTGCCCGAACCGGCCGACGGTGCACCGGTCGCGGTGCGCACCTTCCGCAGCCGCAAGCTCCCGGTCCCGGCGCTGCCGGCCGGCCCGGCGGCCGACGACTGGCTCGGCGCGTTGCTCGGCCGACCGGTCCGGCTGGTCTGGCTGGGTCAGCCGACCCGCCACCTGGCCGCCGGGGACCGTGAACACGACACCGGTGACCAGGTCAGCTTCGCCGACGCCTACCCGCTGCTGCTGGCCAACACCGCCTCCCTCGACGCCCTCAACGGCTGGCTCGCCGAGGCGGGGGAGGAACCGGTGCCGATGACCCGGTTCCGGCCCAACCTGGTGGTCGACGGGGCGCCGTCCTGGGCCGAGGATGACTGGGCCGGCCGGTCGCTTCACATCGGCGACCTGCGGTTTCGCGCCGCCGGGCCGTGCGACCGGTGCGTGGTGACCACCACGGACCAGGAAACCGGGGTACGCACGAAGGAACCCCTGCGCACACTCGGGCGACACCGCAACGTCCAGCAGAAGCTCCTCTTCGGACTGCACCTGGTGCCGATCGACAGTGGACCCCTGACCGTGGGAGCCCCGGTCGTCCTCGCGACCTGACGGGCGGGCCCGACCCACGACCGGAACGCGGCGATCACCGTCCGTCGATGCTGTCTTAGCTTTGGCTTAGCCGGCTTGTCCGCTCGCGCCCGAGTCCGGCAGCATCGCCGTCGTGACGGACGAGAGCGCTGTCGACATCACCATCGACCTGGACCATGCTCCCGAGGAGCGGCCCGCGACGTCGTCCCGCCCGGTGCCCTGGCTGGTGGCGACCGGCGTCACCGTTCTCGCGGCGGCACTCGGCCTCACCCTGACCCTGCGGTCCGGCTCCGCCCCGGCCTGCGCCGCCGCCCGGCCGCTCGCCGCCGCGCCACCCACCGGCAACGCCACACACAGCGGCAAGGCCACCTTCTACGACTCGAAGGGTGCCGGCGGCAACTGCTCGAACCCCGCCGCCCCGGCCAACCGGCTCTACGTGGCGCTCGGCCCGAGCGAATACTCCGCGGCTGCCGCCTGCGGCGGATTCCTCGACGTGACCGGCCCGAAGGGCACCGTTCGAGTGCTGATCATGGACCAGTGCCCGGAGTGCGCGCCTGGGCACCTCGATCTGTCCCGCGAGGCGTTCGCCCGGATCGCCGACCCGGTCCAGGGCCTCGTCCCCGTCACCTACCGCGCCGTGGTCAACCCGCCGCTGCCCGGACCGCTCACCTTCCGGATGAAGGAGGGCGCGTCGCAGTGGTGGTTCGCCGTCCGGGTCGGGAATCACGGCAACCCGCTGCGGTCCGTCGAAGTCCGGCAGGGCGACAGTGGTGTGTGGCAGTCGGCCGCCCGGCAGGACTACAACTACTGGCTGATCGACTCCGGTGCCGGGCCCGGCCCGTTCAGCATCCGCGTCAGCGACGTCTACGGAAACCGGGCCACCGTCGGCGGCGTCCGCCTGGCACCCGGTCAGGTGCAGAACAGCGTGGTCCGGATGTACGGGCGCGGGGCCGTGGCGGCCACCCCGCGCGCCTCCACATCGGTCCGTCCGCCCGGCAGTCGACCCGCTGTCACGCCGACCCCGGCCCGCCGTCCGGTCGAGGTGGCGAAGGCGAGCGCACCAACCACCGGTGCGCCGACCACCCAGCCGGCCGGAGCGAACGCCCGTTGGTGCGCGGGCTGACCGCTCAGTCGACCGGCGTCAGGTCGAGCCACATCAGGATCTCGTCGCGGTCGTCACCGGGCGCCACCCGCAACGCGCGCGGCAGCCGGCCGATCTCCCGATAACCGAGACGGGCGTAGAACCTGTCCAACCCCAACCCGTCGCGCACAGTGACGTGCAACGCCTCGTGGCCGAACTCCCGCCCCAACCGGGCCGCCTCGACCATCAGCGCGGCGCCGTAGCCGGCGCCCTGAGTGTCCGGGTGGACCATCACCCGCTTCAACACACACCAGTGCGCCTTGAGCGAAAAACGGTTGTCACTGAAGATCAGTGCCGCCACCAGCCGGTCGCCGGAGTAGCCGACCAGCAGCCGGTCCGGACCGTCGGCGATACCGGCGAAGGTCGGGTCGGCGAGGACGTGAACGTCAGCGGCGGTGACCGGCGGCACGAAACCGACGGCGCCGCCGGCGTTGCTGACGTCCGCCCAGAGATCGACGATCTCGGCGCGCAGCTGCGGGGTCAGGTCGGGGTCGAGGACGAAATGCAGACTCACGCCCGCCATCCTGACCCGCTGACCAGGCCCGCGACCCACGACAGTGACGCGCCCGACAATCGCGCTCTGGTGCGGGGGTGTGTGTCGACCTGTGCGGGAGAGGGGATTCGAACCCCCACATCCTTCCGGATACAGGTTCCTAAGACCTGCGCGGCTGCCGTTACGCCACTCCCGCCAACGCCCTGAGTCTAGAGCGTCTGGCGTCGACGGTGTTGAGCCCGGCCTCCCTGAGGATGGTCGAGACCGTGCCATGACTCACCCTGCATGCTCGGCCCGGCAGATTGCGGAGGATCCCCGACAGCCGCTTCGGTCCAACATCCGGATGCGCCAGCGCCTGTTCTATCACCACGTCGCGATGAGCCCTCGAACGCCACCTGCGGTCCGGACGTGGCCTCAACACTCCGTCCTGCTCGAGCTTCCGCCGAACCTTGTGCAGATAGGCCGGCGACCAGTCCAACTGCCGTGCCGCCTCCAAGGCCGTCACCTGCTGCGCGTCGACCTGACCGAACAGGTTGACGAGATCCTCCCGCGTTGCTGGTCGGCGACCGGATCCGGCAGTCTCGTGCGAGCGCTCCTGATCACCGGGCGCCGGGTGCACGGGAACGGTGGGGATACCAGCCCGGTTCCGTCGGCCGGCGTAGGTGGGGGTCTGACTGTGGCAGTTGGGACAGAGGAGCCGCAGGTTCGGTGGCCGGTTGTCGAGGAAGTCTCCGTTGATGTGGTCGACGTGCAGGATGAGTGGAGCGCCTCGCCACACCGGCCCTATCCCGCACCCCTCGCACTCCTGCGGCACGCCGAGTGTGCCCAGCGCCCACTTCAATCGCACGCCGGGCGTCCGACGGGAACCCTCGGGCAGCACGACCAGAAGCTCTGCTGAAGTGGTGCGCCGTTCACCTCGGCGACCCTTGCTGTGTGCCTGACCGGTGAAGTGCGACGTGTCGATGCCGAATCTCTTGAGCTGCCGACTGATGTGCGCGTGCGAGCCACCACTGACGCGAACGCCGAGCAACCGCATCACCTCGGTGATGTTGCGCGCGGCGGCGGCAGCGGCGGCCAACGCTTCGGGCGTGTATTTGTATCGAACCACTGATGGAACGTAGCGGCCCGGTACGACAGATCAGTCCAGGCCGAGGTCGCGGCGGAGCTTGGCGACGTGGCCGGTGGCCTTGACGTTGTAGAGCGCCCGCTCGATCTTGCCGTCGGCGTCGATCACGAACGTCGAGCGGATCACGCCGGTGACGGTCTTGCCGTAGAGCTGCTTCTCGCCGTACGCGCCGTAGGCGGTCAGCACCGCCTTGTCCGGGTCGGACACCAGCGGGAAGGTGATCGCGTCGCGCTCGCGGAACTTCGCCAGCTTTTCCGGCTTGTCCGGGGAGATGCCGACGACCTCGTAGCCGGCGGCCTGGAGCGAGGCGAGCGAGTCGCGGAAGTCGCAGGCCTGCTTGGTGCAGCCGGGGGTCATCGCCGACGGGTAGGCGTACAGGACGACCTTGCGGCCTCGCAGGTCGGCGAGGGAGAGCTGGTCGCCGGTGTCGGTGGCGAGGGTGAACTCGGGGGCAGGGTCACCGGCGGAGAGACGGTCGGGCGCGGTCATGGCCCGACGATACCGCTGGGTTGGCCGGTGCCGTCGTCGGCGAGCCGCGCGGGTCCGCGCCGGCGGGTGAAGATCGACTCGTGGTTCTGGAAACCGGGGCATCCCCGACCCGCGGACACCCCGACATCAAGAAAGGCGAGTCGATCACCCAGCGGGCACCCCGACGTTCACGGAAGCCGAGCCGATCAGCCGAAGTGCCGACGCCACACCTGACCTGGAAGGTGATCAAGCTCATCCGTTGTTGCAAGACTCTGGCAACAACGAGGTTTGGGAAATAGGCTGACCCACGCCGGCCCGGTCGGGCCCGCGGACGCGTGGGAGGTCGCGTGGAAACACTGGCGATGCACATCTCGAACGGGATCATCGACGGTCCGGTTGCAGCCATCTTCGCTGCGCTGGCCCTTGCCGCGCTCACCGTCTGCGTCCTGCGCGGTCGGCGCGACCTGGACGACCGGCTGGCCCCGATGGCGGGCCTGGTGGCGGCGTTCATCTTCGCCGTCCAGATGCTCAACTTCCCGATCTTCACGGCCGGCGTGAGCGGCCACCTGCTCGGTGGCGCGCTCGCCGCCATGCTGGTCGGTCCGTGGGTCGGCGCGCTCTGCGTGGCCGTGGTGCTGGTGGTGCAGGCACTGATCTTCGGTGACGGCGGCGTGGCGATGCTCGGCCTCAACATCACGAACATGGCGCTGCTCGGCACCGCTGCGGCGTACGTGCTGATCGCGGTGCTGCTGCGGGTGCTGCCCCGTACGCGGGCCGGTCTGGCCGTGACGGCGTTCGTCGCCGCCACGCTCAGCGTGGTGGTCGCGTCGCAGGGCTTCGTCCTGCAGTACTGGCTGGGCGGCACCACCGACCTGGGTAACAACCTGACCGGCCTGGCCGGCACGATGGCGGGCGTCCACCTGCTGATCGGCATCGGCGAGGGCCTGATCACCGCGACCACAGTGCTCACCGTCGCGAAGGTGCGCCCCGACCTGGTGTACGCGCTGCGCTCCCTGCGCACGCCCGCCGCCCCTGCCGCCCCCGCTGTCCCGGTCACCGGAGGTGCCCGATGAAGAACCGTTCCTGGGCCTTCCTGGCCGGTGGCCTGCTGGTCGCCCTGCTGCTCGCCGGTGTGGTGAGCAACTACGCCTCGTCCCACCCGGACGGGCTGGACTCGTCCCTGCTCAAGGGTTGCACCGTCGACGCCGACGACAACATCGTCGGCGGCAGTTGCCCCGCCCAGCAGGCCCGTGACCACGAGCTGGCCGACAGCCCGCTGGCCGACTACGGCGTGCGTGGCGTGCGGAACAGCTTCGTCTCCACCGGCCTCTCCGGGGTGCTCGGGGTGCTGGTGACCTTCGCGATCGGAGCTGGCGGCTTCTGGCTGCTGCGCCGCCGGGGCACAACCCCGACCGACGGCACGACGCCCACCGACGGCACCACGCCGACCGACGGCACCAACCCGACCGACGGTGACCCCGCGACGTCCGACGACGTCCGGCGCCGCGCCGACGCGGCCAGCTGAGCAGGGTACGCGCAGATGGGTGCCGGTCACGGGCACGTGCTGTACCGCGAGTCGGACTCGCCGGTGCACCGGCTCCCGCCCGAGGTGAAGATCGTGGCGATGGTGGTCTTCACCATCGCCGTGGTGGCCACCCCGCGTACGGCGTTCTGGGCCTTCGGCGCGTACGCCCTGTTGGTGGCGGTGGTGGCGGCGCTGGCCCGGGTGGGGCCGCGGTGGTTGCTGAGCCGGGCGCTGATCGAGCTGCCGTTCGTGCTGTTCGCGGTGGCGCTGCCGTTCCTCGGCAGCGGCGACCGGGTCGAGGTGCTGGGCCTGCGGCTGTCCGAGGACGGCCTGCACGGCGCGTGGAACATCGTGGCCAAGGGCACCCTGGGAGTCCTCGCCTCGCTGTTGCTCGCCGCGACCACCACGACCCGGGCCCTGATCGTGGGGCTGGACCGGCTGCACTGCCCGCAGGTGTTCACCCAGATCGCCACGTTCATGCTGCGCTACCTCGACGTGCTGATCGGCGAGGCGCGGCGGATGCGGGTGGCCCGGATCTCCAGGGGTGACGACCCGCGTTTCCTGTGGCAGTTGCGCGGTTTCGCCGCCGGGATCGGGGCGCTGTTCCTGCGCGCCTTCGAGCGGGGTGAGCGGGTCTATCTGGCGATGCTGTCGCGGGGTTACACCGGGCGGATGCCCGCCGTGTGGCAGAGCGAGGGCGCGGCGACCACCGGCCAGTGGCTGGTCGCGGCCACCGTGCCGGTGTTGGCGGCCTCCATCGCCGCCACCGCCGTCGTGCTGTCATGATCGGTGTCGTGCAGACCGCTGTCTCGCTGGACGTTCGTGGCGTTCGCTACGCGTACCCGGATGGGCATGTCGCCCTGCACGGGGTGGACCTGAGCGTGCCGCGCGGCGATCGGGTGGCGTTGCTCGGGCCCAACGGGGCCGGCAAGACGACGCTGGTGCTGCATCTCAACGGCATCCTCACCCCGACCGAGGGCAGCGTGAGCGTCGGCGGGCTGACCGTGACGCCGGATCGGGCCACCCTGGGCGAGGTGCGTCGCCGGGTGGGCATCGTCTTCCAGGACCCGGACGACCAGTTGTTCCTGCCCACGGTGGCGGAGGACGTGGCGTTCGGGCCGGCGAACCTGGGCCTGCGCGGGGCGGAGCTGGCCGCGCGGGTGGACGAGGCTCTCGCGGCGGTGGGGATGAGTGAGCACCGGGAGCGGGCCCCGCAGCATCTGTCGTTCGGGCAGCGCCGCCGGGTGGCGGTGGCCACCGTGCTCGCCATGCACCCGGAGATCCTGGTGCTCGACGAGCCGTCGTCGAATCTGGACCCGGCGGCCCGCCGTGAGCTGGCCGAGATCCTGCGCGACCTGCCGGTGACCCTGCTGATGGTCACGCACGACCTGCCGTACGCGGCGGAGTTGTGCGAACGCTCGGTGATCCTGGACGGTGGCCGGATCGTCGCCGACGCCCCCACCGGAGACCTGCTGCGTGACGAGGCCCTGCTGGCCCGCCACCGCCTGGAACTTCCCTACGGTTTCACCCCGCGGCCGTAGCTCCGCGTTCGGCGTCGTCGGCCCGGGGTGCTGCGGTGGCGGCCCGGGAGGCGGCGTGCAGGCGGAGGACTCCTGCGGCCGTCGCGCCGGCACCGGTGATCAGCACCACCGCCACCATGACGCGGGCGACCTCGGGCGACCAGGGCACCGGGGCGATGGACCGGGCGAACACGGCGGCGTTCGCCGCGCCGCCGAAGAGCGCCAGGCAGGCCCCGGCCAGCGCCACAGCGAAGTCGGCGGCCGGGCGGCGGGCCAGCGCGTACCAACCGGCGGCGACCGCGCCGAGGCCGGTGAGCAGCGACCAGATCTGCCCGGACAGCAGCCCGACCAGCACTCCGCCGACACCCTGCGCGCCCGCGTCCAGTTCCCGCCCCACCGGGTACACGACGGTCAGTGCGCCGCCGACGACCAGCAACGCGCCGACGGCGGACAGCGCGCGGGCGCCGGCCGGCGCGGCGGCGGCGACCAGGCCGAGCGCGCCCACCGCGAGCAGGCCCACGATGGTCACCGTCCACCAGGTGTACGCGTCCGGCGGCGGCACCCAGTCGAGCGTGCCGCCGATGACCACCGGGTCGGCACCGTCGCGCAGTGGGACCGTCCAGTCGCGGACCCGGTGCTCCCGGTCCGGTGCGGCGCGTACCGCCTCCGGTGGTGCCGACTCCCGCCACAGTGCGCGCTGGTCGTGCCAGCGCACCGTCGGCCCGTCGTCGATCCGCCGCCAGGACGGCGGGGCGGCCGGGTCGGCCTCGGCCGGGAGCGCGGTGTCCCCGGTGATGGTGCGGTTCAGGTACGTGGCGGGGGAGCGGCTGTTCTCGAAGATCCCGTCCGGGCCGACCCGCAGGTACGGCTCGCCGGAGTAGCCGATCACCTCGACGGCGCGGCCGGTGCGGTTGGTCAGCTCCAGTCGGGCGCCCGCCTCGACGACGCGTACCTCCAGCCCTGGCCGTGCCGGTGCGACCCCGGTGGTCCGGGTGCGGTAGTCGGTGCCGTCGGGTGCGTCCGCGCCGTGCGCGGCGGCGGGCGCCGCGGTGAGCAGGGTGGCCGCGCAGGCCGCGGTGGCGACCAGGCCGGCCCGGGTCAGCAGGGTACGGATCACTTGCCGGCCGCCGCCACGGCTGCGGTGAGAGCGTCCGGGGTGGGGTTGTCGACCGACTTGCCGTTGACCTTGACGGTCGGCGTGCCGGTGACGTTGCTCCGGCTGGCGTCGTCGGTGACGTGTTCGGTCCACGCCCGGTAGGTCTTGTCCTTCACGCAGGTGCCGAAGGAGCCCCGGTCGAGGCCCACGCCGACACCGATGTCGATCAGCTGGTCGTCGGTGAGCCCGGCGCTGCCCTCCGGCGGCTGCTGGGCGAACAGTGCCTTGGCGTACTCGTGGTACTTGCCGCCCGCCGCGGCGCAGCCGGAGGCGGCCGACGACCGGGTCGAGTATTCGGTGGTGGAGAATCGGTTCAGGTACGCGACGGGGTGGTAGACCACCTTCGCCTTGTTCTCGGCCACCAACTGTTCGAGCGTCGCCCCGCTGGTCTGCTCGAACTGTTTGCAGGCCGGGCAGAGGAAGTCCTCGTAGACGTCGACGGTGACCGGCCCGCCGCCGGTGACGATGCCGGTGCCGGCCGCGTTGGCGCCGGGCGGGGTGGTGAACTCGTCGGAGCGCTGGCTGGACCAGGCGGCCCAGCCGATGACACCGGCGATGACCAGGACGACGACGGCCCCGGCCGAGACCCAGATCGTGCGTCTGCGCCGCCGCTCTCGGGCGAGTTGCTCGCGGACCACCCGGGCGGCGTCCCGCTGCCCCTTGCGACTACTCATCCTCGTCCTCCACAACGGGCTCGCCGGACAACCATCCGTCCACCGAGACGGGCGTACGTGGCCAGATCAGCAGAAATCCGGCCAGTACCAAGAATCCCAGGTCCCGAAGGATCTCCGGGAGGTAACTGGGGGCCTGTCCCTCGGCCAACTGCCCGCCGCTGCCGAAGCAGCCGCAGTCGATGGCCAACCCCCGCGCCCAGGCCGAGGCGATCCCCGCGATGAAGACCACCAGGAGTGCGGCTGACACCCCGGCGACGAGCCGGGTGGCAAGCCCGAGCAGCAACAGCACGCCCAGCGCCAGCTCGACGAAGGGCAGGGCCGCGCCGATCACGCTCGCCACGTCGTACGGCATCACCTGGTACGCGTTGACGGCACGCCCGGAGGCGGCGAGGTCGCCGACCTTCGACGCGCCGGCCACGAGCCAGACGGCGGCGAGGCCGAGCCGGGCCGCCGTGCCGAGCCAGGGCCGGACGACAGGCCAACGGCCAGCCCCGGAGGAAGGTGCAGTCACGCTCATTTGTCGTCCCGTCTCCGCCGGAAGTTCCGCGCTCAGCCGGTCAGCGCGTCGCCGGCCGCCTCGACCAGGTCGTCGCGGGCCCGGGCGACCCGGGAACGGATGGTGCCCACCGGCACCCCTTCAACTGCGGCGGCCTCTGCGTACGACAGGCCGAGCAACTGGGTGAGCACGAAGGCGGCACGCCGCTCGGCGCTGAGCCGGCGGACCAGGTCGGCGGCCCCGAGCTGGCCGGCCGGGTCCGGGTAGGGGCGGTCGGTGAACGCGTTCGCCGCCAGGCGCTCGTCCAGCCGCCGGCGGCGGATCACCGTGCGCAGGTGGTCGGCGCAGGCCCGCCGGGCGATGCCGAGCAACCAGGTGCGGGCGCTGGAGCGACCCTCGAACGCGGGCAGCGCCCGAAACGCGCGCAGGTACGTCTCCTGGGTCAGGTCGTCGGCGCTGTCCGGGTCGACCAGGGCGGCGGCGAACCGCCAGACCTCGACCTGGGTCAGCCGGACGAACGCCGCCTGGGCGCTTGGGTCACCGTCGCGGGCGATCAGCGCCCACTCGGTGGCCGGGTCCCGGGCGACGTCGCCGGCCGGCTCTGCCGGACCGGCGGCACCGGTGTCACGCGGGACGGGGATCACGACAAACCAGGTTACGCGGCGCCCGTCGCAGCGTCAGGGTCCTTCGGCCCTTGGATGTTCTGCACCACGTCGGGAACTTTTTCTCAACGCGAGCCGACTACCTGCTCATGACACGCGATCCCTCCCGCGCGGCACTGGCGGCTGAGCAGAGTTGAGCCCTTCGCCCGACTCGGGTCGCCGAGATCCACACCGGTCGGCGACCATGGCTGGCATGACTGTCGCCCCCCGCCGCTGGTTCGCCCGGCTGGCCGCAGCCGCCGGCCTGCTGGTCACCGTCGTCGCCCTGTTGATCGCGCCGGCCACCTCCGCGAGCGCCCACGCGGTGCTGGAGAGCAGCAGCCCGGCCGCCTCCTCCATCGTGCCGAGCGGGCCGTCCGAGGTGGTGCTGACGTTCAGCGAGTCGGTCCGCAAGGTTCCCGGCAAGATCCGGGTCATCGCGCCCGACGGGGCCCGGGCCGACCGGGGTGAGCCGTCCTTCGCCGGCGGTGTCGTGACCATTCCCGTGGATCCGGCCGGGGGCCGAGGCACCTACCTGGTCAGCTTCCGGGTGATCTCCGCCGACAGCCACCCGGTCTCCGGGGCGTTCACCTACTCGGTCGGCGCACCCTCGACGCCACCCGTCGACTCCGGCTCGGACAGCCGCGCCAACCCGGTGGTGGGTACGGCGGTGAAGGTGGCCCGCTTCCTCGGCTACGCCGGCCTGGTGCTGCTGGTCGGGCCGGCGCTGGTGCTCGCCGCGCTCTGGCCCCGACGGCTCTCCCGCCGGGGGCCAACCCGGCTGGCGTGGACCGGCCTGGGTCTGGTGGCCGTTGCCACCCTCGCCGACCTGTGGTTGCAGGTGCCCTACACCGCCGGCGGTGGCCTCTTCGACGTCACCGGCGAGGGTTTCGGCAGCGTGTTCGGCAGCGCCTTCGGCGCCGCCCACCTGGTCCGGCTCGGTCTGCTGGCGGCGTCCGTCTTCCTGCTCCGGCCGCTGCTGGCCCGACCGACCGGCCGCGCCGACGCGATCATCCTGGCCGTGCTCGGCGGCGCCACCCTGCTGACCTGGCCCCTGGCCGGGCACCCGGCCGCCTCCCCGGCGCCGGCGGTCTCCGTGGTGGTCGACGCGGTGCACCTGGGCAGCATGGCCGTCTGGCTGGGCGGTCTGCTCATGCTCGCCGGCTTCCTGCTGCGCCAGGCCGACGAGCGGGAGTTGAGCGCGATCCTGCCGATCTGGTCGCGCTGGGCGGCGCTCGCCGTGTCGGCGCTGCTGCTGGCCGGCACCGTCCAGGCGCTGATCGAGGTGGCCACCCCGCAGGCGCTGTTCGACACCACCTACGGGCGGCTGCTGCTCGCCAAGATCGGGCTGTTCGCGCTGGTGATCGCCGTGGCCGCGTACTCCCGGCAGTTGGTCCGCCGCCGTGTCGCCGCGCAGCGACCGGCGCCGGTACGCCGGGCGGTCTGGGTGGAGTTGGCCGTCACCGTGGTGGTGCTGGGCCTGTCCGCCACGCTCGTGCAGACCACGCCCGCCCGCACCGCCGTCGCCGGGCCGTCCAGCACCGAGGCCGGCCTGTTCAGCACCAGGCTGTCCAGCCCGCTCTACGAGATGCAGATCGAGGTGAGCCCCGCCCAGCGGGGCAACAACTCGGTGCACCTGTACGCGTACGGCAAGGACAACCTGCCGCTGCCGGTCGTGGAGTGGAAGGCGACTGCCGCGCTGCCCTCGGCCGGGATCGAGCCGATCGACGTCCCGCTGCTGCCGTTGACGGACAACCACGCCTATGGCGACATCAGCCTGCCGGCAGCCGGCGACTGGCAACTGAAGATCACCGCCCGAACGACCGACATCGACCAGGCCACGGTGACCGCCACCGTGCCGATCCGTTAGAGAGGTCCGCGAAACCCATGACCCGAATCCGGCGTACCGCAACCGCCGCTGCCGCACTGGCGTTCACCGCCGCCGCCACCGCTGTGCTCGGCTTCGCCGGACCGGCGTCCGCCCACGTGACGGTGAACCCGAAGGAGGCGACCCAGGGTGGCTACGCCCGGGTGGCGTTCCGGGTGCCGAACGAGAGTGACACCGCCTCCACCACGAAGCTGGAGGTGGTCCTCCCGGAGAACGCCCCGGTCGGCTCGGTGTCGACCATGCCGGTCCCCGGTTGGACGGTCGCGACGGAGAAGCGCAAGGTCGACCCGCCGATCGAGGTGCACGGCAGCCAGCTCACCGAGGCGGTTTCCAAGATCACCTGGACGGCCACCGGTGACGCGGGGGTGAAGCCGGGCCAGTTCCAGGAGTTCCCCGTCTCGATGGGTCCGCTGCCGAAGGTCGACTCGATGGTCTTCAAGACCCTCCAGACCTACTCCGACGGCAACATCTCGCGCTGGATCGACGAGCAGGCACCGGGCGGCGAGGAGCCCGAGAGCCCGGCTCCGGTGCTCACCCTGACCGCCGCCGCCGCGCCGGGTGGTTCGGCCGCACCGGCCTCCGCTACGGCCGTCGCGGCACCCGACGATGACGACGACGACGAGGACGGCAACGGCCTCGCGGTCGGCCTCGGTGTGGCCGGTCTCGTCGCTGGTCTGGCCGGCCTGGTGCTGGGCGGGTTGGCGTTCACGCGGACCCGTCGGGAGCCGGTCGCCAAGTCCTGACCCCCGTCACACCGCTGGCCCGCCGGACCATCCGGCGGGCCAGTGCGCTTTCTGGAGTCGGCACCGCCCGTGCCGTGGATATCCGCTGATCAGACGGTCTGCGTCGGTAAGGTCGGCCGGGTACTTGGCTACGGAGGGGGACGGTGCGGATGCGGTTCGTGCGGATGATCGCCGGAGTGCTGCTGTTGGTTGTGGGAATTCCGGCGTTGTTCGCCGGAGGCGCGCTGTGGCTGGTGACCCGCCACGCCGACCCCGACGGGGCCTTCGCCGCCCGCTTCGAAACGGTCCGCACGCCCGGTCACGCGGTCGTGGTCACCGACCTCGACCGGTTGCTGCGGCAGGAGGCGCCGTTCGCGCGTACCGCGCAGACCCGGCTGCGACTGGACGCCCGCACCGCGGACGGCCCGGCCTTCGTCGGGCTGGCGCCCACCGCTGAGGTACGCCGCTGGTTGGAGTCGGCACCGCACGCCTCGGTCCGCCGGGTGGCGCTGGCCCAGGGCCCGCTGCCGGTCCGTCTGGACGCGGCCGGTCCGGCGGTGGGCACCCCGACCCCAGCTGAGGCGGTCACGCCGCTGGGGCGGCCCTTCTGGGTACGCGAGGGGATCGGCTCGCTGGAGTGGAGTGTCGGGGACCTGGCCGGTGAGCCGATGAGCCTCGTGGTGATGCGCCCCGACGGCGGGGCGGATCTGGCGCTGGACCTGCGCGCCGAGTTGCGGGCCGGGTGGACCGGGCCGGCCACCTGGGGTCTGCTGGCCGTGGGCGTCCTGCTGGTGGTGTGTGCGGTCCTGCTCCTGCTGCGGCCGCTGCGCCCGCGTGAAGTGATCTTCGTGGTCGAGCCGGATCAGGTGCCGGTGCTCGCCGGCCGGCTCGGTGTCACCTCGCTGAGTGGCCTGGGCTCCCGAGAGCCGGGCTCGACCCCGCCGTTTCCGGCCGTCCGGCAGCTCACCCCGGTCGGTTCGGGTGCGGGAGAGCGGCTCCGCTCGGCGATCGGCACCGAACCGTCCCGGCCGGTCACCCTCGCCGACCTGGACGAACCGGCCCGGTTGCCGCGCCCACCGGAGGTGACGCTGAGTCTCGCGTGGCCACCGGCCGGTACGGAGGCCACGGACCAGCCGGTGGAGGTCCCGCCGGTGGATGCCCCGCCGGTGGCCGGTCGGTGATTACGCGGCCGGTGGCGTCCGCTGGTGGTGGCCTGGCCGGCGGGGGACGAAACGGCGAGTGGCCCTCCGCGCTGCCGACGCGGAGGGCCACCCTCACCGGGGGATCGGTGCTACCTGAGCGACGCTTGAGGTAGATGAGGTCAGATTAGCGCTGATGGCGGCTACTGGGGAGATCTGTCCATTTGGCGCGATTTTTCCTCACGGTGGTCTGAGTCTTCCTGAGCGCGCCGCGCGGGCACCGGTAGGACCACCAGCAGCAGCACGCTGATCAGCACGTAGGCGTTCTGCACGACGAAGTCCGCCGGGTTCTGGGTGCGGACCGGTTCCACGCCCCAGGCCTGGAACGTCACCACGCCATAGACGATCACCGCGGTGATGCCCAGCGCGAGCCCGGCAAACCACCGACGCCGGCGTGCCTCGTCCGGCCGGTCGGCACTCAACGCCGCGTCCGCGAGCAGCACCACCGCCGGAACGAACCAGTAGATGTGGTGGGTCCAGGTGATCGGGCTGACCAGCGAGCCGACCAGCCCGGTCAGCGTCAGGCCCGTCAACGCGTCACCGGCCCGAGCAGCGCGGGCGGCCCGCCACAGCCCGTAGACGGCGACCACGGCGACCAACAGCAGCCAGAGCAGCTGGTCCGGCTTCGCTGGCGCGGTGAACCGGCTGAGCAGGCCGAACAGCGACTGGTTGCCGACGTAGTCGGTGCGCCCCACCCGATCGGTGGCCCACAGTTCGTGCGTCCAGAACCGCCACGAGTCGCTCGGGGCGATCGCCGCCGCGAGCAGGGTCGCCGCCGCCGCGGTCGCGCTGGCCACCGCCGCGGCCCGCCACCGCCGGGTGGCCAACAGGTAGACGATGAAGATGCCGGGAAAGAGCTTGAGTGCCGTCGCCAGCCCCACGCCCACCCCGGCCCAGCGTCGCGCCTGCGGCACCGCGTACAGCAGGTCGGCCAAGATGAGTACGACCAGCAGCATGTTGATCTGACCGAAGGTGATCGTCTCGCGGGTGCTCTCCACAGCCAGCACCAGCAGCACGGCGACGACCAGGGTGAACGTTCGCGGCAGGTGGTGCCGGTCGATGAGCGGCATCACCACCCACCGGGTGGTCAGCACCACGGCCGCCATCGTGAGCACCGTGAAGATCGTCACGGTGGCGCCGAGTCGCAGCAGACCGAACGGCCACAGCAGCAGCGCGCTGAACGGCGGGTACGTGAAGTACAGCTCGCCCTGCACCCGGTCGGGTTGGACGTAGTCGTAGAGCGGGTGGCCGACGCGCCACCAGTCCATGGCCGACATGTAAATCTTGAGGTCGAAGAAGTTGTGCACGAGGCCGCGCAGGTAGAGCGCCGGCAGCACGGCGACAAGAGCCACCACCGCGACCAGGCGACGGACCGTACGGCCGCCGGGATCGTCGTCCGTGACGGCGGGCGGTGCGACGGGTTCTGCTGGCACCCCGAAACCCTAGCGGTCCGGTCGGCCGAGAGCGCGCAGCCGCGGGTCGTGGGCTGCGCGTAGGCTGTCCCGGTGGCTGATCTCCTTGTCTGGATCGACTGTGAAATGACCGGGTTGGACCTTGGCAGGGACAAACTGATCGAGGTTGCGGCACTGGTCACCGATCCCGACCTCAATGTGCTGGGTGACGGTGTCGACGTGGTGATCCACGCCGATGAGGCGGCATTGGAAGCGATGCCGGAGATCGTCCAGACGATGCACGCCAAGTCCGGCCTCACCGAGGAGGTCCGCCGCTCGGCGGTCACCCTCGCCGAGGCGGAGGACCTGGTCCTGGACTACGTCCGCACCTTCGTCAAGGATCCGCGTACGGCGCCGTTGTGCGGCAACTCGATCGCCACCGACCGGGGCTTCATCGCCCGGGACATGCCCCGACTCGACGCGCATCTGCACTACCGGCTGATCGACGTGTCGTCGATCAAGGAACTCTGCCGTCGCTGGTACCCCCGGGTGTACTTCGGCCAGCCGCAGAAGGGCCTCGCGCACCGGGCGCTGGCCGACATCCGGGAGAGCATCCGGGAGTTGGAGTACTACCGGCGTACGGTCTTCGTGCCGCTGCCCGGCCCGGACGTCGAGACCGCCAAGGCGATCGCCGCCGAACTCTGACCCGCGGCAGCTCGTACGGGGACCGGGGAACCCGCTGGACGAGGCACGCCGCGATGTGGCTATTATTGGTCCGCACCCCGCCCGGGGCTATCGACCGGGCGACGGCGGCGTGGTGGCTGTAGCTCAGTTGGCAGAGCACCGGGTTGTGGTCCCGGTTGTCGTGGGTTCAATTCCCATCAGTCACCCAGTTGGTTGTGCTGCTCAGGCCCCCTCCTCGGAGGGGGCCTGAGTCGTTCCAGGGGCCCGATAGGGGCATCCACGACGAAGCCCTCTCCGCGTGGGAGAGGGCTTCCGTCGTTCGGGTCAGGCGGTCGGCGTGGGGGACGGGGTGACCGCGCCGTCCGGCGTCGGCGTGGTGTCCGGGTCCGCGGGAGGCTCGTACGGCAGGGCGCTGCCCTTGACGTACTCGTCCCAGCTCATGTTCCAGTCGGTCCAGCCGTTGCCGTTCTGCAGCTTGCGCTCGGTGCCCTTGACCGTGATCGGGTCACCGATCTGGGTGTTCTTGAACAGCCAGTCGCCGTTGGCCATCGACACGTTCACGCAACCGTGCGAGACGTTCACGCTGCCCTGCTGGCCCTCGGACCAGGGCGCCGCGTGGATGAACTCCCCACCCCAGGTGAGGCGCTGCGCGAAGTCAATCTTGGTGCGGTAGCCCTCTTCCGGGCCCAGCTCCTCGAACGTGTCGAAGACCGTCTTGCGCAGCTTCTCGATCACGACCATGGTGCCGCTGGACGACGGGGTGCTCTTCTTGCCCAGGCTGACCGGGATGGTCTTGATCACGGAGCCGTTGCGGGTCACCGTCATCCGCTTGGTCTTGTTGTCCACCGTCATGACCGTCGCAGCGCCGATCTTGACGTCCACGCTGAGGTCGGCGCGGCCGTACCAGCCCTCACCCATCGGCAGACCGCCGGCCTGCACCCGGTAGGAGATCTTGCTGTCGGCCTTCCAGAACTCCTTCGGCCGGTAGCGGACCTCGGTGGGGCTGACCCAGTGCCAGATGCCCTCCTGCGCCGGGGTCGACGTCACCGTCATGCGGCGCTGCACGTCGTCGCGGTAGTCCTCCGGGATGTTCCGGCCGAACTTCACGATCAGCGGCATGCCGACCCCGACCACCTGGTTGTCGCCGAGGAAGCTCGTCACCCGTACCTGGTTGTTCGGCTTGGCCATCGTGGTGAAGGTGCTGGTCGCGGTGGCCGGACGGTCGTCGTCGCCGGTGGCGGTGACGGTCGCCGTGTAGGCCGTGCCGTACTCCAGTGCGCCGGCCGGCAGCCACGTCCTGCCATCTGCCGCGAGGGTGCCCTCGACGGCCTTGCCGGCCGCGTCCTTCAGCTCGACAGCGGTCTTCACGGCGTCCTTGGTGGTGAAGGTGATGCCGGTGGACGCTGGCACGTCCTTGGCATCGGCCGCCGGTTCGCTGATGGTCGCCGCCGCCTTCGGTGCCGGCGCCTCGTCGCCGCCCTGCCAGGAGGACGGCTTGCCGCCGTCGCCGTCGGTGCAGGCGGAGGTGAAGGCCAGCGCCACGGCGAGGAGCCCTGCCGCGAACACGCGGCGTCGCCCACCGCGCCTGATCAGCTGGTCCTGGCTAGCTCGCATGATTCCCTCACAGTCGTGGTCGCTGCCCCATCGTCTCCTACTGACGCGCCAGAGCCGGCCCCGGTTGCCGAGGGTGAACCGAAACACGCCGACGATGATGCCGGATTTTTGCTACTATCCGGCGTTTCGTGAGCCTGGCTCGTCTCCGTACCGGGACTGAGGGGTCGCCGCGGCGTCGTCGCAGCGCGGGAATGCAAGGGTACGCGCCGGCCCGGCCATCGGCAGGGCCGGCGCATCGATGCCGGGCGGCTCAGAGCGCCGGGCCGGCCCCACCCTTGGGTACGGGTAGTGCGCTGCCCTTGATGAACGCCGACCAGCTCAGGCTCCACGCCGTCCAGCCGTTGCCGGCGGCGATCTTGCGCTCGGTGCCCTTCACCGTGATCGGGTCACCGATTCGCGTCTTCTCGAACAACCACCGGGCGTTCACCATCGACACGTTCACGCAGCCGTGCGAGACGTTCTGACGCCCCTGCACGTGCTCCGACCAGGGTGCGGCGTGGATGTACTCGCCACCCCACGTGAGCCGCTGGGCGAACTGGATGTCGGTGACGTAGCGGTTGGCCGGGTCCGGGTCGTCGCGGGTGTCGAAGGTCGTGGCTTCCTTCTTCTCCATCACGACCATCGTGCCGCTGGACGACGGCGTGCTCTTCTTGCCCAGGCTCACCGGGATGGTGCGCACCAGCGCGCCGTTCTCGTACACCAGCATCTTCTTGTTGGCGTTGTCGACCTTCATCTGGAACGACCGGCCGATCTTCGCGGTCGCCTTACGGTCCATGTCGCCGTACTTGCCGTTGCTCAGCGGCATCCCGGCCAGGGCGATCCGCACGCTGATGGTCGTGCCGGGCTTCCAGTACTCCGGGGCCCGGTAGTAGGCCTGCGTGCCGTTGTCGACCCAGTGCCATGCCCCCGGCTGCGGCGGGTCGGTGCGGACGAACATCCGCTTCTGCACCGCCGCCCGGTCCTTCTTCGGGATGCCCGGGTGGAACTCGGTGACCACCGGCATGGCCACCCCGTAGCTCTTGTCGTCGAAGAGATACAGGCCGGACCCGATGGTCGACTTCGGCTTGGCCATCGTGGTGAAGCTGCTGGTGCCCTGGCTGCTCGTGCCGTCGGACCCGTTCGCCGTCACAGTGGCGGTGTAGCGGGTGCCGAACTTCAGCGGGGCGGACGGCACCCAGGCCGAACCGTCGGTGCGCAGCTTGCCCTCCACCGAGCCCCCACCGTCCGCCGTCAGCGTGACCGCGGACACCTTTCCGCCGTTCGGGAGCTTCGCGCTGATCTCCGTGCTCACCGGCCGGCCCTTCGTGCCGTCCGCCGGGCTCAGCGTGAGCGTCGGTCCGCTCGGCGCGCTCGGGGTTGCCGGTGCCGAGGGCGCGGACGAGCCAGCTTCGGCACCCGCGCCCGCCGGCGACGTCCCGCCAACGAATTCCGGCTTCTTCTCGTCGCCGCACCCGGTCAGTGCCAGCGACGCCACCAGAGCCAGAGCGCCCACCACCGCCCCGGCTCGCGTGAACCGTGTCATCCCCACCTCTGTTCTCGCGTACCTGGCGGACATCGTGCCGCATCGACGCCGCAACCCACGCCCCTGCCTTGAGCCGGCTGGCCGGTTTGGGGCTTTTTGCCGGCAAAGCTCGACCGAAGGGGGGAGCCCGGTAACCGGATTGGAGCCGGGGTTTCGGGGGTGCTAATGTTCTCTCCGTTGCCGAACGAGCGCCGCTAGCTCAACTGGCAGAGCAGCGGACTCTTAATCCGCGGGTTCGGGGTTCGAGTCCCTGGCGGCGCACCAACGATGAAGGCCTTGACCTGGCAGATCCCTGCCGGTCAGGGCCTTTTTCGCGTACGCCGGTGCGACGAGGCGCGATATCGGCGGCTAGAGGCGGAGTGCGGCCCTGACAAGATCGGCGACAGCTCGGGAACGGCTGTGCGGGGGCCAGGCGATGACCGTGGTGACTTCCGGCGCGTCCACGATCGGCACGGCGACGAGATCGTCGTTCAGCTGGGATCGGGCGGACTCGGGCACGACCAGCAAGGTCCGGCCAAGGGCGGTGAGCTGGAAAAGTTGGGAGTGGCTCTGGGCCTCAGGACCGGGGCCGTCGGGATAGGTGCCGTCCTGCGCCGGCCAGCGGGGTAGAGGCAGGTCCGGCAGCTCGGTCACCTCGCTCAGCTGCACACTCTCGCGAGTGGTGAGGGGATGGCCGGCCGGGAGGATGGCGACCTGGCCCTCGGTGAGCAGTTCCTCGGTGTCGAGCCCCGTCAGGTCGTCGAACGGGTGGTGAAGGATCGCGACGTCGGCACGGCCGGTCCGCAACAGTCGTTCCTGTTCGCCGGGGCCACACAGCACCACGTCGACGTCGACCGATCCGGGTTCGGTGGAGTAGGCGTGCAGCAGCTTCGCGAGCAACTCGCTGGACGCTCCAGCCTTGGTCGCCAGGACGACGCTGGCGTGACCGGTGACGGAGAGAGCTGCGCGTCGGGCGCGATGTTCGGCAGCTTCCACAGCGTCCAGCGCTGCTCGTCCCTCGTGCAGCAGGACCGCACCGGCTTCGGTCAGGGTCACCGAGCGGCTGTCACGCTTCAGCAGGGCAGCACCCAGACGGCGTTCGAGCTGACTGATCGCCCGTGACAATGGCGGCTGGGCCATGCCCAGGCGTTGCGCCGCCCGACCGAAGTGCAGTTCCTCGGCCACGGCGACGAAGTACCGCAGCTCTCGTGTCTCCACGTGTCCAGCCTAGCCCGCAACGGAGGCGGCGATACCTTCCGGGTATCGCCCATGACTCAGGTGGTCTTGGACGACTCGCGGGCCGTGACCCACAGTCGAAGACATGAGTGACAAGAAGATTGCCCTGGTCACCGGGGCCAACAAGGGCATCGGGTACGAGATTGCGGCAGGCCTGGGTGCGCTGGGCTGGAGCGTGGGTGTCGGCGCGCGCGACCAGGCCCGGCGGGACACGGCGGTGGCACGACTGCGGGACGCTGGCGTCGACGCCTTCGGTGTCCCGTTGGATGTCACCGACGACCGCAGTGTCGCCGCCGCAGCCGATCTGATCGCCGCACACGCCGGACGCCTCGATGCCCTGGTCAACAACGCCGCGATCACCGGTGGCGGACAGCAGCAGCCGAGCAGCGTCGATCTGGCCGTCCTCCGCACTGTGGTGGAGACCAACGTCATCGGCGTCATCCGGGTGACGAACGCGATGCTGCCGTTGCTCGGCCGCTCGGCCTCACCGCGCATCGTGAACATGTCCAGCGGCGTCGGTTCTCTGACCCGGCAGTCTGGCCCCGACGGTGACACCACCACAGGTCCGATCGCTGTAGCCTACGCGCCCTCGAAGTCGTTCCTGAACGCGGTGACCCTTCAGTACGCCCGGGAACTGGCGGACACGAAGATCCTCATCAACTGCGCCTGCCCGGGCTTCGTCGCCACCGACCTCAACGGCTTCCGTGGCGTGCGTACTCCCCAGGAGGGCGCGGCGACCGCCATCCGCCTGGCCACACTGCCCGACGGAGGCCCCACCGGCGGCTTTTTCGAGGACGCCGGTGTGGTGCCCTGGTGACGGCTCGCGGCTCTCACGTCCGGCCCGACGCCGCTCGGCGTCGGGCCGGACGCGCAGTCGACGCTGCGCCACTCTCACCTGCGGAGAGCTTCAGTAATCGATGTTGATGGCAGCGATCTGACGGGTGCCGTTGAAGACGATGGCGGGGCCGGCGAAACGGGAGCTGGCGTAGGTCAGCGCCTGCTTGTGCCCGGGACTGTTGAACCAGGCGTTGATCATCTGCTCGGGGGATGAGTTGCCCGAGGACGCCCACAGAACCTCATGGCCGCAGTGCTCGAAGGCGCCCGTATCCAGGTTCTGCTTCACGCAGGTTTCCGCGGCGCGTTGCTCCGTCGTGCGCAGCTCGACAGCGGGCAGCCCGAGCGCGCGGCGCCGCTCGTTGAGCAGCACCAGCAGACGTTGTTCCGCGGCGGACACGCCGGTGGACGTGCTGGCAGGCTTGGTCGGCGACCTGGTCGGAGTCGGCGGCCTGGTCGGTGACTTGGTTGGCGCCGGCGACCTGGTGGGGGCGGAGGCCGGGCGCGAGGTGGTCGGGGACGCGTCGAGCGCCGTCGGGGAAGGCGAAGCGAGTGCCGACCCGGGGGTCTCGGAGGCGGATGCGGTGATCGCGGTCGAGGGTTGGGCGGCTGTCACGCTCGCCGGTTGCTGGCTCGGCCCGGCCTTGTAACCGGCGACGACGATCCCCGCCCCTCCGACCAGGGCGACGGCCGCGAACGCGCCGACCAGGGTCTTGGGCAGGGACAGGACCGCGACGCGGGCCTGCTGCGGCAACCCGACGATCTTCGCGCGTGCGCCCGCCGACGCGACGCCTTGTGACGGGCCCGCCGAGGCGACGCCGTGTGACGCGCCCGCCGACGAGATGCCCTGCTGCGCGCCGGTCATGCCGTGCACCTGATGTGTGACGCGGGAGGCGAGGTCGGGCGGGAACGGCGTGAGCGCCATGCCGGCCAGCAGCCGCTCGGCCGGTACCAGATCGAACGTGGCATCCGGGCAGTGCGCGCAGGTCCGAATGTGCCGCGCCAGCCGCTTGCGCCACACCGGCGCCGGTCTGCCGTCCCAATCGGACGCCATGTCGAGCAGGCCGCCGCAGCCGGGTCGCGTGGTGAGGGCTCGCACCACCAGCCGAGCGGTGTCCAACTGCGCCTTCATGCGGGCCACGCGGACGGTCACGTGATGTGGGTCCAGTTGCAGGGCCTCGGCCAGGTCGGCGCGGGAGAGGTGACCGGCCTCGGCCAGCCACCACAGGGACAGCAGGTGGCGGTGGTCGTCGTCCAGCCAGCGCGTGGCAAGGGCGACCTCGCGGCGCTGATCGGACAGGCGAAGCTGGGTGAGGGTCAGGTCCTCGAAGTCGGAACCCGGGTCGATCAGGTTGTCGATGTCCTCCGGCGGTGCCGGTGTGGTGTGCCGGAACTGTTGGTGGGCACGGACCTCGTTCATGGTGACGGCCACCAGCCACGACCGGAAGACACCCGGGTCGCGTACGCCCGCCAGCCCTCGCACGACGCTCAACATCGTGTTCTGCACCACGTCGTCCACATCCGCCGACCGGTTCAGTGCCCGACCCACGATGTTGTACACCAGTGGCAGATAGTGCGAGACCAGCTCGTCCATCGCCGCCTGGTCCCCGCGGCGTGCCGCGTCCACCACCGCCGACAGGTCAGTCCTGTTCGGGTACGCGTGATCGGTCACGCTCACAACCTCGCCTTCACGAAAAATCGCCGTACACCGTGGGAGATTGGTTGGCACCCGTCCAGGTCACACAAACTGGCGTCGTCACCGTCGAAACGCCCTGACGGTACGGGGCTCCGGCGGTCGGCCAACGACAGGCGTTCCAGGTCGCGGCGCTGATCGCTTCCGCGTCACCCAGCATGTCCGGGGTCCACGCTACGGTCTCCGCCATGCCGATGATCACAATCGCCGATGAAGCGACCGGTGGGCCGAGCGTTGCCGAGTGGACAATGGAAATCTTCGACGAGACAGTCCGTCTCGACGAGCTGATCCGCCGGCGAGTGGTCCTGGAAGTCGCCGAGTCCGGCGCCGGCGTCGATCCGGAGGAACGGACCCTGGCGACGCTTGAGGCGTTCGGCCGCAACGGTTTCGTGGTGCTGGTCGACGACCGTCAGGTCACCAGCCTGGACGACAAGGTCCACCTGCACGCGGGCTCCCGCGTCACGTTCCTCAAGCTCGTCCCGCTGGTGGGCGGCTGATGGACACGTTCGATCCGGAGCTGGCACTGCGCGACGTGGTGGACACCGTCAGGGGATGGTGTGAGCGGAGCGAGAACACCCTCAACGCACATGGTCGGCGGGACTTCGTCGATCAGGTGGCCGTGGTGTGCGGCTGGGCGCCGGCCAGCACGAGCCGGACGCTGCTCGCCGCGCTCAACGATCCAAACGGCCCGTACGATCTTGCTTCGCCGCAGATCGAGTTGTTGCCGGAGGCCACGCGCCAAGCGGAGCTGCTCAGCTCCGCCATCGCGGCCCTGGACGGCGCCGAGGAGGATCACGAGCGTCGTGTCGCCGCGGCGATGACGGTGATCGGAAGCCTGCCACGCCACCACAACATCACCAGCGAATCCTCATGGGGGGCCGCCTGCCGCGAGGTGTGGGAGCGGGTTGAGCAGATCCTGGCCGCGCAACCGGTGCAGGTCCGGCAGAGGGTGTTCGACGCGTTGGTCGTGCCCGGGCAGGACAGGGATGGGCTGACCACGTTCATCCGTGTTCTGCTCTCGGGCGGTGGGCTGAACGGCGCCGTGTGGCTGGACCGGCTGGGCGGTCAGGCGTGGCTGGGATTCGGCCGGTGGAGCACGTCGCTGGTGAGCTTCACCAGGGAGTCGCTACAGGCCGAGCACCTCGCCGGGCGTTCCCATCCGGCGGCGCTGGCGACGTGGCGTCGGACGCGGATCGAGCGCGCATACTCCCTCATGGGCGAGGACGACCTGGCGATGTGGCCCCTCGTCAACGTCGGTGAGCAGTGGGCTGACCGGGCCGTCGCGGACATCGAGGCGATGCCGGAGGGGCGCCGATCCGGGTGGCAGGCGTTGCTTGCCCACTGCCTGCTCGGCGCGGACAAGGCGCGGCCGACGGCCGCCTGGCAGAAGAGCGCCCGGGTTCTGCTCGACGCGGTCGGCGTCGACGAGTTCACCAAGCGGCTCGACGACTGGCTTCCGCTGGTGGGTCTGCCGCGCAGTCTGCCGCTGCGCATGACCACGTGCTGCCCCGGTCACGTCGACGATTACCCGCCCCGGTTGGTCGACCGGCACAACGTCGGAGTGCTGTGGGGTCTGCTCTGGGCGCGAGCGATGTGCCCGCCGTCGGAGGAGACCCTGCGCAGTCTCGGCCACATCGCGGAACGGGCCGCCCGCAAGGTTCCCGGGCACGGTCCGTCGAGCCCGAAGCTGGCGAACGTCGCGGTCGCGGTGCTCGTCGACACCGATCACCCCGCCGCCCTCGCGCAGCTGGCCCGGCTGGCGTCGCGGCTGACCTACAAGAGCACGCTCCGCATCGTCGAGAAGGGCCTGACCAAGCACGCCGAGGCGCTCGGCATCGGCCGTGAGGACGTCGAGGAGATGGCGCTGCCCGGCTTCGGGCTGCCACTCGCGGACAAGCTGGGTGACAGCTCGTACGAGGTCGAGGTGCGCGGCGTCGACGCCACAGTGGTGTGGCGCAACTCCGACGGCAAGGTGGTCAAGACTCCTCCGGCTCAGGTGCGCAAGGACCACGGCGAGGAGTTGAAGGAGCTGAAGGCGACAGTCGCGGACATCGGCGCGACGCTGATCGGGACCCGCGACCGCCTTGAAGGGCTGCTGCGGCGCGACCGCGCGTGGACCGTCGAGCAGTGGCGGGAACGGTTCCTGGACCACCCGCTGGCCCGGACCCTGGCCCGACGGCTGATCTGGACCGTCGACGGCGTCGCCTGCTGCTGGGGCTCCGACGCCCTGCGGACCGTGGACGACACGGTGTTCGAGCCCGCTGGCGACGCCACGGTGCGGCTGTGGCACCCGGTTGACGATCCGACCACGGTCCTGGCCTGGCGGGACTTCCTGGCCCGGCACACGATCACCCAGCCGTTCAAGCAGGCACACCGCGAGCAGTACCTGCTGACCGACGCGGAGCGGGCCACCGGCACGTACTCCAACCGCTTCGCCGCGCACATCGTGCGCCAGCACCGTCTCATCGCGCTGCTGTCCCGGCGCGGCTGGTCGCACGTTCGACACCGCAACGACGGCGCCAGCTACCAGGACCCCTGGCTTGCTCTTCCGGACTGGGAGATGCGCGCCGTGCTGCACATCGCCGGGATCGAGGATCAGGGCGACGACCTGATGTTCGACACGATGGGGACCGACCAACTGGTGTTCCTCCGGGGGGAACGCACGCCGGTGCCGCTGGAGGAGGTTCCGGCGGTCGTGCTGAGCGAGGTGATGCGCGACGTCGACCTGTTCGTTGCCGCGTCCGGGGTGGGCAACGACCCGAACTGGTACGACGGTGGTCCCCAGGGCCGGTACCGCGACTACTGGTCGCAGAACAGCTTCGGCGGCCTCAGCCCGACCGCCCAGACGCGCCGGGAGGTGCTGGCCGAGCTGGTTCCCCGGCTGGCGATCGCCAACCGGTGCACGTTCACCGACCGGTTCCTCGAAGTGCGGGGTGATCTGCACACCTACCGCATCCACTGCGGCTCGGGCAACATCCTGATCGCCCCGGAGGACCGGTATCTGTGCATCATCCCCGACTCGGCGAAGGCGAAGCAGCCGGAGATGTACCTGCCCTTCGAGGGCGACAGCCGGCTCGGCGAGATCATCAGCAAGGCGTTGCTGCTGGCCGCCGACAAGAAGATCAAGGACCCGGTGATCCTGCGTCAGTTGTCGCGGTGACGGTCAGCTGGAGGTCCGCTTCGGGAGCAGCAGCTCCTCGTGGTCGAGTTCACGTTCCAGGACGCGGAGCTCCTCATCCGGCAGCCGGCCGGAGTCGCGCCAGCGCACGAGTTCCTCGCGCTGCGCGTCGATGGTTGTCCGCCGGACACGAAGCGCCGTCTCGTACTCCGGTGAGGTGGGCATCTCGGAGCCGCTCTGCTCCAGAAGGTCCAGCCGCCCGCGGTAGCGCGCCAGTCGGGCCAGCAGCTGCGTACGGATGGTGTTGACGGCCACCGCGCTGTCCGGCTCCGCGGCGGCAACCTCGTCGAGGCGGGCCAGGGCGGCCTCGACCGCCGCCGAGCGGGCCTCGTTGCGTACGCGGGCCTGGTCTGTTTCGTTGGCGCGCAGGCCCAGCATCCGCACGAGCGGTGCGAACGTCATGCCCTGCCCGACGAGTGTCACCAGGACTACCACGAAGGTGCAGAACAGCAGGAGGTCACGGTCGGGAAAGGGTGCGCCGCTGTTGGTGGTCAGCGGCAGGGTGAAGATCGCGGCCAGGCTGATCACGCCACGGGTGCCGGACCAGCTCAGTGCCACCACTTCGCGGGAGGTGAGTCGGCGGGCGTTGCGGTCAGCGCGCTCGATCTGCCGGGCAGTCCCGGGTTCGTCCGGGTCGTCCTGCTCGGAAATACCGCCCAGCCGGGTGTGCAACGACCGGGGGAGGGACTGGGTCATCACCAGCCACGCGGGGCGCAGCAGGAGCACCACGCCGACCGACACCGCGACGGCGATGACGATGGTCGACGTGTCGTACTGACGCAGGCCCTTGACGACTTCGGGAAGCTGCTGGCCGATCAGCAGGAAGACGAAGCCTTCGAGGAGGAAGTCGACCAGCCGCCACACCGCGCTGGTCTGCAGCCGGGCGGCGCCAGAGGTGAGCTGGGGTGTCTTGTGGCCGACGATCAGCCCGGCGATCACCACGGCGAGCACCCCGGAGACGTGCAGTTCCTCGCCCAACAGGTAGGCCACGAACGGTGTCGCGAGCGAGATGGCGTTCGACAACAGTGGGTCCGCGGTGAACGGTCGGGCCAGACGTACCAGCCAGGCGACGGCCGCCCCCACGGCGACCCCGCCGACCGCCGCCAGCACGAACTGGCCAACGGCGGACGGGAACGAGAACTCGCCACCCACGGCGGCGGCCACCGCGACGCTGAGCATCGTCAGCGCGGTGGCGTCGTTGAGCAGCCCCTCGCCCTGAATGATCGTGACCATTTTCGGCGGCAGGTTGACCCGGCGGCCCACCGCCAGGGCGGCCACCGGGTCGGGCGGCGCGATGGCGGCGCCGACCGCGATCCCGGCAGCGAGCGTCGCCCCGGCGACGAACAGGTGGAACCCGATGCCGACCAGCACCCCGGTGAGGAGCACCAGCACCACGGACAGGCTGACCACGATGCGGAGGTTCCGGCGGATGTCCAACAGCGAGGAGTCCAGTGCGGCGCTGTAGAGCAACGGCGGCAGCACGATCATGAGCACAAGGTCGGGATCGAGGCCGACGTTGGGACCGGGGAGCAGCGCGTACGCGATGCCGATGAGCGGCAGAAGCGCCGCGGCCGGCAGACCGGTGCGGGCCGCCACCCACCGCACGACGACGATGACCGCGACAGCGGCGAGCACGAACAACAACATCGAATGGGTGCTCACCTGGTTGCTTCCCCCTGGAGCGGCGCGAGGTTCCTCGGATCCACTGCGGCTCGCGGCCGAGCCGGCCGTTCGGCACCGTTTTGGTGCCAGGCAGCGCAGCATGCAGCGGTAACGAGCGTACCCGCTTGATCAACCGGGCCTGGCGGACTGCTGGACACGGCCACCGCGCCCCGGCTGGGACCGGTCCCCGACAGAGCGTGCGGAGACCGGCCGTCGCGCCCCTACAGTCCGCACCATGAGGTGGACGGTGCGACTCGCGGCCACGTTTCCCGTACTGCTGACCGCCCTGACGGTCGGCGCGGTGAGCGCCGCCGCGGCGCCCGCCGACGGCGGCCTCGGCCTGGCCCTGCGGCCCGGCCAGGCCGACTACCGGGCCGGCGACCAGGTCCGCCTCGACCTCGCGGTCACGAACACCACCGACGCGGCGTGCGCGCTGCCGACCAGCGCCGTCGGCACGGTTCAGGTGACCGGGGTACGCCTCGACGGACGCGACCTGACGCCGACGCTGGCCCGCAGCTTCCACGACGACGGCATCGGTGCTGCCGCCACCGCCGGCCTCACCACCGTGGAGCCTGGTGCGACCACGACGGTGAGCCTGACCGGCGTACGCCTGCATGACGGTGACACGCCCGACGCGGTGGTGCTCCGCTCGGTGGCCGCCACCCCGGACGGCGGTGGCCTGGACACGCTCTGGCCGGTCGGCGCGCCCGGCCGGTACGAGGTGACGGCCGGCTACCTGCCACTGCCGGTGACCGGCGCGACCAGCCTCTGCGCGGGCGGGACCACACTGCGGACCACCACCTTCACCGTTGGCGACGGCGGTGGCGTGACCGGCCAGCGCTGGCTGTGGCTTGCCGGCGGAGGGCTGCTGCTGGCGCTGTTCGGTGTCGCGCTGGTGGTCCTGCTGCGGGCACGTCGCCGCCGGCCGACCGCCGCCGCGGTGGCCCTGCTGCTGGTGTCCGTCGGCGCGCTGGTCGTCGGCGGCTCCCGACCGGCCCGGGCCGACTACGCGGTGGACCCGACCGGTGGCGTGCCGGTCAGCGGCGTCGACTTCCAGGGCGCGGTCGACAACTGCCTGAAGGGGTTCGCCGCGCCCGGCGGGGACCCGTCCGGCGTGCTGCCGCGGCTGCGGGACAAGAAGTCCCCCCGGGTGCGGATCATTCCGACCCCCGGTGGCTCGGGCGCGTTCGAGACCCCGGACAGCCCCGACGGGAAGGGTTCCTCGACGGTCACCTGGAATCCGACCTCCGTCGACCCGTACGGCGACGGCGTGTCCCGGGACCCCTGCGCCGCGCTCTACCACGAGCTGAACCACGCCGACGACATCTCCCAGAGCAAGGTTCCGCAGGGCGACTGCGGCGGCACCGGCATCCGTACCGCCGAGGTGAAGGCGACTCTCGCGGAGAACCGTTATCGGACGGCGAAGGGCCTGCCGCCGCGCACCGAGTACGACGGGAAGCCGCTGCCAAAGAACCTCGACGAGTGCAAGAAACCGGCGAAGAAGACGCCCCCGCAGAAGGGTCCGGTGAAGCTCTGCGAGGAGGGCGCGAACTGCGGCGGCAGCAACGGCGACCCGCACCTGGTCACATTCGACCGGGTCGCCTACGACTTCCAGGCCGTGGGCGAGTTCACGCTGGTCACCGCCACCGGCAACGACCCGCTGGAGGTGCAGGTCCGGCAGGCGCCGATGGCCGGCACCCGGACCGCCTCGGTCAACTCGGCGGTCGCGTTCCGGACCGGCGCCCACCGGGTCGCGCTCACGCTCACCAACGGCGGCACCCGGGTCCACGTCGACGGCGCGCCACTGGCCGCGCCGCCGGAACGCACCGACCTGCCCGGCGGCGGCACCCTCACCCGCCGCCCCTCCGACACCGCACCCACCGACGGGTACGACGTGACCTGGCCGGACGGCTCGGCGGCTGCGGTGGACCAGATCGGCCACTACGGCTACCGGGTGCTGGTCAAGCTCGCCGACGGCCGGGCCGGGAAGGTACGCGGCCTGCTCGGCGACTTCGACGGCGACCCGACCGATGACATCGCCCCCTCCTCCGGGACCGCGCTCACCCAGCCGGTGCCGTTCGCGCAGCTCTACCCGACGTACGCGGACAGTTGGCGGATCACCCCGGACCGCTCGCTGCTGCACTACGACGACGGGCAGGACACCGGCACGTTCACCGACCGCGCCTTCCCCGAACGGGAGGTCACCGTCGGCGACCTCGACCCGGCCCGCCGCGCCACAGCCGAGCAGATCTGCCGGTGGGCCGGCGTCACCGCCCCCGCCCAGCTCGCCGAGTGCGTCTTCGACGTCGCGGTCAGCGGCCGCCCCGAGTTCGCGGTGGCTGGCGCCACCACCGAGCGGGTCGCCCCGCCCGCCGCCACGCCGATCACCGCCGTACCCGTGGCGACCGCCAGCCTGACCCCCGGCGGGGCGCCGCTGACATTCCCCGGCCGGGCCGGAGACGTCATCTTCGTCGACGCCACCGCGCCCGGGATCGGCAACCGCTGCTCGCCGTACACGCTCACCGACCCGACCGGCCGGGAGATCGCGAGCGGCTGCGCCATCAACGGCGTCGGCTACATCGACCGCGTCGACCTCACCGCCACCGGCAACTACGCCGTGCGGGTCACCGCCGCCCCCGGCGACACCGGACGAGCCGCCATCCTGGTGTACGCGGCTCGGGACGTCGACGGCACGCTGCAAGCGAACGGCCCGACGGTCATCGCGACACTGGAACAGCCCGGCGCGCGGGCCCGGTACCGGTTCACCGGGCGGCAGGGTGAGCGCGTCTTCGTCGAGGTGCCCACGAGCACACTGACCGACCAGTGCTCCCCACTGGAACTGCGCGACACCGACGGCCGGCTGCTGCACAGCGGCTGCGTGATCAACGGCGTCGGCGAGATCGACGGCACACTGCTGCCCGCCGACGGGACGTACACCGTGGTGGTCGACCCCAGCGGACGCGGCACCGGCGCGACCACACTGCGGCTCGTCAGCAGCCGCGACCGGGCGGCGACGATCACCGTCGGCGGGCCGCAGGTCGTCGCCACCGTCGACCAACCCGGCGCGGTCACCACCTACCGGTTCACCGCCAACGCCGGCACGTCGGTGAGGCTGACCGCGACCGCCTCCGACCTACCCGACCAGTGCGGCGTGCTGGAGCTGCGCGCCCCCGATGGCAGCCCCATCACCAGCGGCTGCGTGGTCAACGGGGCCGGCGACATCGCGCCGACAGTGCTGCCGGCCACCGGCACGTACTCCCTGGTGGTGGACCCGTCCGGTGTCGTGACCGGGCAGGTCACCCTGACGCTGCGGTAAGGCGGACCCCTGCTCGTTCGGGGCGGCGTCCGGGGCGTGCTACCGTCTCGTCCCGTTGCCGGCGAGCGCCGCTAGCTCAACTGGCAGAGCAGCGGACTCTTAATCCGCGGGTTCGGGGTTCGAGTCCCTGGCGGCGCACCAACGATCAAGGCTCTGACCTCGTGGTCCACACCGGTCGGGGCCTTTTTCGTGTACGTGGGTCGCTGGGTGGAACGTCCAACCAGTCCCGGCGCCCCGAGCCCAGTGGATGACCTCGCCCGAGCAGCAGCGCGGGGGATGGTGCGTCGACCTACGTGACGCGCGGGGTGGCGTGCCTACCCCGTGCCCATACAGGTTGAGGACACATGCGCACCACCACGATCGGCGACGTGAAGGTTCTGCTGCCGGACCTCGAACCGGACGACCTCGACACTACGACGGACCTGGCCGGCGGCCTCACCGAGGCCCTCGTCGAGGGCGCAGCGTGGCGCGGGGCCCAACTTGAGGACGCCAGTATCCGCAGTAGCCTGATCACCGGCGTGGACCTGAGCGAGAGCACCTGGGAAGCGGGCGGCCTCTACGGCTGTGAGATCACCCGCAGCGACTTCTCCGGCGCGACCCTGACCGGCATCACCATCGAACGCTGTGCCATCACCGGCTCCCGATTTACCGGCGCCAGACTCACCGACGTACGCCTCAAGGACGTCCTGTTCGACGGGTGCCGCTTCGACTACGCCACCTTCCATCGCGTCACCGCCGCCGGCTCGGTCGCGTTCACCGACTGCACTTTCACCAACGGCGCGTGGTCTTCCTGCCGGCTACCTCGCATCGCGCTGCGGTCGTGTGACCTCGCCGGACTGGAATTGGAGTCCTGCCACCTCGACGGCACCGACCTGCGTGGCAGCCGGCTCCAGGGCCTCAAGACGCCGCTGGACAACCTGCGCGGCGTCACCCTCGGCGAGGATCAACTTCCTGACCTCACCCAGCTGACCGTCGCCGCCCTCGGCTTCACAGTCCGCAATGACTGAAGCCGACGAGGCATCGTGTTCGCTGAACCCACCGGCAGCCCGGACACGATCCTCGTCTGCGTCCGGGGCAACTCCGGCTCGGTCAAGAGCAGCATCGCCCGCGAGCTACGACGCCGGCACGGCCGGGGCTGTGCCCTGGTCGGCCACAGCCCTGGCCGGACTCTGCACACCTAAACCGGTGGCGCACCGTGCTGCATGAGGGGGGACGGACCCGGCGGCGCGGCGTTGATCGGCCGGCACGGGTGGTCAAGAATCGATGCCGTGGAGGACGTGGATCTGTCGCAGGAATGGGCCCTGTTGCTGGGCGAACTTGACCGGCACGTGTCTTCCGGACGGCTCTCGCCGGACACGGCGACGTTGTCCGATCTGATGCGCACCTACCAGGTGCCGGGGGTCAGCATCGCCGTCGGGCACGTGAGCGGGCGGCTGTGGGCGACCGGGTACGGCGTCACGGGTGGTGAGGCGTCGACGCCGGTGACCGCAGGCACCGCGTTCGCGGCCTGTTCGATCAGTAAGCATGTCGCCGCGTTCGGGGCGTTGCTGCTGGTTCAGGACGGTGTGCTGGATCTGGATGCCGACATCAGCGAGTACCTCACCTCGTGGCAACTGCTCGACCGCGCGGGTCAGCGAACTCGGGTGACGGTACGACAACTGCTGGCGCACACCGCCGGTTTGTCCGACACCTGGTATCGCGGCTACCCCGCGGGTCGCGCCCCGTCGCTGTTGCAGGTCCTGGAGGGCGGCGGCTCCACGACCACCCCACCGGTGCGGTCGAGCCTTCTGCCGGGTAGCCGTTTCCGGTACTCGGGCAGCCACTACTCAGTGCTCCAGCAGTTGATGGCGGACGTGACGGGGACCCCGTTCGAGGACCTCATGCGATCGCTGGTCCTGGAACCGCTGGCCATGGCCGACAGCAGCTTCGACCAGCAGTTTCCGCACCAGCGACAGCATCCGGTGGCTCGTGGCCATCATGGGGGCGGCACCGGGGTGCCCGGCGGTTGGCGGGTGCAGCCGGAGACGGCGGCAGCTGGGTTGTGGAGCACGCCGACCGACCTGCTTCGGCTCGACCTGGAGATCGCTCGGGCGGCTTCGGGGGACTCGAAGCTGCTCAGCCGCGACCTGGCCACCGAGATGTGGTCACCGCAGATCCCCGGCGGCGTCTACGGGCTCGGCACCGAGCTCGCCGACCGGGCCGGTTGCCGACGGTTCGGGCACACCGGGCAGAACGTCGGCTATACCTGCTTCTCCTACGTCTGGCCCGACAGCGGCACCGCTGTCGCGGCGATGACCAATTCGGAGGATGGGTGGGAGTTGCTGGCGAGCATCCGTGCCGCTGCCGACCGTCGCTACGCCACCGATGTCAGCGCCGAACCACTTGGTGACGTGGCGGGCCGTTACGTCCTACGCGACGACTACCCGATCGACATCGCGGTCAGCGACGGCCACCTGACCTTCTCCGCCGCCGCCCAGGAGCCGGTCGTCCTGCTGGCGGAGCCGGGCGGTCGCTACCTGCACCCGGGACTCGATCTGGAAGTCCGGTTCGTGCAGACCGACGACCAGCGTCACATCCTGGAGCTGCGGCAGGAAGGAGTCACGCAGACCGCAAGCAATCTGACCGTACACAACGACTGACTGCGGGGGCGCCGTGGCCACTGAATCCGTCCCGACCGGCAGCCTGGGCACGATCCTGGTCTGCGTTCGAGGCAACTCCGGCTCGGGCAAGTCCAGCATCGCCAGGGAACTGCGGCGTCGGCACGGCCGGGGCTGTGCCCTGGTCGAGCAGGACTACATGCGTCGCATCGTGTTGCGTGAGCGGGACCGGCCCGGCGGTGCCGCTCCGGCGCTGATCGGGCAGACCGTGCGGTTCGCGCTCGATCACGGCTACCACGTGGTGTTGGAGGGCATCCTGCACGCCAGCCGCTACCGGAGCATGCTCACGGATCTGCGCGACGGTCACCGGGGGCGGTCGCTGTTCTGCTACCTCGACGTGTCCCTGCCCGAGACCCTGCGCCGGCACCTCACGCGTCCGCAGGTCGACGACTTCACCGCCGAGCAGATGAGCGGCTGGTACGCCGCGCACGACGTGCTGGGCTGGCCCGGGGAGCTTGTCCTCCCGGAGACCACCGGGCTGGAGGAAGCCGTCGAGGCCATTGCCGCAGCCTCGGGACTCACCCAGTCCGGGCGTGACGACGATGTGCTCCCCATCGTCCCGTAGCCCGGCACGAGAGGCCTCGCCCAGCGGCGGACGGCACGTTGCCGGCGCCCGGAGGCGCCGGCAACGCCTGTGTCAGTTGGCGTGGGTCAGGCGCGTGGTGATGCGCAGACCGGTGAGGGTGTCGTTCAGCCACGGCACCCGCTCGCGGTGCAGCCCGGCGGTCATCTGGTCCGCCCAGGTCTCGTACCGTTGCGTGAGCGCGTTGGCACGCGACCGCGCGCTGGTGATCAGGCAGTCGCCGAGGGGGTCACCGGGCAGGTTGGACGAGTCGACAGCGGGCTCGCAGGGCAGCTTGAGGCTGACCTGGTCGCGCAGCGGGCGGCTGGTGTCGGGCGAACACGGTGCGGGCCCGCAGAGCGCGTAGTTCCCGCCCGCCTTCGCGTAGGCGTTGCCGATCTTGGCGTCCGTCGGCATGTTCACCGGAATCTGGTACTGGCCGAACAGGTTCGCGGACAACACGTCGTCCGAGTCGAGGGCGTTGGGCAGACCCAACCGGGTGTACGCCTGGAGCAGCCGCGCGGACGTGTTCATCTTCTTCAGCGCGGTGGGCACCGGCCCGTTGACCTGGGTGCTCAGCTCGCGTACGCGGTCGTAGAGGGACTTCTGTCGGGCTTGCAGGAAACCGCGCAGGGTCGGCGTGAGCGAGGTGTCCAGGGCCGTGTTGTTGATGGCCGTGGCGGCGCTCGCGAAGGCGTAACGGCCGGACGGCCACTTCTGGGTCAGGGCCTGCTCGGGGGTGGTCTCGTTGTTGCAGCTGAAGAACTCGCAGTAGACGTGGTAGACCTGCTCGCCGGGCCAGGTGTAGTCGGCGGTCCGTGAGTTCTGCCAGGCCGTGGACGAGTTCAGCCGGAACCGGCTGTGGATCTGCAACCGCAGCTTGCCGTAGGAGCGGATCACGCCTCCGTTGTCCGTCGTCCGGGTGTGGACCCAGCTCGGGGTGTAGCAGTAGCCGACCTCGGGCAACTCCCGTACGCCCGCCGGCGGCTCGCCGAGGCGCGGCGTGTACGCGTACTGGAGGGTTTGCACCATGTTCGACATCAGGTCGTAGCGGACGTTGCTGGGTCGGTCGATCTGCCGGGAGCCGTCACACGCCGGCACCATCGCCTCGTCGGCCTTCGCCGGTGCCGGGGCGAGCGGCTTGTCCGTGTCCCAGAACAGGTCGTAGTTCTTGAGCACCTTGACCTGCACGCCATTGGCGTCGGGCTCCCAGCGGGCCTGGATCTCGTTGGTCCGGAAGGCGGCCAGCGCGGTCGACAGCTCGTTGGTGGCGGCGACGTACTCGTCGATCAGCCCCCTGATCAGGCCGTTGGCGTTGCCGTCGACCGGCCGACCGAAGCTGGCCGCGAGATCCGCGATGCGGGTGCCCTCCGCCTCGATCTGCGCCGCGCGGCTGGCGCTGACCTGGGCGGCGTACGTCGGATTCTGCAGCAACAACATGGAGTACGCCTGCGCGCCGAGGTTCCACACCGTCGGGTTGCCGACCGGCGTCGCCGGTTCGACCATCGACGGGTCACGCCCGCTGGCCACCCGAGCCAGGTAGTTGATCGACCGGGCCTCGCCGAAGCTGTTGAGGACGGTGGTCGGGTCGAGCGCTGGGTTGTCGGCGTCGGTCCTGGGCACCACGAAGGCGCTGCCGCTGGCCAACTGCGTGGCGGTCAGGTGGAACTCGTTCTCCGGGCCGACGAACTCGCCGTACGTCGGGATCGGTTGGCCGAAGTTCTCCAGGTAGCCGATGTACTGGTTGATGTCGGCGCGGGCGTCGTGCAGGGTGGCGTCGCCGATCGCGGCCAGGACGGTTGCGGCGATGTCCTCCAGGCGGAGGCCGAGCTGGGCGACCTGCTGCTGGACGAGGGTGATCTGGGCGGTGTTACCGGCGATCGCCGCGTTCAGTTTGTCGAACTGGGCCATCATGTTCGCGTACACCGTGTTGATCTGGGCCTCGACCCGCGCGAAGCTGGCGCGCATCTCGTCGCCGAGGGCCCGCACCTCGTCGCGCAGTGCTTTGACCTGGGCGAGGATCTGCGCATCCAGCGACGGTCCGCTGCTGCCGAAGAGCCCGACGATCGACATCACGGCACCGAAGATGTTGCCGGTCATCGCCAACGTCGCGGTGCTGAAGATCGAGCCCGCCAGGCCGCGGCCCGCGATCGCCGCCGCGTACTTGGAGATGGCGCTGATCGTGGTGAGGACCGCCTCCCCGATCACCTTGGACTTCTTGCCGGCGTCCGGGTCGGCGAACCCGATGATGGTCGACACCATGCCCACCCCGGCCTTGACGTCGGAGATGGTCTGCTGCCGCGCCTTGTCCCGGTCCTCGGCGGCCTTCTTGGCCGCCGCGGTGCACTCGGCGCTCGGCGGCCCCTCCGGCGGACACTTGCGGTTGTTCTCGCCGATCTCGAGACGGATCTCCAAGCTCAGCCCGAGCAGCTGCGCGTGCAGCGAGGCGAGCTGCTGCTTGGCCGCCGCGACGTACGCCACCGGGTCGTCCCGCAGCGCCAGGATCGCGTCGAGGTCCACGTGCGAAAGACCGGGATCCTGCGTGAGCTCCTCGTAGGTGCTGGTCACGTCCACCCCGACCGGCGCACCGAGCACTGTGTTCCAGGCGGTGGCGACCGGAGCACTGCCTGCCCCCGCCTGTCGGACCGCGGACCAGACGGCGGCGAGGGCGTCGTCACGGCCGCGCAGCCACTGGGCGGTACGCAGGGCGCCGGAGGCGAGTTCCTCGCGGGTGTCCCACGGTTCGACGGTCTTTCCGATCACGGCCCCGACCAGGCCGGTGATCTCCGGCGAGGTCCGTGTGTCGCCGCCGGGCGCGCCGAGCAGGATGTCGACGGACCTGAGCAGCAGGTCCTGCTCGGGCACCAACACGTCGTACGCGGTCAGCGAGCTGTCGAGCAGCTGCTTGCGCGCCGCGAGTTGGGTCTGTGCCTGCCCGGCCGTGGCGTTCGGGTGCAGCCGGTGCCACTGGACGAACTCGGCCGACAGCACGACGGCCTTGATCCGATCGGCACCCTGGAAGTGGATCTCGGCGACCTGGCCGAAGGCGCGATCGGTGAGCGCCGCCTGAGGGATGGGGACGGGGACGGGATCGGCCGACGCGGGTTCGCCGAACAGCACACCTGCCGCGGTGACTGCGATCATCGCCACCACAGCAGTCCCGCGCCTCGTACGCGTGGAACGTTTGATTGTCATTTCGCGAACGTATTGAGCAGCCGGAAAGGGCCCTGAAACCGCGCTGACGCGTGCGGGTCAGCCGTCGATCTCAGGCCACTCGTCGGCCAACCGACGTTGAACCTCCCGCCGGGCGACCTTGCCTCGCCAATAGGCGCGCATCTATGGTTGCGGGGATCACCACAATCCTGGCCGTGATGACGCGGCCACATCGTCGAAGCGCTTCGACGACCCGTCGTTCAGGCCCGTCAGCCGGGTGTCGAGCCTGGTCACGTCGGTCTTGGCGCCCCGCTGGGCGTCTGCCGAACGACACGAGGAGATCCACATGCGCAACCGGCGCCTTCGGCGCGGTTTCACCGTGCTCGCGCTCACCCTTCTGGCCCTACCGGCGGTTCCCGGCACCGCACTCGCCGAACCCACCTACCCGTTCCGGGATCCGCATCTGCCCGTGAGCGCCCGGGTCGACGACCTGCTCGGGCGGCTCACGCAGGACGAGAAGATCTCGATGCTGCACCAGTACCAGCCAGCCATCCCCCGGCTGGGAATCGGCCTGTTCAAGACCGGCACCGAGGCCCTGCACGGCGTCGCCTGGTCGACCGACATCGACAACAACGGCGCGGTCGTCAAGGCTCGCGGCACCGTCTTCCCGCAACCGGTGGGCATGGCGAGCACCTGGAATACCGACCTGATCCGGCAGGTCGGCTCCGCCGTCGGCGACGAGGCGCGCGGCTACCACGCGCAGAACCCCCGGGTCTGGGGTCTCAACCTCTGGGCACCGGTGGTCAACCTGCTGCGCGACCCCCGGTGGGGCCGCAACGAGGAGGGCTACTCCGAGGACCCGATGCTCACCGGTGCCATCTCCACCGCGTACGGCTCGGGGATGACCGGCGGGGACCCGGACCACCTGAAGAGCGCGCCGACCCTCAAGCACTACCTGGCCTACAACAACGAGGTCCGACGTGACGTGACCTCGTCGAACGTGCCCCCGAGGGTGCTCAACGAGTACGACCGCGCCGCCTTCAAACCGGCCATCGCCGCCGACGCGGCGACCGGCGTGATGGCGTCGTACAACCTGGTCAACGGTCGTCCGGCCACAGTGGATCCCGACCTGGCCACTGTCGTCCGCAGGTGGACCGACCAGCCCTTGCTCAACGTCACTGACGCCTGGGCGCCGAACAACCTCATCGGCTCCCAGGGCTACTACGCCACCCTCCCCGAGGGGAACGCCGCGATCGTCAAGGCCGGCCTGAACAGCTTCATCACCGACGACACCAACGCGCAGCCGACCGTCACCGCCCTCAAGCAGGCGCTGGCCACCGGTCTGCTCACCGAGGGGGACATCGACGCCCGGATCCGGGAGACCCTGAACGTGCGGTTCCGGCTGGGTGAGTTCGACCCGGGCGGGGGCCGGTTCGGGAGTATCACCCCGGACGTCATCAACAGCCCCGAACACCAACGACTCGCCCGCCAGGCCGCCGGTGAGGCCATGGTGCTGCTGAAGAACACGCGCCAGGCGCTTCCACTGGACCCCGCCCGGACCCGCAAGGTGGCAGTGCTCGGGCCGCTGGCCGACACCCTCTACTCCGACTGGTACGGCGGTGACCTGCCCTATCAGGTGACTGCGCTCGATGGCATCCGCGAGCGGCTGGGCGACTCCGCCAGTGTGAGCGGGCTCGACGGGGCGGACCGGATCGCCCTGAAGGACCCGGCGACCGGCCGGTACGTCACGGCCACCGGCACCACCGACGCCGACCCGGTCGCCGCCACCGGTGCCGGCGCCGAACTCGCCGCCCAGTTCGACGTGGTGGACTGGGGCCAGGACGTGGTGACCCTGCGCAACGCCGCCAACGGCCGCTACCTCGGCTACAACTGGGGGCCGTTCGTCACCCGCGACGAGCAGCCGAACGGCTGGTACGTCCAGCAGCAGTTCAAGCTGGAGCCGCAGGCCGACGGCGCGGTGGCGCTGCGCTACGTCGGCTACGAGACGAAGGAGAGCTGGTTCGGCCCCGACCGGTACGTGACGGTCGGCGACGACGGCGCCCTCAAGCTCGGCGCATCAACCGCGACGGAGGCGACCCACTTCAGTCGTGAGGTGGTCAGCAGCGGGATCGACCGTGCCGTCGCGGCGGCGAAGGCGGCCGACACCGCCGTGCTGGTGGTCGGCAGCAACCCGTTCATCAACGGCCGCGAGGCACACGACCGGACCTCCACGGCCCTGAGCGCCGGCCAGGAGGCGCTGGTCAAGGCCGTGACCAAGGCCAATCCGCGTACGGTCCTGGTGCTTCAGACCAGCTACCCGGTCACCTTGAATTGGGAGCAGGAGCACGTTCCGGCCATCGTCTGGACCACCCACGCGGGCGCCGAGACCGGGCACGCCGTCGCCGACGTCCTCTTCGGCGACCGCAACCCGTCCGGCCGGCTCACCCAGACCTGGTACCGCTCGGACTCACAACTGCCACCGGACCTGCTGGAGTACGACATCATCTCGTCCGGCCAGACCTACCTGTACAACCGCGCGAAGCCGCTCTACCCGTTCGGCCACGGGCTGTCGTACACCCGTTTCCGGTACGGCCAGCTGCGTACCGGTGCCCACTCGGTCGCGGCCGACGACACGATCGCGGTCAGCGTCGACGTGACCAACGCCGGCAACCGGGCCGGCTCCGAGGTGGTCCAGCTCTACACCCATCAGCGCACCTCGCGGGACAAGACCCCGATCCGCCAGCTCAAGGCGTTCCAGCGGGTGCAACTCACGCCCGGGCAGACCCGGACCGTGACGCTGCGACTGCCCGCCGCCGACCTGGCCCACTGGGACGTCACCCGCAGCCGGTGGGTGGTCGAGTCGTCCACCTACGACCTGATGGTCGGGGCGTCCGCGCAGGACATCCGGGCCCGGGCCGCGGTGCGGGTGCGCGGTGAGACGATCCCGGCCCGGGACCTGTCCCGGCCCACCCGGGCGGAGAACTTCGACCGGTATGCCGGGGTCCGGCTCGTCGACGAGACGAAGGTCCGGGGTGCGGCCGTCGGGGCCACCGCCGCCGGTCAGTGGATCTCCTTCGACGGTTCGGCGTTGCGTCCCGGCGCGCGGACCTTCACCGCGAGTGTCGCCAGGGCCGGTGCGGAAGCGGGCGCCGTCGAGGTCCGGTTGGGATCGCCCACCGGCCGACTGCTCGGCACGGCCACCGTGCCCAGCACCGGCGACGACTACCGGTACGTCAGCACCAGCACCGAGTTGGCCGGGGCCGCCGGCAAGCAGGACGTGTACCTGGTGTTCGACTCCGCGCTGCGCGTGGCGGACTTCTCCATCAGGTGACCGGCGACCGGGGGTCGGGTCGATCGTCGACCCGGCCCCCGGTCGGCTCTGACGTGCCCGCCCGCCGGCTGCGCGATGGCGGGCACGTCGTCACTGATTCGTCGGACGATGCGGCAGAAGCTGCGCTGGCCAGCACGCGCGCTCTGCCCGATCCGACCTCATTTGCGCATTGACCGCTTCCAATTGCCGGTTGCAATGGTCAGACGTGTGACCTACGCTTTGCGGGAAGATTTCGGAGCGATTGGCAAAAGAGTGCGGTCGGGCGACAGACGTCCCCGCCGGTCCTCAGTGGCGTCGCTGTTTCGTACTCGTCGCTCGATACGCAGGCAGGTCCATGTCGACGGCAATGGAAAGGAACAGCACGTGAAGTCAACCGCATCCACCGCTCGAACGTCCCTGCTGGCGGTCGCGGCGCTCGTCGCCGCGACGCTGCCGGCCGTGCTCACCCAACAAATGCCGGCCTCGGCCGCAGTCCAGGCGACCTACTATGTCGCCCCGGACGGAAATGACACCAATCCGGGGACCATCCAATCGCCGTTCAAGAGTCTGGAACGCGCACGGGACGTCGTCCGTACGGTGAATGCGAGCATGACCGGCGACATCAACGTGTATCTCCGCGGTGGCAGTTATCCGATCAGCAGCACTGTCGAATTCGGTGCCGGTGACTCCGGCACCAACGGATACCGGGTCATCTACGGCGCCTATCCCAACGAGAAGCCGGTTCTCGACGGGGGTGTTCAGGTGACCGGGTGGACCCAGCACAGCGGCAACATCTGGAAGGCCCCGCTCGACCGCTCCAACAAGCTGCGGGCGCTCTACGTCAACGACAAGCGCGCGTACATGGCGTCGAAGACGATCAGCTCGGCGGGCTGTTACGGGACGTACAACATCACGGCCAACCAGGCCGCGTGGGCCTGGGAGTCGGGGTCGCAGTGCGACGGCGCCAAATACAGCCTGAACGACTTCCCGGCCATCGCCCGCAACCAGGACGACATCGAGATCGAGACGGGCACGACCTGGACCACGGCCATCGTGGGCGTCCGCCAGGTGACCACGAGTTCCGACGGCGCGAACCGGGTCGCCCTCTTCCAGCAACCGGGCGCTGCCATCGCCCAGGGCGCGTTCAACGGCAACGCCCAGGTGGGCGGCACCCACAAGCTCATGAACGCCTACGAGTTCCTGGACGCGCCTGGTGAGTTCTACTTCGACAAGGGCACCCGGACGGTCTATTACTACAAGGCCAGTGCCGACAACATGTCGACCGCGACCGTCTACGCGCCGAACAATGTCACCAACCTGCTGCGGGTCGCCGGCACCTCGACCAGCAGCCACGCGCGCAACATCACGTTCTCCGGGCTGACGGTGCAACACTCCGACTGGAACCTGTTCAACGTCGCCGGCGCGTCCTTCAAGCAGGCGCAGCAGGGCAATCTCGGTGCCCAGGTGTACGCGAAGGGCAACTTCCACGTCTACCACTACCGGAACGTGGATGTGACGCCCGGCATCATCCAGATCCAGAACGCGGACGGGATCCTCCTGCAACGCAACCGGATCCAGCACACCGGCGCTGACGGGATCAACATGATCAACGACGTGCAGGGCACGCAGTTGATCGGCAACCACACGAACGACATCGCCGGGTCCGCCATCACCGTGGGCCATCCGCAGCACGTCTACATCGGAGACGGCACCTCGACCAACCGCGAGAAGTTCTCCGCACAGGTCGAGGGGCTGCCGAAGAACATCGACATCAAGAACAACTATCTGTACGACAGTGCCGTGCTGTTCAACGGGCACAGCCCCATCTCGGCGTATTTCGCCGACACCCTGACCATCCAGCGCAACCGGATCGAGAAGACCCCATGGTCCGGCATCACGCTCGGCTGGGGCTGGTGGAACTTCGACGGATCGTCGGGCTCGATCGTGCCGAACCGACCGACCACGACGGCGAGAAACAACACCATCAGCTACAACCACATCATCGACACGGTGCAGCGGCTGAGTGACACGGCGCCGATCTACACATTGGGCAGTCAGCCGGGAACCACCATCACCAACAACTATCTCCAGGGCGTCCCGTCGGGTCACAAGTATGGGCTGCACCCGGACGAGGGGTCGGCATTCATCACGTTCCGCGACAACGTGCTGAGTATCGACAAGAACGTCACCTGGATGATCAACTCAGACGACTTCGGGCGTAAGCACGATCTGAGCATCACGCAGATCTACGGCCCGATCAACAAGGTCTCGAACAAGAATCTGCCGAACAGCACGATCGGCGACATCCTCGTCTCCTCCGACTACGTCTGGCCGGCGGCGGCGTACGGCATCGCCGCGAGCTCCGGCCTTGAGGACGCGTACCGGGACATCATTCCGGCGAGCACCTTCTCCGCACCGAACTACGTGCTGCCGGCCAGCACGTTCGTCACCAGTGCCACGGCGTCGATCCCGATCCGGAGCATCGGCGACGCCACCAGGTCGGTGTGGTTGGCCCCGTACGGCACGACCACCTTCACCGCCGGCGCGACCATGACCAGGGCAGCCGGCACCGCCACGTCCATCGCCGTGCCGGCCACCCAGGGCGAGTACCGGCTCTACGTCGTCGACGCACAGGGCAACCGGTCGGCCGAGTCGACATCCATCGTCCGGCAGCAGCAGGGCGGGGGCAGCGGTACGGGCAACGGACAACTCGTGGGTGGCCAGTCCGGCCGCTGTGTCGAGGTGCCCAACGCCTCGACCACCAACGGCACCCAGACGCAACTCTGGGACTGCTCCACCGGCACCAACCAACGCTGGACCCACACCTCCAGCAAGCAGCTGACCGTGTACGGCAACAAGTGCCTGGACGCCTCCGGGGCCGGCACGGCCAACGGTACGGCGGTCATCATCTGGGACTGCCACGGCGGGCTCAACCAGCAGTGGAACGTCAACACCAACGGCACCGTGACGAACGCCCAGTCCGGGCTCTGCCTCGACGCCTTCGGCGCCGCCACCGCCAACGGCACGAAGCTCATCCTCTGGTCCTGCAACGGCGGCGCGAACCAGCAGTGGACGCTGCGTAGCTGACCGACCGGACCCCGGGGCCAGGCCGACACGGGCCTGGCCCCGGGCTACTTGAGCCTTCCTTGAAGTGCGACGACAGCCTCTCGCCGGTCAGCGGAGGTGCTGCCGGACAACGAGTGGGTAATGGTGGGCGATGACCTCAACCTGGAAACCCCACGAGAAGCACGGTGGCCTGTCGAGCAAGGACAAGCGCGAGCTGCCGGAGACCGTCTTCGCGTTCCCCAAGGAGCGCAAGGAACCCATGACCGACGCGGGTCACGTCCGTAACGCCATCGCACGGTTCGACCAGGTGCAGGGTGTCACCGACGCGGACCGGGACCTGGCCTTCCAGAACATCCTCGCCGCCGCCAAGCACTACGGCGTCGACGTCGCGGAAACCGACTGGCGCCAACTCGGTCGACTGCCGCACACGCCGAACCCCGCCCACTGAGGCAACCCCACGCGAGATGGCGCTACCACCGGATAGGTTCGCCTTCGACGGGTAAGCGGCGCGAATGCCCGCGAATCAGGAGCCGGCACCCCACTCCGACCCGGCATCGGGTGAGGCGTCCCAGACCGACCGGACGGTCGCCGGCCTGCGCGCGCGGCTACGACACGCGGTAAGTGCCCGCGTCTGGCGGTTCCGCCTCTTCGGGCTGCTAGCCGTGCAGGCCGGCGTCGCGGCGACGCTCGCCTGGTTCGTGGGAGCCCAGTTCCTGGACAACCCCTCCCCGGTCCTCGCGCCCACCACCGCGGTCGGCATCGTGGCCGCCTCGATGGGCACACGCCTGCGGCGCACCGTCGAGCTGCTGGTCGGGGTGGTCCTGGGCCTCGCTGTCGGCGACGCACTCATGTCGCTGTTCGGCATCGGGCCCTGGCAGACCGGTCTGGTCGTGGTGCTGGCGATCATCGTCGCCGTGCTGCTCAAGGGCGGCGGCTCCCTGCTCACCCAGGCCGGCGGCACCGCGGTGCTCATCGCCACCCTGGAACCGCCCGTGCGTGAGCTGTCCGTCCCCCGCTTCGTCGACTCTGCAGTCGGTGGGCTCATCGGTCTGGCGGTCGGCCTGCTGTTGGTGCCCATCCACCCGCAGCGGACGGTGCAGCGGCTGGCCGAACCGGTCCTCGACCCGACCATCGCCGCCCTGCACAACCTGGCCGCGGCGTTGCGTCGTCGGGACCTTGTCAGCGCCGAGCAGAGTCTGACCGGTCTGCGGATTCTCGGATCGCGGATGACCGCGCTGGACGAGGGGCTCGGGGCTGCCCAGGAAGTGGTGCGACTGGCGCCACTACGGTGGCACCAACGCAAGATTCTGGCCCAATACACCCGGTCCATCCACCATCTCGAACGCAGCCTGTACGGCTGTCGGGCCGTCGCGAGGAGACTCACCAAGGCGCTCCGGGACGATGAGCCGATACCGGATGAGTTCGCGGCGGCCATCGACCTGCTGGCCACGAGCGTGCAGACACTGAGACGCACCACCACCCCCGAGCGGGCGGACCCCCAGGAAGGGCGCCGGCAGATCATCACCGCTGTCGAGCTGGTCGAAAAGGCACAGGGAGAGGCCGCACCGGATCCCACCCGCCCGCACACCCACCGGTTGGGCTACTCCGGAATGATCGCCGCGGGTGAGTTCCGCACCGCCAGCCAGGACCTGCTCATCGCCAGCGGGTTGGACACCGAGGAGGCGGGAGCGCTGGTGCGGCGGACGTCGGGTCGGGACGAGTGGGACTGAGCGGGTGGCCCTGCGGCGGGCACCGCCGCCGCGTCGGGAAAGCCGACCGCGTCAGGTCGCCTTCAGCGACGCGAGGACGTCGAGGTAGTGCGGGTTCCTCATGACGCCCAGCACGTTGCCGAACGGGTCGACCACCGCTGCCGTGACGAACCCCTCGTCGCCGTGCGGAGTGATCGGTTGGTACTCCGTGGCCCCCAGCGCCAGGAGTCGCTCGACGGTGGCGTCGAGGTCGTCGACGCACCAGTGCATGACCGCGCCGCCGGGCCCCGTCGCGGCCCCGGGCGGCGCGTACCTGCGGTCGATGATGCCCAACTCGGCCTGGTAGTCGCCGATGCGGAACTCGGTGTAGGCCGGGCGCCCGTCGGGCCCCGGGCGCATGAAGTACGCCTCGACCCCGAGGAAGTTCGCGTACCAGGCGGTGGCCGCCTCCACGTCGTCGGCCCAGATGTTGAGTGTGGCGAATCCTCGCAGGCTCATCAGGTGTCCCTTCGTCGATGTCGTCGATAGGGACGCTATCGGCGATTGCGGAAGGTTTGCTTCCGCAATGATCAGCGGGTTCGGAGGAGTTCGCGTGTAGCCGGCAACTTCCCCGGGTAGTCGCCGCCGTTGCCATCACGAGCGGCGGGGGACCAACGTGGAAGCGACGTATCCGGCGATCGAGGCGCACGGTCTGATCGGTGACCTGCAGACCGCCGCGCTGATCAGCGCGGACGGCGCGGTCGACTGGTTCTGTGCGCCCCGTTTCGACTCACCGAGCGTCTTCGCTGCGCTGCTCGACCATGACAAGGGCGGCCACTTCCGGCTCACGCCCGACGGCATCGACTACACGAGCAAGCAGCTGTACCTACCCGGTACGCCGATCCTGATCACCCGCTTCCACAGCGCCGACGGCGTGGGGGAGTTGTTGGACTTCATGCCCGTCACCGGCGAACGCGCCACCGACCAGCACCGGTTGATCCGGCTGGTGCGGATGGTCCGGGGGAGCATGCGGTTTCGCTTCGACTGCCGTCCACGGTTCAACTACGGCCGTGACCCGTACGAGCTTGAGGTGCACCCCGAGGGCGACGTTTTCCGGAGCCCGACTCTGACCCTCACCCTCGCCGCGTTCAAGGACTCGGAACGGACATTCGACGCGAGTGGGATCCGGCGGGACGCGGACGGCGTGTCCGCGTCGTTCACCCTGCACGCGGGTGACATCGGCGGGGTCGTCCTGGAGACGGCCTGCCCGCACGCGCCCCGCGCGATGAGCACCGAGGAGGCGTGCGACCTGCTCGCCGAGACCCGCGACTACTGGCGGCGGTGGGTGGGCGGCTCCCGCTACAAGGGCCGCTGGAGGGAGGTGGTCGAGCGGTCGGCGATGACGCTCAAACTGATGACGTACGCGCCGACCGGCGCCCTGGTCGCCGCACCGACCGCCGGGTTGCCGGAGCAGATCGGCGGGCAGCGGAACTGGGACTACCGCTACACCTGGGTCCGGGACGCGTCCTTCTCCGTGCACGCGCTGCTGCGGCTGGGCTTCACCGACGAGGCCCAGAAGTATCTGCTCTGGCTGAACGAGCGCATCCGCGAGGCCCGGGACGGCGGCCTGCCCCTTCAGGTGATGTACCGGATCGACGGCTCACCGGACCTCAACGAGGAGGTGTTGGGTCACCTGGAGGGATACCGGGGCTCTTCTCCGGTGCGGATCGGAAACGGCGCGGCCGGCCAACTGCAACTCGACATCTACGGCGAGGCGCTCCTCTCGTTGGAACTCGCGGACCGGAGCGGGCTGATCCCGCCGTACGAGGGGTGGCAGAAGACGGCGGCTCTGGTGGACTGGCTCTGCGAGCACTGGGACCAGCCCGAGGACGGCATCTGGGAGACCCGGTCCGGCCGGCAGGACTTCACCTACGGGCGGGTGCTGTCCTGGGTCGCACTCGACCGTGCGATCCGCATCGCGCACCGCCGAGGGCGCCCAGGCGACACCGCCCGGTGGGCAACCGAACGGGACGCCATCTACCAGCAGGTCATGACCCGCGGGTTCAACCAGGAGCGTCGCGCGTTCGTGCAGCACTACGGGTCCGACATCCTGGACGCCTCGCTCCTGGCGATGCCCGGGCTGAACATCATCTCGCCGACCGACCCGATGTGGGAGTCGACGCTGCGGGCGATGGACGCCGAACTGGCCTCCGACAGCCTGGTCTACCGCTACGACCCGAAGGCATCCCCGGACGGCCTCGCCGGCACCGAGGGCACCTTCAACATGTGCACCTTCTGGTACGTGCAGGCGCTCGCCCAGGCCGGTCGGCTCGACGACGCCCGGTTGACCTTCGAGAAGATGCTCACCTACGCCAGCCCGCTGGGTCTCTACTCCGAGGAGATCGCCCCGACCGGTGAGCAGATCGGCAACTTCCCGCAGGCGTTCAGCCATCTCTCGCTGATCAGCACCGCTGCCCACCTCGACGACCTGCTCGACAAGGAGCAGTGCTGACCCGCCCGGTCAGAACAGCGTCAGCGGCTCGACCGGGATCGGCTCGGGCAGCGCGTCCAGCTCGGGTACGCGTGCCCGTACCTCGTTGTGGAACCGGCGGGCGAGCACGGGCGCATCGGCGTTGTCCGGGGTGTGGACGAACATCGTCGGTGAGCGACCCTCCCGTAGCCAGGCCACTGCGACGTCGACCCAGTGTCGCCACCCCTCGACGGTGCGCGTGGAGTCGTCACGGCCGAGGTAGCGGACGACCGGCCGGTCCGTCAGCGCCAGCGACCGCAGCGGCACCCGGGGCTTCTTTGTCCAGGCGTCCCGCTCCGCGTCGCTGGTCGGTGGGCTCGCGAAGAAGGCGGTCGTGTCGAAGGGGATCCATTCGGCGGACGCGGCGGTGAGGGTCGCCTCCAGCAGCCGGGTCGCGCGGTCGTCGGTGAAGAACGCGGGATGGCGCACCTCCACCGCGTACCGGTGTGATCGGGGGAGTTGGGCCAGGAAGCGGGTCAGCGTCGCAACGTCGGCGGGACCGAACGAGCCGGGCAACTGGATCCAGAGAGCGTGAGCACGCGGGCCGAGCGGCTCGATCGCGTCCAGGAAGGCGCGCAACGGCTCGCCGACGTCGGTGAGCCGACGTTCGTGCGTGATGACCTTCGGAAGCTTGAGGACGAACCGGAATTCGGGTTCGGTCTGCGCGGCCCACGACTCCACGGTGTCCCGGGCCGGGGTCGCGTAGAACGTCGTGTTGCCCTCAACGGCGTCGCACCAGCTGCCGTAGTGCCGCAGGCGCTCCGCGGAGGGCAGCCGGTGACCCGGCCACGACCGGTGGCTCCACATCGCGCACCCCACGTGCAGACGCATGACTGCCCTTTCCGCCAGTGAACCGCGCCCTGACCGCAGCCACCGTATACGCGCCACCGTGCGCGTCCCGAGCGACGGGTAGCGTCCGGCGCCATGCGTGTGCTGTTCGCCAGTCTTGCGTCCGTCGGTCACACCTATCCGCTGATCCCGCTGGCGATCGCCGCCCGGGACGCCGGTCACGAGGTGCACTTCGCCGCCGGCCCGGCGGTGCACGCGCCGCTGGCCGCGAACGGCCTGCGGCCGTTCCGCCCGGGCGACGCCTTCTACGAGTTGTACGCCGAGGATCTCGAACCGGAGCTGGCGCGGCTGAGGCCCGACCTGGTGGTGCACGAGTGGGGGCTGCCGGGGGCGGCCGTCGCCGCTCATCGGGCCGGCATCCCGGGCCTCTGGCACGGCTTCGGTCGGATGTTCCCCGACGGCATCGGCCTCGACCTTCCCACCCGCAACACCGAGGTCGTCGGCCGACCGCACCTCGACATCTGCCCGCCTTCGCTCCAGGACGCGAACTTCCTCGCCACCGAACGTCGGATCGAGCTGCGACCGGTCCCGTTCTCGACACCGACCCCGCTACCGGCGTGGGTGAGCCGTCGGACGTCCCGGCCGCTGATCTACCTGACCCTCGGTACGGCGTTCGGCACACCGGAGCTGCTCCGCACCGTCATCGCCGGCCTGGCGACGCTGGACGTGCAGGTGGTCGTCGCGGCGGGCCGGGTGCCTCCGGAGCAGCTTGGCGACCTGCCCGACCACGTCACCGTGCACCCCTGGGTGTCGCAGGCGGAGTTGCTGCCGCTCGTCGACGTGGTGGTGCACCACGGGGGCAGCGGCACCACCCTCGGTGCGCTCGCGGCTGGCGTACCGCAGGTGCTGTTGCCGCAGGGTGCCGACCAGTTCGCCAACGCCGACGCGCTCGACGCCGCCGGTGTCGCCGTGCGGCTGCTTCCTGAGGAGGTGAACGCGGACGCCGTCGCCGAGCGGACGCACCGTCTGCTGCCGCAGCACGGCAACGCCGAGCACCGCGACGCGGCCCGGGTGGTCGCCGAGGAGATCGCCCGCATGCCGTCGCCGGCGACGGTGGCCGAGCGACTACCGGAGTACGCCGGCTGGGAGCGTGAGCGCAGGAACTAGATCGTCAACTCAGGGTTGACGATGAGGCTTCGTCAACCTATGGTTGACGCATGACGGAACCTACCCAGATGAGCAGTCGGGTCAAGCTCGACGACCTGATCCAGGCGATCAAGACGGCACACACCGACGCGCTCGACCAGCTCACCGACGCGGTCATCGCCGCCGACCACCTCGGCGAGATCGCCGACCACCTGATCGGTCACTTCGTCGACCAGGCTCGGCGCTCGGGCGCCTCCTGGACCGACATCGGCCGCAGCATGGGAGTCAGCAAGCAGGCGGCCCAGAAGCGCTTCGTGTCGAAGGCGACCGACGGGTCGCCGCTCGACCCGAACGACGGCTTCGGCCGGTTCACCCCCCGGGCCCGCAACGTGGTGATCGCCTCGCAGGAGGAGGCCCGGGCCAGCGGAAACGCCGAGATCGGGCCCGAGCACCTGGTGCTGGGTCTGCTGGCGGAGCCGGATGGGCTGGCCGCCAGGGTGATGGCCGGTCGGGGCGCGACCCCCGAGGCGGTGCGGGAAACCGTCGGCGCGGCCCTGCCGCCGCGGGTCGACCAGGTCCCGGACCTCATCCCGTACGACGCGCGCGGCAAGAAGGCGTTGGAGCTGACCTTCCGGGAGGCGCTGCGCCTCGGGCACAACTACATCGGCACCGAGCACATCCTGCTCGCCCTGCTGGAGCAGGAGGACGGCACCGGTGTGCTCACCAACCTCGGCCTGACGAAGCCGTCGGTCGAGGCCGACCTCGCGACCGCCCTCGCCGTGGCGGTCAAGGCCGCCTCCACGGGTGGCGACGCACAGTAACGGCACCAGGACCACCGTTCCGCGCCGTCCCGCGAGCGTGAATGTCCTCGCTGGGGCGGCGCGGCGTTTCCCTTGCCTCAGGCGGCGTACGACGTAGTGCCGGCGTGGGATCGCTTGCCGACGGCGGGATCCGGGTTGTAAGTCCGGAAGGTTGTATATGCCGTCACGGGTCCGCGCATCGAGCGGCCCTCACCTAGCCTCGGGTGGCCATGCGCACATCAACGTATGGGCATTCGTGAACGGGGGACCGAATTGAGAAATTCCTCAGTCAGTTTGTGCGGCGTGCTGCGGCGGCTGCCGTCGTGCTGACCGTGGCGGGCCGAATGTTCGCCGCGCCAGCGCATGCCGACCCACCGACTCCGGCTGGGCGAGAACTGCTGACCAGAGCAAGGGTCCGGGCGGTGGGCGTCCTGATGACGCTCGCCGCCTTGGCGGGGCTGACCGCCTGCTCCCCAGCGGACAAGCCGGTGATTGCACTACGTGTGGTTGACGGGCAACCGGCTCTGGTCCTGGCGGAGTGTGCCGATTTCACTGCGGACCGGATAAGCGTCTTTACCATTGGCGTCACGCCAGCCGCGAGTTGGACCATCGACCGTGACAGCGGCAGCGAGGTGACGAGTTTGACCCTTCTCGAGACTCCGCCGGATTGGCACCCGGCTGAGCAGACGCTCGTAGCCTTCGATCCGAACATCGAATACTCGGTTGCCGCCTACGGGGATCCGCGCAACGCCGTTCCCGTCCGGTTCACGTTGGCCGAGGTGACCGGGCTCGGGCCGGAGAAGGTTCTGGTTGGTGGGTCGGCCGGCAAACGGAAGGCGGTCACCGAGACCGCCTTCCGTGATCGGGCGAAGAAGGCCTGCTGACGCCGTTGGGTCAGGAGACGTCGGGGAAGCCGTAGCGCAGGGCGTGCTCCGGGTCGGCAGGGTCGATCTGGCGCACGCCCGCGTCCGCGAGGCGCTTGTTGACCTCGTCGAGCTGCTCGCGAACCAGTCGAGCCTCATCCTCGGTGACCCGTCCCCGGTGCGGCTTGCCGGCGTGCTCCAGCGTGCCGTAGTCGATCTTCTCGGTGCTCTTGCGGGCCTTGGGCGGGCGGACCCGCTCAGCGGTCTTCAACAACTGCGCCATCGGCACGTCGGTGGCCATCGCGTCGAACTCACTGGCGGTCAACACCACCCGGCGGGGCTCGCCGCCGCCGTGCCGGTCGTGGATCTCCACCACCGCCACGTCCAGGGCGGCGTCGTCGAGGTTCTCCACCTCGGTCGGGGTGGCGTCCAACTGCACGGGCCCGGCGACCAGGTCCGGGTGCTCCAGCACGACGACGCGGACCACCTCGTCGTCCTGCTGTAGAACCGTGCCGCTGAAGTCGGAGACGTGGATCGTCTTCTTGCCCATGCGCGGAGCTTCTCCTGTCGTTGGCCGGATGGCGGACCACAAGAAATTACCCGACAGGTGTGCGAAAGCCCTCGCTGGACCTCCCCGGTGTGTCGCCGTCCGGTTGAACTCGTCAGCTGCCCTTCGACCGGTGTCAGTGGGTGTTCAGGCGGTGCCTGCCGGAGCTGCCGACGGACAGCTTGTTCAGCCTGGACCAGGAGAGGGTGCCGCGGCCGACCGCCCGGGGGTTCCGGTAGCGCGGCTGGGGCGGGACGCCGCCGACGCTCTCCGCTGCCTGCCAGAGTCGCTCGGGGTCCTGCTGGTACTGGTCGTTCGGCTGAATCGGCATGCGCCTACCGTCCCAAATAAAGGTGTCCAGGTATGGAAATACATATGACGGTCGATAGGTGAGGTTGGTTCCCCGGCACTCGGCCGGCTCCGGCCCTGACGGTTCGTCCGCCCGGCCCGGCCGCCCGGCGTACGGTGATCCACGACGGCCGGGGTGACGGGGGAGGTCTGCATGCTCGACCGGCGGCTCCAGCTGCACCTGGCCACCTGGCTCGGCCAGTGGCCGGCCGGGCCGGGGCTGCACGTGGTCGCCTCGCATCGGCGGGCCAGGCCGGCCTGGGACGGCCGACTGCGCCCCGCGCTCGCCGTGGACACCGGGCGGAGCGCAGTGCTCTCCGTGGCACCGGATCGGGTGGCGGCGATCCGCTCGCTGGTCCGGCGTACACCGGATCGGCTGCTCGCCGCGCTGCCGGAGGCCGTCGGGCTGCCCGACTGGTGCGTGCACGACGGCCCCTTCCGGTGGAGCGTGGCCCCCGCGCCGCTTCCCGACGTGGGGGAGTGGACCGAGCCGACGGCTCCCGGATTGCCGCCCTGGCTGCGGCTCTTCGACCGGCAGGTGCTGGTGGTCCGTGACCCGGACGGCAGCTACCTGGCCGGTGCCGGGATCAAACGGCATGACGCGTACGGGCACGAGTTGGCCATCGGCACCGCGCCTGCCGCCCGGGGTCGCGGCCTCGCCCGCCGGCTCGTGGCGCAGGCGGCGCGGCGGGTCCTCGACGAGGGGGCGGTGCCGACGTACCTGCACGAGCGGGACAATCAGGCCTCCGCCCGGGTCGCTGACGCGGCCGGTTTCCCGGACCGGGGCTGGCGCGCCTACGGGGTCTATCCGCGCTGAGCTCACAACGGGCGCGGACCGTGGACCCCGGGCCGGATCCACGGTCCGCAACCTCCCCCCAGGCCCCGGTTCCGGGTGTGCCGGTCGTGCTCTGCACGGGCCGGGACATGTCGATCACGCTACGTATCGATCAGGCGCTCGGCAAGGGGCGAGCTGTCGGTTCGGAGTGTCGAAAAGCAGACTTGACCTGCTTCTTCGCGGTCGAGCGGTGCCAGCCGGCTCAGTGACGGAGCGTGCGAATCAGCTCGATCACCTGTCGGGTCACCGGCCGCAGGACCCGGAGCCGGGACAGCGCCACGAGCCGGTCGACCAGTGGTACGGCTCCGTCGATCAGCTGGCGGGTCTTGGTCTGGCCCGGCGATCGGTCGTGCACCCAGTAGAGGATCACGCCCATGTACGCGAGCCAGAGCAGCTCGGGCAGCTGTGGGCGCAGCTCGGCGTCGACCTTGGCCGTCGAGCCCGTCAACACCTCGCCGAAGAGGTCGATGGCCGCCTCTCGGTGGCCGGAGGACTCCGCCGAGAAGGGGCTCAACGGGGAGGTGGGTTCCGCCGCCGTCTTGAAGAAGGTCGCCGCGAATTCGTGGGAGGGCGTCAACACGTCGATCCCCGCGTGCAGCACTCCGGCGAGCCGCGGACCGAACGCCTCCTCCCGGTCGAGCACGGGCTGCGCGGCGGCCCGGTGCTCGACCTGGGACTGGGCGTAGAACTCCTGGATCAGGTGGTCCTTGGAACCGAAGTAGTAGTAGGCGTTGCCGACCGCCACGCCGGCCTCCTGCGCGATCGCCCGCATGGTGGTCTGGGCGTAGCCGCGTTCGCGGAACAGCCGCATCGCGGTGTCCCGGATCAGCTGCCGGGTCTGCTCGCCTCGGGCGGTGGCAGGGTCACCCGCAGTGGTCGTCTGCGCAGGTTGCTCGGTCATCGGGGCCACCGTATCCCGCCGTTTCGTCGGTCGGCTCGGCCGACGGGTCGCGGATCCGTTCCCGGATCGCCGAGGCGGCGGCCACCGTCTGCCGGGCGAGGGGCAGCAGGGCCGGCCGGGCCAGCCGCTCGGCCATGGGCCGATGGTCGGCCAGTGCCCAGAGGCAGGCGAACCAGGCGCCGTCGCCCGCGTACACCTCGCCGGTGTCGGCGATCACGGTGAGGTCGCGCAGCGTCGCGTCGTGGTCCAGGCCGGGGAAGCGCCGCCGGGCCTCGGCGGACCCGGCCGGCACGAACTCCAGGGGTACGAGTTGGGCACGGGACGACAACCAGCGGCGGGCGGCCCGGCAGAGCGGGCAGGCCGCATCGAACAGGACGGTGAACCCCCGCACCCCACCGCCGACGTGAGCGGTGGGGTGCGGGAGCCGGCCGACGCCATCGGTCGGGGGCATGGTCATCGGGTCGGCGGGTTGCTCGTCGGTCCGGTGCCCGGCTGCGGTCCGGCCGGCCGCGGACCGGTTTGCTGGGGTCCTGCCGGGTACGCGCCGGTCGGGTGGGGTCCTGCCGGGTACGCGCCGGTCGGGTGGGGTCCTGCCGGATACGCGCCGACCAGCTGCGCCCCGGGTGGGATGGGCGGCATGGGGAGTCGACCGATCGGGGCCAGCGGGGGGTGGGTGGCGAGCTGGCGGAGTCGGTTCCGGCGGTAGCGGCCGAGTGCGAAGACGTTGAAGAAGTGCAGCGCGCCGAGCACCAGCAGCACCAAGCCGATCTTGAGAGACAACTCCTCCATGGCCTGGCTGGTCGATTCCACCGGGTCGGGGTGCTTCATCGCCACCGTGACGTAGCCGAGGTTGAGCAGATAGAAGCCGACCACCAGGAGACTGTTGACCGCTCGGGCGAGCCGTTCCTCGGCGAACACCTCCTCCAGGAAGACCTGCCCGTTGCGGGACAGTGCTCGAGCCACCCAGATGGTCAGGCCGACGCTGACCGCGAGGTAGATCACGTACATCCAGACCTTGATGTCCATGTGGACGCCCTTCTTGAACGTGTTCAACTACCAACGTCGTCAGCCTAGGGCAGATATTGAACATGTTCAAGAAGAGGCGACCAGTGACTGTGGACACTGAGGCGGACGCTGCGGCGCGCCGACCCGGCCGGGCCTGGAGCCCGGCCGGAAGACGCCATGGCCTAGCCGGTCAGACCGAGCGCCTCGGCCGCCGCCCGACCGTTGGCGTGGCTCGCGCCGTACGTGGTGACGAAGGCGCGTACGCCCTGCGGGCGCCACTGTGCCGGCCACCCCATCTCCACCACGGTCACCGGATGCTGGGCGGCCAGGCCGGCGATCAGCTCGGGACCGCCGGGCAGCCGGTGCAGGTGCCGCCCGACCAGCACGATGGGCCGGTCCCCGGCAAGCTCGCCCAGTCTCGACGGGTCGGTCTCGGTGGCGATCACCCGCAGCTCCTGCACCCCGCTCAGGTGTGGACCGAGACCCCACGGCACCCGACCCTCGGCGATCGTCGACTCGGTGTGCAGTTGCACCACCAGTGCTCGGTCCAGGCCGTTGAGCACGCCGTCCACCCGGACCGCGCGGCGCGCTGCCGCGTACCCCAGCTCGGTGTCGCTGGCGGCCGTCGACCCGACGGCGGCCCGGGTCCAGGCGGCGAGGTCGGCGGCCCGGCCGGCTGCCTCCTCGACCCGTGCGGTCGCCAACCGGCCGTCGGTGAGGGCGTCGACGATCTCGGCGGCGACCCGCTCGACGAGCTGGGCGTCGACCTTCGCGCCGATGCAGAGCAGGTCGGCGCCGGCGGCCAGGGCCCGGACCGCGGCCGGCCCGACGCCGCCGGCAGCCACCGCGGCGCCCTTCATCTCCAGGGCGTCGGTGATGACGGTGCCGGTGAAGCCGTACTCGGCGCGGAGCAGGTCGACCAGGACGGCCCGGCTGAAGGTGGCCGGGTCGGTGCCGGTCAGTGCGGGCACCCGGATGTGCGCGGTCATCACGGCGCGGGCCCCGGCGGCGACGACCGCCGCGAACGGCGGCAGGTCCCGCTGCCGCAGCAGGGCCAGCGGGGCGTCCACGGTGGGCAGCTCGTGGTGGGAGTCGGTGACGGTGGCGCCGTGCCCGGGGAAGTGCTTTGCGCAGGCGGCGACGCCGGCGGCCTGCAACCCGGTCACGGCGGCGGCCGAGTGGGCGGCTACCCGCACCGGGTCCGCCCCGAAGGACCGGGTGCCGATCACCGGGTTGTCGTCGGCGGTGTTGACGTCCACCGTCGGGGCGAGGTTGACGGTGATGCCGAGCGCGGCCAGCTCGGCGCCGATCGACTGGTAGACCCGTCGGGTGAGCGCCACGTCGCCGATCGCGCCGAGGGCGGCATTGCCTGGGTACGGGCTGCCGGTGGCGTGTGCCAGCCGGGTCACGTCGCCACCCTCCTCGTCGATGGCGATCAGCGCGTCCGGCCGGCCGGCCCGCAGCGCGGCGGTGCTCGCCGCCACCTGCGCGGGGTCGTGCACGTTGGTGCCGAACAGGGTGTGCCCGGCCAGCCCGTCGGCCAGCAGGTCGACCGCCCAGTCCGGCGGGACGGGCCCCGGATACGCGGCCAGCAGCGTGCCGAGCGCCAGCCGGCGCAGTCCTGGATCCAGCCCCACGTGATCTCCCCCTTCGGTGCCCGGCGGGTACGGAACGTCGTACCGGTGGGGGTGTTCGCCCTGCCGAGTCGGCCGAGCGCCCCACCTTCGGGTGGCCGTTACGCTACGGCTACCCGTTCGCAGGTCGGTTTACAGTTAGCAAAGTTTACTAAAACTAGAGGACGTGTCATGAGTGCGACCCGGCTACCCGGCACCCCCCGCCTGTTGCGGGCGCTCAACGACCGTGCCGCGCTGGAACTGCTCCTCGAACGCGGTCCGCTGACCCGGGCCCGGCTCGGCGAGCTGACCGGGCTGTCGAAGGTCACCGCCTCCCAGCTGGTCGAGCGGCTGGAGGAACGCGGCCTCGTCGCCCGGGTCGGCGAGCAGGCCGGCGGGCGGGGGCCGAACGCCCAGCTCTACGCCGTCCGTCCGAGCAGCGCGCACGTGGTCGGCGTCGACGTCGGACCGGATCGGGTGGTTGCCGCCTGCGCCGACATCACCGGCGCGGTCATCGGGCGGGTGGAGCAGTCGACCAGGGACACCGACGACCCGGTGGGCGTCGTGCACAACGCCGTGGTGCAGGCCGCCAGCAGCGCCCAGGCGCAGCTGAGCAGCGTACGGCGGATCGTGCTCGGCACGCCGGGCCTGGTCGATCCCGGCACCGGCGACATCACCTTCGCCTTCAACCTGCCGCGCTGGCACAGCGGCCTGCTCGCCGCGCTGCGCGACGACCTGGACACCCCGGTGGTCTTCGAGAACGACGTCAACCTGGCCGCGGTGGCCGAGGCGCAGTCCGGCGCCGCTCAGGGCCTGGCGGATTTCGTGCTGGTCTGGGTGGGAGCCGGTGTCGGCCTGGCGATCATGCTGGGCGGTCGGCTGCACCACGGCAGCAGCGGCGCGGCCGGTGAGATCGGCTACCTGCCGGTGCCCGGCGCGCCCATTCCGCGCGACGTCTCCCGTCGGGCCAAGCCGGCCTTCCAGCAGTTGGTCGGCGCGGACTCGGTGCGCGCTTTGGCCCGTGAGCACGGGTACCCGGACGCCGACGCCGCCGAGGCGGTCCGCGCGGCCGTCGCGGCCGGCGCCGACGGCGGCCCGATGCTCGACGAGTTGGCCCGCCGGCTCGCGCTCGGTGTGGCCAGCACCTGCGTGGTGCTCGACCCGCCGCTGGTCGTGCTTGCCGGCGAGGTGGGTCAGGCCGGCGGCGCCGCGCTCGCCGACCGGGTGCAGCACGAGGTCGCGGCGATCACCCTGGTGCAACCTCGGGTGGTGCCGACCGGGCTGACCGAGGAGCCGATCCTGCGCGGCGCGCTGCGCACCGCGCTGGACGCCGTGCGCGACGAGGTGTTCGGCTCCACCGTCGGCTGAGCCCGCTGCGGCGGTCACGTGAAGAAATATTTCACCGCCGGTCGGCCTGCTGCAAGCCCTTGCCGTCGACGCCCTGGTTTCACCGGGCCGCCCGTGCGTGGACGGACGGCCCGCTGCAAACTCAGATCAGGTCGCGTCGGCGGAACACGGCGAACGCCGCCGCGGTCACTCCGCCGGTGATGGCGAGCAGCACCAACAGCGACGGCAACCAGGTCAGCGTGTAGAACCCCTCGCAGGTGCCAACGCTGTTGCCCGTGCAGATCCGTGGGTCGTAGAAACGCGCCTCGCCGTTCAGCCACGCGCCGATGTAGCTGGAGAGCATGAACAGGTCCGACTGCGGGGCATCGATGATCTCCAGGACTAGCCGGGCGCCCAGCTCCCAGACCACCACGTACGCGGCGAGCGCGCCGAGAGCCGCCGAGGTGTGCCGACCCAGCGTGGCGATCGCGAAGCCCGCCGCGGTGGTCAGCAGCACCAGCACCAGACCACGCCCGTGCAGCGCACCGAGCTCGCGCCAGAACTCACCGCTCAACTGGCTGGGCAGCCCGGCGGTCTGCCCGATCACCCAGAACGTCGCGAGGTAGGCCACCGACGCCAACAGGGCCAGGACCAGCACCGTGCCGAGCAGGGTGCCCAACTTGGCCCCGAGCACCGTCAACCGGCGTGGCCGCCAGAGCAGCAGGTTCACCACACCGCCGGAGGTCAGGTCAGCACCGATGTAGGAGGCACCGACCAGGAACCCGAACAGCACCAGGAACGCGATGAGGAAGAAGACCAGCGGCCGCGCCTGCTGGGCGAAGCTGAACACCCCCGGCAGGAAGTCGGCGGCGATCGGCAGCCGGGACTGCCGGATCGGGTCGATCTCCGAGCAGTCGGCGGGGAGGTACAACCCGCTGTCCTCCGTCGGCAGCGAGCCGCCCTGGCGGGCCAGGCACTCCTGGTACGCGGTCTCCATGCTCTGCCGAGCCTCGGTGGCCTGCGCGCGCGCCGAGTTCAGCTCACTCGCACTCGGCTTGTGGGAACCCGCGAGGGTGGTCGCCGCCGTCACCGCGAACGCAAACGCCAGCAGGACGACCATGAGTTGCACGAAGCGACGGGCGGTCAGTCGCTCCAATTCGGCACGAACCAGGTTCACGCGTCCACTCCCCGATCGAGATCGATCACCGCATCGCCCTGACCGGCGTACGGCAGCGCCGAGTCGTCGACCTGGCGGGGCACCGACGGGTGCGCACCCGTCAGCTCAAGGAAGACGCTCTCCAGATCCGGCCGCAGCGGCGTCAGCTCGCCGACCCACAGCCCCTGCTCGCCGAGCACCCGGCTGATCACCGTCGGGTCGCTCGTTCCACTCACCACCAGTGCCTCACCGTCGACGACCGCCGCCAGCTGGGCCGCGTGCAGCAGCTCAGCCGCGCGCTCCGGGTCGGCCACCCGCACCAGGAACTCGTGCCGGTCGTAGCCCGCCAGCACCTCGTCCACCCGGCCGGTCGCCACCCGACGTCCCTGCGAAATGATCGTGACGTGGTCACAGATCAGCTGGATCTCACCCAGGATGTGGCTGGACACCAGCACTGTCACCCCGCTCGCCGCCAGTGACCGCATCAGGTCCCGCATCTCCCGGATGCCCGCCGGGTCCAACCCGTTCGCCGGCTCGTCCAGGATGAGCAACCGCGGGTCCTTCAGCAGCGCGGACGCCACCGCGAGACGCTGCTTCATGCCCAGCGAGTAGCCCTTCACCCGCTCGTCGCCCCGATCGCGCAGGCCCACCAGCTCCAGCGCCTCGTCCACCCGCGAGACCGGTACGCCGCCGGCGCGGGCCAACAACCGCAGGGTGCGGTACCCGGTGAAGTTGCCGAAGAACTGCGGGCTCTCCACGATGGCACCCACCTGGCCCGCCACCCGGGGCAGCAGCTCCGGCGACGGCTCGCCCAGCACGCTCATCCGGCCGCTGTCGGCGCGTACCAGCCCGAGCAGGGCACGCAGGGTGGTGGTCTTGCCGGAGCCGTTGGGGCCGAGGAAGCCGTGAACCTGGCCCGCCTCCACCAGCAGGTCGAACCCGTCCACCGCCACCCGCCGGCCGTTGCGCATGCTGTGGAAGGTCTTGCGCAGACCCTCGATCTCGATGACCGCGCTCATCCGCGCGGCTCCGTACCTCGACGGGGCATGGACCGTCCTCCGGACTTGGTGATCAACGACACGGCGCTTCACCCTATTGCCGAGGCGCCGCCCATGGGGGGCGCCCCGACGCTGCGTGGTTGGATGGAGCGGTGACTGACCTGATCCCCGGCGCTGCCGGCGCCGCGCCTGCCGCCGCTCCTGTGGACCCGGATCTGGTGGTCAGCCTCGACGGCGTCGGTGTACGCCGCTCTGGCACCGCCCTCCTCCAGGACCTGACCTGGCGGGTCGAGCTGGACGAGCGTTGGGTCGTGCTCGGCTCCAACGGCGCCGGCAAGACCACACTGCTCAACCTCGCCGCCGGCCGGCTGCACCCCACCACCGGTGTGGCGCACGTGCTCGGCGAGCGGATCGGCCGCACCGACGTCAACGAGCTGCGCACCCGCATCGGCCTGACCACCGCCGCGCTGGCCGAGCGACTGCCCGCCGACGAGCAGGTCAGCGACGTGGTGGTGACCGCCGCCTGGTCGGTGGTCGGCCGCTGGCGCGAAAGCTACGAGCGCGGCGACGTGGCGCGGGCGATGGCCCTGCTCAGCCAACTCGGCGTCGGTGGCCTCGCCGAACGCCGTTACGGCACCCTCTCCGAGGGTGAACGCAAGCGGGTGCAGATCGCCCGTGCCCTGATGCCCGACCCGGAGCTGCTGCTGCTCGACGAGCCGGCCGCCGGCCTCGACCTGGGCGGTCGGGAGGACCTGGTCGCCCGACTGGCCGAGCTGGCGTACGACCCGGACGCCCCGGCGATGGTGCTGGTCACCCACCACGTCGAGGAGATCCCGCCGGGGTTCACCCACGCGCTGCTGCTGCGCGAGGGTGGCGTGGTCGCCCAGGGCCTGCTCGCCGAGACGCTGACCGGCGACAACCTCTCCAAGACCTTCGGCCTGCCGCTGGTGGTCGAACGCCGGGGCGACCGCTACACCGCCCGGGCCGCCTGAGCGTCGGCCAGGGCGGAGACGACAGTGCCGCAGACCCGGGTTGCCGTGGTGGGCAGCGCCAACATGGACCTGGTCGCGATGGCACCCGCGCTGCCGCGACCGGGCGAGACCATGCTCGGCACCGACTTCGTGATGGTGCCCGGCGGTAAGGGCGCCAACCAGGCCGTCGCCGCGGTCAGGGCCGGAGCGTCCTGCGCCTTCCTCGGCGCGATCGGCTCGGACGCCTTCGGTGTCACCCTCCGGGCCCGCATCACCGCCGCCGGGGTGGACACCAGCCAGCTGCGCGTGGTCTACGGCACCTCCGGGGTTGCGCTGGTCATGGTCAACGCGCAGGGGGAGAACGCCATCATGGTGACCCCCGGCGCCAACGACGCGCTGGTCGGCCTCACCGAGGAGGAGCTGACCACGGTGAGCGCCGCAGACGTCCTGGTCGCCCAACTGGAGATCCCGGTGCAGACCGTGACGGCCGCGGCGGTGGCCGCCCGCGCCGCCGGCACCCGGGTCATCCTCAACGCCGCCCCGGCGCGGGACCTCCCACCCGAACTGCTCGCATCGGTGGACCTGCTGGTCGTCAACGAGGGCGAGGCGCAGGCACTTGCCGGCCGAGGTCGGGAGGAGCCCCGGGCGCTGCTCGACCTGGCCCCCCGGGCCGTGCTCACTCTCGGCGGCGAGGGCGCCTGGTACGTCGACCGCGACGGCGCCGAGGTGCACGTGCCGGCGGTACGCGTCGACGTGGTCGACTCCACCGCCGCCGGTGACGCGTTCACCGCCGCGCTGGCCGTCGGCTGGGGCGAGGGACGTGACCTCATCGACGCGGTGCGCTGGGCGTCGGCGGCCGGCGCTGCCTGCGTACGCAAGCTCGGTGCGTCGGTGGCGCTCCCGCAACGCGCCGAGATCGACGAGCTGTACGCGCCGGTCTGATCCACCCGCGTCACGCCGGCCGGCCCGCGCCGGTCCGGAAGGCCCTGCGGTACGCCGACGGTGAGGTCAGCATGAGCCGACCGAAGTGGTGTCGGTAGGTGACCGGAGTGTCGAAACCCACCGAGCGGGAGACCTGCTCGACCGGGGCGTCCGTCTCCTCCAGCAGGGTGAGGCTGGCGCGGACCCGCTGGTCGATCAGCCAGCGGATCGGGCTGGTCCCGGTGGCCCGGGCGAAGTGCCGCAGGTAGGTGCGGGGCGACATGTGCGCCTGCCCGGCGAGCTGCGCCACGCTCAGCGGCTCGGCGAGATGGGCGAGCGCCCAGTCGATGCTGCCGGCGATCCGGTCGTCGTCCGGGTCGGTGGGCACCGGCGCCTCGACGAACTGGGCCTGCCCGCCGTCGCGGTGCGGCGGGATCACCAGCCGCCGGGCGACCGCGTTGGCGATCGCCGCGCCGTGGTCGCGCCGGACCACGTGGACGCAGAGGTCCAGCCCGGCGGCGCTGCCGGCGCTGGTGAGCAGGTCGCCGTCGTCGAGGTAGAGCACGTCCGGGTCCACCTCGATGAGTGGGTAGCGCCGCGCCAGCAGCTCGGCGTACTGCCAGTGGGTGGTGGCCCGCCGGCCGTCGAGCAGCCCGGCGCCGGCCAGCGCGAACGCGCCCGAGCAGATCGACATGATGCGGGCCCCGCGTCGGTGCGCCCGGCGCAGCGCGGTCACCAGCTCGGGTGACGGGTCACCGGTCACGTCCGGCACGCCGGGCACGATCACCGTCCGCGCCTCCGCCAGCTCGGCCAGGCCGTACGGGGTGTGCAGGCTCGCCCCGCCGACCACCGGCACCGGCCCCGGCCGCTCGGCGCAGACCACCAGGTCGTACCAGTCGACGTCGAACTCGGGTCGGGGCAGCCCGAACACCTCGGTGACGATGCCGGTCTCGAACACCGACATTCCCGGGTACGCGAGCACTGCCACGCGGTGCGCGGCTGCCGGCCGTCGGGGCGTCGGCAGCAGGCGCGGGCCGGTGGTCGTGGTGGGCCGCATCGGCATGGCGGGATGTTAGCGCAGGACGTCGTCTCCGCCACTCGTTGCGGCCACGCGGACTGGCGAGGATCAGTGCATGACCTTCACCTTCGCCATTCCGCCGGCCGATCCGGCCACCGCCGTCGCCCACTTCCGCGCCCGCCTCAGCGTCGAGACCGACGTCAGCGACGTGCACGCCGACCTGTCTGCGCGTACGACAGCTCTGGTGGTCGTCGACTCCCGGGGCGTGGCCGCCTGGACACAGGGGCACCTGCCGGGCGCGGTGCACCTGCCCACCGCCGAGATCGCGACCCGCGCGGCGGAGCTGATCCCGTCCGGCTCGGCGGTGGTCACCTACTGCTGGGGGCCGGGCTGCAATGGCGCGACCCGCGCGGCGCTGGAGTTCGCCCTGCTCGGCTACCCGGTCAAGGAGATGCTCGGCGGGTTCGAGTACTGGGTACGCGAGGGGCTGCCGGTGGTGACGGAGACCGGGTTGACCCGGCGCCCGGTCGACGACCTGACCGCGCCGACCGCGACGATCACCTGCGACTGCTGATCCCCGCACGCACGCGGGGGAGGGCTCAGCCGACGGGCTCGTCGGCGAGCTTCTCGCCGCGTCGGCGCAGCATGCCCAGCCCGGGGATGCCGGCCACGGCGAGCTTGAGGTCGCGGGTCACGTCGAGCAGGTCGTGCAGGTCGGGCCCGACCCGGTCCAGGGTGGCCAGGATCGGCAGGATGTCGGCCGTCAGGTGTTGCTTGAGTTTGGGCAGCTCGTCGATCAGGTGGATCGCCGCGCTGATCTCCTCGTGGCTCAGCTCCTCGACGAACCTCGCCGCCATCGGCGCGGCCCGGCGCAGCGCCGGCTCGTACGCCGCCAGCAGCTCAGCCGCCGTGGCGGCGGCCTCCGTCGCGGTGCCCACGGTGACGGCGGCCCGGCCGGCCACGCCCTCGGCCTTTGCGACCACCGTGGCGGCGGTTCGGGCGACGCGGTCGGCGTCGGCGACCACCACGGCGGCGGCAGTGGCCACCTCGGTGGCGGTGTCGATGGCGGTGGTCGCGGCGGCGCTGATGACGGCCACCTCACGGACCGCCCCCTCGGCGTCGGTGAGCACCTGATCGGTCCGGTCCAGGGTCGTCTCGATGCGGTCGACCACGCCGTTGATCCGGGCCAGCAGCGCCTCCACCCCGTCCAGCACCGCGAACGCGCGGGCGGGCACGGCGGCGAACGAGGCGGCCGAGCCGAGTGCCTGGTCGAGAGCGGATCGGGTCAGGCCGACCACGGCGGTCGGGGTGGGGAGGGGAATCGCCATGGGATCAAGTGTGCGTCGGCCGCACCACAACCGCCCGACGGCCTCGGTCGGCGGGCGCTCGGGAGGAGCGCGCGGCGGTAGGGTGCCGGCATGTCGGCACCCTCGCCGCACCGACCGCCCCGCACCCGCACCGCTGTCCTGTTCGCCGTGTTGGCGGCGGTCGCCGCCGGGCTGGGCACGCTGGTGCTGGTCCGGGCGGACGCCGGCCTCACGGCCCGGCAGGTCACCGTCGGCGGGGTGCCGATGACCGAGGTACGCGCCGGTCCGCCGACGCCCGGCGTCCGGCGACCCGGTGTGGTGATCGCGCACGGCTTCGCCGGCTCGGCCCAGCTGATGCGTCCGATCGCCGACACCGTCGCCCGGCGCGGAGCGGTCGCGCTGCTGTTCGACTTCGCCGGACACGGTGCCAACCCGGCTCGGCTGCCCGGCGCGGGCTCGAACACGTCCGCCGCCACGCTCGACGCCGACCTGGACGCCGCCGTCGGCTACCTACGTTCCCGGCCGGACGTCGACGCGGACGGAATCGTCCTGGTGGGGCACTCGATGGGCGCCGGCGCCGTCACCCGGTACGCCACCGGCCATCCGGAGATCGCCCGGACCGTGGCGATCTCGCTGCCCGAGGCGGGCGAGCTGCCCCCGGGCCGGCCGACGGAGTTGCTGCTGATCGTGGGAGGCGCGGAGTTTCCCGCCTTCCGCAGGGCGGCCGACGACGCCGCCCGACGTGGCGCGTCAACGGGCCGGCGGTCAGCGGTCGTGGTGCCCGGCGTGGAGCACATCTCCGTGTTGTTCGCCGCGCGTACCCACCGGGAGATCGCCGACTGGCTGCCCGGCGGCGACGGCACCACCCGGCCGCGACCGATCGCCCGGCTCGCCGGGGCGGCGTTGCTGATGTTCGCCTTCGGCATCGGCGTGGTCCCGCTGACGGCCCTGCTCCTGCCGCGCCGGGCGACCGGCCGCCGACCGACCGACCCACCCTCCGGCCGGGAACCCGACGCCCCGGCGCAGACCGACAGCCCAGCGCTGTCGGGGGATCGGGTGCCGTTCGGTGGTCTGTTGCTGTTCGGGTTGACGGCGCTGGCGGCCGTCGTCGGCGCGGCCGTCGCCGCAGTGCTGCCGACGGCCCGTCTGCCGCTGGCGGTCGGCGGTCACGTCGCCGGCTTCCTGCTGGTCACCGGCGTTCTGCTGGTCGCGGCTCAGCGCTGGCTGCCGGGTTGGCTCGGCGTATCGCAACCACCGCCCGGCACGCCCGTGTCGGCGTCCCGGCGGGCAACGGCACGGACCGCCGTCGCGACGCTGGCGTTGACGGGGTACGCCGTCCTCGCCGTCGCCCTGCCGATCCACCTTGGCCTGACCTCGACGCTGCTGGTCGGCGCGCGCTGGTGGCTGCTCCCGCTGGTCGCGGGCGCCTGCCTGCTGTTCCTGCTGGGCGTCGAACTGGTCGCCGCCGGGCGGACGGGGCGACACCTGCTGGTCGTCGCGGTCACCGTGGTCGTGCTGACCGCATCGACGATGGTCGGTCTGGCGCCCGGCTTCGTCGTGCTGGTGGTGCCGTTGTTCGCGCTGCTGCTCGGCTGGCAGGCAGCCTGGGCGACAGTGCTGCGCCGGTACGCCGGCCCGCGCTGGCTGCCGGCGGTGTTGGGCGCCGCCCTGGTGGGATGGCCGATCGCCACCACCCTGCCGCTGAGCTGACCGGCCTGCACTTGAGCTGACCGGCCCGGGGCCTACCGGCCGCCGCGGGCGACGCGCAGGGCCCACCAGATCAGCGGCACCTGCATCGGCACCCGGCCGTACGCGATGGCCCGCTTCGTCGGGCGGCGGTGCCGCCAGTCCACCGCCATCTTCACGTTGGCGGGCAGCACGGCCACGAAGAGGGCGGCTGCGGCCCGACCGCCGGCCCGTCGGGTGGCTGGGTTGGCCACCGCCGCCGCCACCGCCAGCTCGGCGACCCCGCTGGCGTACGTCCAGAATCGGGCCGGGCCGGGCAGCGCGCCCGGCACGATCGGGTCGTAGAAACCGGGGCGCACCAGGTGGGTAACGCCGGCCACGGCGAGCAGCCCGGCCAGCGCGGCGGCCTCGCGGCGGTTGCGCATCAATGGTCCCCCTGCTGTTCGACGGCGCGCTGCACGGCCCGGTAGATCTGCCCGAACCGTAGCGCGTCCGGGGTGCGCAGCAGCAGATCCTCCCGACCGTGGTGCTGCACCCACAACTCGTGCACATGGCTGCCTCGCTCGTAGGAGCGGTCCAGCCAACCCAACGGGATTTCCAGGAACGGCAGCGACACCAGGGCCCCCACCGCGCAGGCCGCGAGGATGATCAGCGCCAGCTTCCAGTTGCCCCGGTCCTGTGCGGACCAGGCCAGTGACAGCACGCAGACCACGGCGATCAGCGGCGGCAGCGAGAGCAGCAGGACGAGGACACCGCGACCCAGCACCCGGCCGCGTACGGCGAGGGTCTTCTGCCCGCGCGCGTGCCACACGAACGTCACGTCGGACAGGGCGATCACGTGACCACCCGCCCGGATCGACTCGGAGGTCACCTGCACCGCGTCGTCCCGGTAATAGAGGGCCATCACTAAGCCTAACCACCGGCCGGCAACCGTCGCGGGCACACCTGGGCGGTCGGTGCCGGGTAGCTTGTCCAGACATGACGGAGCGGGAGCGCAATGTCGAGGCCGTCCGCCGCTACCTGCGGACGTTCGTCACGCGTGACCTCGTCGAGCTACGGGCGGTGGTCGCGGAGGACGTCCGGATCTACGGGTCCGGCAGGGCGGTGCGGGGCCGGCATTTCGTGGAACAGGCCGTGCTCTCGCCCGGGCTGACCGTGCTCGACCAGCAGATCGTCGACCTTTTCGCGGCCGAGGACCGGGTTGTCGTCTCCGTGGCGCAGACCTATCGGCGGGACGCCACCGGGGCCACGGCCGTGCAAAGCGCCTGCAAGATGTACCGGTTGGCGCAGGCCCGGATCGTCGAGTTCTGGGGCGAGCAGGACCTGTACGGCCTGCTGCGCGGTCTCGGCCTGGTGCCGGACGAGCCGATCCGGTTCTGAGCGTGGGGCCGCTAGCGGCGGGTGACGGGGCGCCCCGGTTGGCTGTGCTCGACCGCGCGCTGCACCGCCCGGTAGATCTGCCCGAAGCGCAGCGCGTCGCCGGTGCGCAGCAGCCGCACCGGCTGACCGCGCCAGCGGGCCCAGATCTCCAGTTGGCGGCTGCCCCGGGAGTATGAGCGGTCCAGGTGTTCGAAGAGGAAGTCGGCGACCGGCCCGACGGCCAACCCGACCAGCACCGACGCGCCGACGATCGCGATCGTCACTGTCGGTGAGCGGTGCAGCCAGACGGCCACGCCGATGCCGAGCACCGCCGCGACCAGCGGACCGGCGAGTGCGGCACCGATCGCGCCCCGTCCGACGAGCACGCGCCACGAGCGGGTGCCCCGGCGGTGCCAGATCATGGTGATGTCGGCGAGCGCGTAGGCGCGGCCGTCGACGCGGACGGTGGTGGAGGTGACCTGCACCGACCTGTCGTCGTAGTACGTCGTCATGGCTGGACTCCCGCCCACGGGGCTGACACCACACTACTTACCCAAACGAGCCGGGTCGTAAGGTTGGCACGCGACTTCGACGAGGAAGTGAGGGCAGCGTGGGCGAGTTCGTTCGGCTGGAGACCAAGGACGGCATCGGCACGATCCGGTTGGAGCGGCCGCCGATGAACGCGCTCAACACCCAGGTGCAGGAGGAGTTGCGCGCCGCCGCCGCGGCGGCCACCGCCGATCCTGAGGTCCGCGCCGTCATCGTGTACGGCGGGGAGAAGGTCTTCGCCGCCGGCGCGGACATCAAGCAGATGGCCGAGATGTCCTATGTCGACATGGCCGACCGTGCGGCGAATCTGTCCAGTGCGCTCGGTGCGATCGCCCGGATCCCCAAGCCGGTGGTCGCCGCGATCACCGGGTACGCCCTCGGTGGCGGCTGCGAGCTGGCGTTGGCCTGCGACTGGCGGGTCGTCGCCGAAGACGCCAAGCTCGGCCAGCCGGAGATCAAGCTGGGCATCATCCCCGGTGCCGGCGGCACGCAGCGGCTGGCCCGCCTGGTCGGCCCGGCCCGCGCCAAGGACCTGATCATGTCCGGCCGGATGGTGGACGCGCAGGAGGCGCTGCGGATCGGTCTGGCCGACCGGGTCGCCCCGGCCGCCGAGGTGTACGACACGGCCGTCGCGCTGATCACCCCGTACCTGACGGGTCCCGTGCAGGCGCTGCGCGCGGCGAAGCTGGCGGTCGACGGCGGCCTGGACATGGACCTGAACTCGGGTCTGGCCTGGGAGAGTCAGCTCTTCGCGGCGCTGTTCGCGACCGACGACCGGCGTGAGGGCATGGCGGCCTTCGTCGAGAAGCGCAAGCCGGACTTCACCGGCCGCTGACCGGGTGGGGCTGGCGGTTCGTGCCGCCAGCCCCGACCGCGAGCCGAGAATTGTTCACATTGTGCCTACCGGCCAGTAGCGTGTGGCTTCGGTCATGAGCGACGAGAAGGAGCGGCGATGACGGAGCGGATCGAGGGTCACGGCGGCGAGTTGGCGCTCGCGGCACTACGCGCGCACGGCGTACGGGAGATGTTCACACTCTCCGGCGGGCACGTCTTCCCGCTCTACGACGCCGCGCACAAGACCGACTTCCCGATCTACGACGTCAGGCACGAGCAGTCCGCGGTCTTCGCCGCCGAGGCGGTGGCCAAGCTGCAGCGCCGGCCCGGTCTCGCCGTGCTCACCGCCGGGCCCGGTGTCACCAACGGCATCTCCGGCATGACCAGCGCCTTCTTCAACGCCTCCCCGGTGCTGGTGCTCGGTGGCCGCGCGCCCGCGTTCCGCTGGGGCTCCGGCAGCCTCCAGGAGATGGACCACCTGCCGCTGGTCGCCCCGGTCACCAAGCACGCCGAGACGGTTTTCAGCACCGACGACATTCCGCGCGCGGTGGGTGCGGCGCTGCACGCCGCGCTCACCCCGCACCGCGGCCCGGCCTTCCTCGACTTTCCGCTGGAGACGGTCTTCTCGGTCGCGGAGGTCGAGATGCCCGCCGTGACGGGCGTCGACCCGGTCGTACCGGACCCGGAGGAGGTCGGCCGCGCCGCGATGCTCATCGCCGCGGCGCAGCGACCGGTCATCATCGCCGGCTCCGACGTGTACGCGGGCGACGCGGTCGCCGCACTGCGCGAGGCGGCCGAGGCACTGCAGGTGCCGGTCTTCACCAACGGCATGGGGCGGGGTTCGCTCCCGCCGGAGCACCCGCTCGCGTTCGCCAAGGCCCGCCGGGCCGCGCTCTCCGGCGCCGACGTGGTCGTGGTGGTGGGCACCCCGCTGGACTTCCGGCTCAGCTTCGGTGACTTCGGCGAGGCCAAGGTGGTGCACATCGTGGACGCGCCGAGCCAGCGGGCGACGCACGTGCAGCCGGCCGTCGCCCCCGCCGGCGACCTGCGTCTGATTCTCTCCGCTCTGGCCGACCACGCCGGCGACCGGACCGACCACTCCGACTGGATCGGCGACCTGCGGGTCGCCGAGGACGCGGCGAAGGCGCGGGACGCCGCGGAGATGGCCGCCGAGACCGACCCGATCCGCCCCGCCCGGATCTACGGCGAGCTGCGGCGCGTGCTGGCCCCCGACGCGATCACCATCGGCGACGGCGGTGACTTCGTGTCGTACGCCGGGCGTTACCTGGAGCCGGCCCAGCCCGGCACCTGGTTGGACCCGGGCCCGTACGGCTGCCTGGGCACCGGCATGGGCTACGCGATGGGTGCCCGGGTCAGTCACCCGGACCGGCAGATCTGTGTGCTGATGGGCGACGGCGCGGCCGGCTTCTCGCTGATGGATGTCGAGTCGCTGGTCCGTCAGAAGCTGCCTGTGGTGATCGTCGTCGGCAACAACGGCATCTGGGGGCTGGAGAAGCACCCGATGCGGGCCATGTACGGCTACGACGTGGCCGCCGACCTCCAGCCGGAGCTGCGGTACGACACGGTGGTCAGCGCGCTCGGCGGCGCGGGGGAGACGGTCGCCAAGGCGGCCGACCTGGGCCCGGCCCTGAAGCGGGCGTTCGACGCTGGAGTGCCGTACCTGGTGAACGTGCTCACCGACCCGACCGACGCGTACCCCCGGTCGTCGAACCTGGCCTGAGTCGCACCCGGCGCCGCCGTCGCCCCGCCAGGGGCGGCGGCGGCGCGCTCACACCTCGGGTCGGTCACCCTCGCGGGGCGGGTCACCGTCGCGTCGGCGCAGGTCGTCCTCGCGTCGGCGCAGGTCCTCCTCCCAGCGGCGGAAGAGCTCCTGGTCCTGCTGCTTGGCCCGGTCCTGCACGGAGCGCAGGAACTCCGGGTCGTCGTCCGGCGCGACCGGCCGGGGGCGCTGCCGCTCGGGGGACGAGCTGCCACCGGGCCAGCCCCTGCTGGCGCCGGAGCTGGGCTCCCGGCCGACGATGAACCAGGCGATCGAGCCGACGAGCGGGAAGAACAGGATGATCAGCACCCAGGCGATCCGGGGAAGGGCACGGATCTTGCCCTCCTCGGCGGAGAGACAACTGATCAGCGCGCAGACGGCGAGGACAATCTGCACCAGGAAGAGGAGTACGCCAAGCCGGGCCATGCACCCATGATGACTCACCGGATCGCGTCACCCTAGTCCGCGAAGAACCAGCAGCACTCCCAGTAGTGCGAGCCCTACGGTGCCGAGCGCGACCAGGGGCAGTGTCCGGCCGCCGGTGCGGGCCGAACCGGTGCCGGTGCCCCGGGGCCAGCAGAGCACCAGCAGAGCGCCCCACAGCAGGACGATGACGCCGGCGACCAGTGCCCCGGCCGGGCCTCCGGCCGACGCCAGCCGGACCGCCAGTGCGGTGACCACGGTCACCGTGAGCAGGGTGCGCCGCCAGGCCAGCCGGGTCCGCTCCGCTTGCAGCCCCGGGTCGCGGCCGGTGCTCACGGCCCGCCGATCGCCCGTGCCAGGACGGCGACCACCAGCAGCACCGCCCCGGCGCCGACGGCGAGGGCGAGGATGGCGGGAAACCGGGACGCGGGCAACTCCTCACCGAGCCGGATGGCCCGTTCGGTACGCGCCCAGTGGTCCACGGCGCGGATCGCGACCGCGCCGCCGAGCAGCAGCAGCGCCACCGCGATCACCTCCCGCAGGTGGCCCATCGGCAGGGGCGGCAGGAACTGCGCGGTGGCCAACCCGCCGCCGACCAGCGCCAGCCCGGTGCGCAGCCAGGCGAGGAACGTCCGTTCGTTGGCCAGGGAGAACCGGTAGTCCGGCGGTTCACCGACCGAGCGCAGCTCCGCCGGGTCGAACCATCGCCTGATCGCCTCCCACACGGAGCCGATTATCCGCTTCCCATTCCGCTTAGCCTGGGCCGGTGACTGATCTCGACATCCTGACGCTGCGTACCGCCTACGACAACCAGCTCCGCCCGGAGATCCCCGACCCGGTTCCGGCCGGGGTGACGGTGGAGCGGGACGGGCCGCTGGTCCGGATCACCGGGCTCGACGCCGGTGGGTTCATCACCTACCGCGATCTGGGCGGGTTGACCGGCAACGCGCTGGACGAGCTGATCGCCCGGCAGGTGCGGTTGTGCCGTGAGCGGGGCGAGTCGGCCGAGTGGAAGCTCAACGAGCACGACGAACCGGCGGACCTGGCGGACCGTCTGCGCGCCGCCGGCTTCGTCGCGGAGGACCGGGAGACCGTCGTGGTCGGGCCGGTCGCGCCGCTGGCCGCCGCGCTGCCGGTCATCCCCGAGGGGGTACGCCTGCGTGAGGTGACCTCCCGCGCCGACCTGGAGCGGATCGCCGCCATGGAGGAGGAGGTCTGGCAGGAGGACCGCTCGCACCTGGTCTGGGGGCTGGCGAAGGAGATCGACGCCGACCCGCACTCGATCACCGTGGTGGTGGCCGAGGCGGACGACACGGTGGTGAGCGCCGGCTGGGTGCGCTTCCCGGCGAACACCGGCTTCGCCACCCTCTGGGGTGGGTCCACCCTCCCGCAGTGGCGTCGCAAGGGCATCTACCGGGCGCTGGTCACCTATCGCGCGCGGCTGGCCGACCAGCGGGACCGGACGCTGATGCAGGTCGACTGTTCCGAGGACAGCCGGCCCATCCTGCAGCGGCTCGGCCTCGTCGCGGTCACCACCACCACCCCGTACGTCTACACTCCGTGATCATGGGGCAGCGGTTGACGGACGAGGAGCGGTTGACCATCAAGACCGGTGCCTTCGGCGCCGTCTTCCTGGTCTCCAACGCCGATCCCGGGGTGCTGGGGGTGATCCGGGAGAGCATCGCCGCGTCCGGCGCGCTCGCCGACGCCAGCGGGGCGGTCAAGGAGGCGCTGACCACCGGTCCGCTGCCGTGGCTTCCCCGGGACTCACAGTTGGAGATCGAGTCGGTGGTGCTGCCGGCGTTGCGGCAGGCGGTGCTGATCCTGCGCGACAAGTCACCGTCGGACGTCGAGGCGTACCGCTCGGTGGTGTTGACCGCTGCGGACCGGGTGGCCCGGGCGCACGACGGGATCGCAGCCTCCGAGGCTGCGGCCATCGACCAGATCCGGGTGGCGCTCTCCGAGCCGACCTGAACGACCGCGCGTCGGTGAGCTGTGTCACTCTCGGTGCCTCGGGAGCGCAACCTACTGGCAGGTAACATTGCGCCGTGGGCAACTGCACAGCAGCCCCCGGTTGACCTGGCGTCGACCGACGCGCGACGCTGCGCCCCAGACCGGGCGAGCAAATAGCAACACCACACAGGAGGGTCGTCGAAGCGCGATGAATATCGTCGTACTCGTCAAGCAGGTGCCTGATTCGGGCGCGGACCGCAACCTGCGCAGTGACGACAACACCGTCGACCGCGGTTCGGCGAACAACGTGATCAATGAGATGGACGAGTACGCCATCGAGGAGGCGCTGAAGATCAAGGAAGCGCACGGCGGCGAGGTCACCATCCTGACCATGGGTCCGGACCGGGCGACCGAGTCGATCCGCAAGGCGCTCTCCATGGGCCCGGACAAGGCCGTCCACGTGCTGGACGACGCCCTGCACGGCTCCTGTGCCATCGCCACCTCGAAGGTGCTCGCCGCGGCCCTTGGTCAGCTGAATGCGGACCTGGTCATCTGCGGCGCGGAGTCCACCGACGGTCGGGTCCAGGTCATGCCGCACATGATCGCCGAGCGGCTGGGCGTCGCGGCGCTCACCGGCGCCCGCAAGCTCACCGTCGACGGCGCGACGCTGACCGTCGAGCGGCAGACCGAGGAGGGCTACGAGGTCGTCACCGCCTCCACCCCGGCCGTGGTCTCCGTCTGGGACACGATCAACGAGCCGCGCTACCCCTCCTTCAAGGGCATCATGGCCGCGAAGAAGAAGCCGGTGCAGACGCTCTCGCTGGCCGAGCTCGGTGTCGCTCCCGCCGAGGTGGGCTTCGACGGCGCCACCAGTGCCGTCGTCGAGCACACCAAGCGCCCGCCGCGCTCCGGCGGCGCCAAGATCACCGATGAGGGCGAGGGCGGCGTCAAGCTGGTCGAGTTCCTCGCCACCGAGAAGTTCGTGTGAGAGGGGGGTTCTGACATGTCTGAGGTTCTCGTCGTCGTCGAAGCCACCAAGGAATTCGGCGTCAAGAAGGTCACCCTGGAAATGCTCACTCTCGCGCGTGAGCTGGGCACCCCGAGCGCGGTGGTGCTCGGTGGCGCCGGCGCCGCCGAGGCGCTGAGCGGCAAGCTGGGCGAGTACGGCGCGGAGAAGATCTACGCCGCCGAGGGTGACGAGATCGACGGCTACCTGGTGGCCCCCAAGGCCACCGTGCTGGCCGAACTGGTCAAGCGGGTGCAGCCGGCAGCCGTGCTGCTGGCCTCGGCCCAGGAGGGCAAGGAGATCGCCGCCCGCCTCGCCGTCAAGCTGGACAACGGCATCCTGACCGACGTGGTCGGCCTGGACGCCGACGGCACCGCGACCCAGGTCGCCTTCGCCGGCTCCACCATCGTCAAGGCCAAGGTCACCAAGGGCCTGCCGCTGGTCACCGTGCGACCCAACTCGGTCACCCCGAGCCCGGCCGCCGCCACCCCGGCGATCGAGCAGCTCACCGTGTCGGTCACCGACACCGACAAGCTGGCCAAGGTCGTCGAGCGGGTCGCCGAGCAGAAGGGCTCCCGCCCCGAGCTGACCGAGGCCGGCGTGGTCGTCTCCGGCGGTCGCGGTGTCGGCAACGCCGACAACTTCAAGCTGGTCGAGGAGCTGGCCGACCTGCTCGGCGGCGCCGTCGGCGCGTCCCGCGCGGCCGTCGACTCCGGCTTCTACCCACACCAGTTCCAGGTGGGCCAGACCGGCAAGACGGTCTCCCCGCAGCTCTACGTCGCGCTCGGCATCTCCGGTGCCATCCAGCACCGGGCCGGCATGCAGACCTCGAAGACCATCGTCGCGGTCAACAAGGACGGCGAGGCGCCGATCTTCGAGCTGGCCGACTTCGGTGTGGTCGGCGACCTGTTCAAGATCGTCCCGCAGGCCGCCGAGGAGATCCGCAAGCGCAAGTGACACGGCAATGAGACGGTGGCCGCCCCCGATGGGGGCGGCCACTTTCTCGTCGGTGGGAGCTGATCGGCGGGCCGGGGAGCTGAGCCGGCCCACCGATCAGCCCGTCAGGGTGCCCCTCAGCAGGCTGTCGCCGGAGTGGCGGGTGTTGTTGTCGTACTGCTCGGCGGAGACGTCGACCACCGAATAGCTCGTGATGTCGACATTCGGGGGCAGGGGCAGCAGCGCGTCCGAACCGCCACCCAGGGTGCCCACAGAGAACATCTCCATCGTCGCCGGATTGATGAGCCAGACCTCGTAGTACCCCGGGACGCGCGGGAGATTCGCCACATGCAGATGCAGTTGGCCGTCCCGCAGAACCCGGGCGTCGCCCTTGGCCGCCGGTGGCGTCGATCCGTACGCCGCCAGCGGCGCGCTCGCCACCACCACCTGCGTCGGAGCGGGTGTCGGGTCGTCCGGCCGCAGCACGGAGACCGTGCCCAGCACACCGACCGCCGCGGCGGCTGCCGCGGTCACCGCCGTGGCCGCCCAGCGTGACCAGCCAGAGCCCCGACGGGACCGGCGCGCCGAATCCAGCCGGGTGACCGTCGGCCGGGCCGTCGTGCCGGTGGCCTGCTCGCCCGTCGTGCCGGTGGATGGTGTGGCCGTCGTGCCGGTGGCCCGTCCGAACGGCGTGTCGTTGGTCTGCCCGGTCAGGGTGCCGACGCCCTGCCCAGGGACCTGCTGCCAACGGGTCTCGGCCTGGGCCTGCTGGGCCTCGGCCACTCTGACCTGGGCGGCGATGCCCTGCCAGATGTGCTCCGGCGGGTCGGGTAGGTCAGCCAGGCCCTGCGTCTCGGTGCCGAGCCCGGCCACCTGCTGAAAGGTCGCCACCTCCGCACGGCAGAGCGCGCAGGTGCCGAGGTGGGTGCTCTCGGCGTTGTCCGCCTCGCTCTCACCGAGTGCCAGAAAGACCAGCCGGTCGTGGTCCAGGTGCTGCACCGTCCACCTCCCATCTGCGTTTCAAGCTCGCCATGCCGCGCCGGATGTGGCTCTTCACGGTGCCCAACGGCACTCCGGTCACCGCGGCTATCTGCTGGTGTGTCAGGTCGTCGTAGAAGGCCAACTCCAGCATGCGTCGCTGGTCGTCCGGGAGACGGGCCAGCTCGTCGGCGATCACCAGCCGATCCACCACGCGATCCGGGTTCGGGCCGGTCGGCGCCGGCTCGGGCAGCTGGCGGACCGTCTCCACCACCCGGGTCTCCCGGGCGGAAGCGCGCATCCGGTCGATCACCTTTCGCCGGCCGATGCCGAGCAGCCAGCCGATCAGCGATCCCTTGGCCGGGTCGAAGGTGTCCCGACCCAGCCAGGCGGCGACGAACGTGGCCTGGGTCACGTCCTCCGCGTCGCTGCGGTTGGCCAGCATGGAGGTGGCCAGATGGAGCACGGCGCGACCGTACCGGTCGTACGCCTCGCGGAGGGCCACGTCGTCGCCCGCTCGAAAGCGGAGATCAAGGTCGTCCACCGGAGGGTCCGGTTCCTGTCGTATGGCCGTCATCGGGCGGCTCGCCTTCGATGGGGCATACCCGACTGTAGCTGCCACAGTCTCCGCCCCACTCTCCCGGTCGATGTCATCTCACCTGCTCTTCGTGTCCCAGGCCCGGTCCGGATGCAATCGAGGCCGGAAAAAGAAAAGTGCGGCCGAGCGCATCCACCCGTCGGAGAGCCGGCGTAACCCCTTCTGCAAGCAAGGCCTGACGAATCAGCAGTAATCAGCAGGAGGCAGACATGCAGCTTTCGTACTTCCGTCGGGTCGCCGCGGGCGGCGCGGTCGCCGCGCTGGCCTTCGCCGGCGTCGGCGCGCTCACCGCCACCCCCGCGTACGCCGCCACGGCGAAGGTCTCCGTCGTGCACGGCATCCCGGACACCCCGGTCGACGTCTACGTCAACGGCAAGAAGACGCTGGACAACTTCAAGCCCGGCGACGTCGCCGGCCCGCTGAACCTGGAGGAGGGCGACTACGACATCGCGCTCACCAAGCCCGGCGAGCCGATCGGCAGCGCGATCCTCAAGGTCGACAACGCGGCCGTTCCGGGCGGGGCGAACATCAGCATCGCGGCCCACCTCGACGCCGCCGGCCAGCCGAAGATCACGCCGTTCGTGAACGACGTCTCGAAGGTCGCCGCCGGCAAGGCCCGGCTCATCGTCCGGCACACCGCCGCCGCCCCCGAGGTGGACGTGCGGGCCGGTGGCACCCCGGTCTTCAAGGGGCTCACCAACCCGAACGAGGCCAAGGGCGACGTCGACGCGGGCAACGTGAAGGCGGACGTGGTGCTGGCCGGCACCGACACCGTGGCCATCGGCCCGGCGGACCTCAACCTCAAGGAAGGCACCGCGACGATCGTCTACGCGATCGGTTCTGCCGAGGGCAAGACGCTCGACGTGGTGGCGCAGACCATCACCGGTCTGCACTCCGCCCCCGGCGGCGTGCCGAGCGGTGACGGTGGTCAGGCCGGCACGGGCGTGAACACCTGGTGGTACGCGCTCACCGGTGCCGGCGTACTCCTGCTGCTCGGTGGTGGGGTGCGGATGGCGACCGCGCGGACCGGTCGCAAGTGACGGTGCGCAACCGCGGCGCGCTGGCGGCCCTGGCCGCCGGCGTTGCCGCGCTCACCGTCTCCACCCTGGTGGCGTGCGGCTCCCAACCGGCCGAGAACGTGGGCGCCGACGAGGCGAGCACGCTGGCCAGCACTCCGGCGACCGCCACCAGCGCTCCGTCGGTCCCGGTGACCGTCGGTGAGCTGCCGGCCGACGCGGCGATCGTCCCCCCGGTCCGGCTGGTGATCCCGGGGATCGACGTCACCGCCACCGTCAACGCGGTCGGCATCAACGAGCGGACCAACGAGTTCGAGGTGCCGCCGAGCGTCGACCAGATCGGCTGGTACCGCTACGGCCCCGGCCTGGAAACGGACGCCGGCTCGGTGGTCATCGCCGGTCACGTGGACAGCGCCAAGCAGGGCAAGGGCGCGTTCTTCCGGCTGCGGGAACTGGACCAGGGCGACACCCTGACCGCGACCGGCAGCGACGGTGAGGCCCGGCAGTACCGGGTCGTCGCCCGGGAGGAGTACGCCAAGACCAAGATCCCGTTGGACCGGTACTTCGCCCGGGACGGCAAGCCGCGGCTGACCCTGATCACCTGCGGTGGGCCGTTCGACGCCAAGGCCCGCAAGTACCGCGACAACATCGTCGTCACCGCGGTGCCCGCCTGACGAGGACCACGACGTGCCGGGGTGGGGATTCCCACCCCGGCCGTCGGCGGAGTCCCCTCCGGCATTCGGCGCCTGAGGTGTCGGCCGTAGGCTGAACGGTGATGGCTTACCTGGATCACGCGGCGACGACTCCGATGCTCGATGAGGCACTGGAGGCGTACGTCGCTACCGCCCGCGAGGTCGGCAACGCGTCCTCCCTGCACGCGGCGGGTCGCCGTGCCCGTCGCCGGGTCGAAGAGTCGCGCGAACGGGTGGCCGCTGTCCTCGGCGCCCGGCCGTCTGAGGTGATCTTCACCGGTGGTGGCACGGAGAGTGACAACCTCGCGGTCAAGGGCATCTTCTGGGCCCGCCGGGGGGCCGGCTCCGACCGCCGCCGGGTGGTCTCCAGCGCCGTCGAGCACCACGCGGTGCTGGACGCGGTCGACTGGCTGGCCCAGCACGAGGGCGCCGAAATCGGCTGGCTGCCCGTGGACGCCGCCGGTCGGCTCGACCCGGAGGATCTGCGCGCCGAGCTGGCCGCGCACGCCGACCGGGTGGCCGTCGTCACCGCGATGTGGGCGAACAACGAGGTGGGCACCGTTCAGCCCGTCGCCGAGCTGGCCGCCGTCGCCGCCGAGCACGGTGTGCCGTTCCACACCGACGCCATCCAGGCGGTCGGTCAGGTGCCCGTCGACTTCGCCGCCAGTGGCGTCGCCGCGCTGACCGTGACCGGGCACAAGCTGGGCGGCCCGACCGGGGTGGGTGCGCTGCTGCTCGCCCGGGACGTCGCGGCCACGCCGCTGCTGCACGGCGGCGGGCAGGAACGCGACGTACGCTCCGGCACCCTGGACACCGCCGGCATCGTCGCCTTCGCGGTCGCCGTCGAGTCGGCGGTGAAGGGCCAACAGGAGTACGCGGCCCGGGTGGCCGCGCTCCGGGACGACCTGATCGAACGGGTCCGTCGGGCGGTGCCCGAGGTGATCTACAACGGTGACCCGACCGACCGGCTGCCCGGCAACGCGCACTTCTCCTTCCCGGGCTCCGAGGGTGACGCCCTGCTGCTCCTGCTCGACGCGCAGGGGATCGCCTGCTCGACGGGGTCGGCCTGCTCGGCCGGGGTGGCCCAGCCGTCGCACGTGCTGCTGGCGATGGGTGCCGACGACGACCGCGCCCGCTCCTCGCTGCGCTTCACCCTGGGTCACACGAGCACCCAGGCCGAGATCGACGCCGTGGTGGCGGCCCTCCCGGCGGCGGTGGACCGAGCCCGCCGAGCTGCCGCCCTCCGCACCCCCCGCTGACCCGGCTCCGGGGGGTTTTCCGAGCTGGTGGATAGGGTTGTCGTGGGGACGGGGAAGGGAGTGGGCTGGTGAGGGTTCTGGCGGCTATGTCGGGCGGGGTTGACTCGGCCGTGGCGGCGGCGCGGGCGGTGGCGGCCGGGCACGACGTGACCGGCGTGCACCTGGCCCTGGCCCGCAACCCACAGACCTATCGGACCGGGGCGCGGGGCTGCTGCACCCTGGAGGATTCCCGGGACGCGCGGCGGGCCGCCGACGTGATCGGCATCCCCTTCTACGTGTGGGACATGGCCGACCGCTTCCACGAGGACGTGGTGGACGACTTCGTCGCCGAGTACGCCGCCGGTCGCACGCCGAACCCCTGCCTGCGTTGCAACGAGAAGATCAAGTTCACGGCGGTGCTGGACCGGGCGGTGGCCCTGGGCTTCGACGCGGTGGTCACAGGTCACCACGCCCGGCTCGGCCCGGACGGGCTGCTGCGGCGCAGCGTCGACATCGCCAAGGACCAGTCGTACGTGCTGGCCGTGCTCACCCGCGAGCAGCTGGACCGGTCGATCTTCCCGCTGGGCGACTCGACCAAGGCGCAGGTCCGCGCGGAGGCCGCCGAGCGTGGCCTGGCGGTGGCCGACAAGCCGGATTCGCACGACATCTGCTTCATCGCCGACGGTGACACCCGCGGCTTCCTGGCCGGCCGGCTCGGCGAGGCGCCCGGCGACGTGGTGGACGCGAACACCGGCGCGGTGGTCGGCAGTCACAGCGGCGCGTACGCGTACACGGTGGGGCAGCGGCGCGGCCTGCACCTGGACCGGCCCGCCCCGGACGGCCGACCGCGCTACGTGCTCTCCATCACCCCGAAGACCAACACGGTGACCGTCGGCCCCGCCGAGGCGCTGGAGGTGTCCGAGGTCCGCGCCATCCGTCCGGTCTGGACCGGCGGTGCACGCCCGGACGCCCCGGTGGAGTGCGAGGTGCAGCTACGCGCCCACGGCAGCGTCGTGCCGGCGACCGTCGCCCTCGACGGCGACACGATGCACGCCGAGCTGCGCCAGCCGGTACGCGGCGTCGCCGCCGGTCAGGCCGTTGTCGCGTACCGGGCGGACCCGGCCGGCGACGTGGTCCTCGGCTCCGCGACCATCACCGGCTGACCGCACGGCCTGGGTGTTCGCGGGATAGCCTTCGGCCGTGACAGATCAGGCGTGGCCCTGGCCGGCCGGCGCGGCAACCGGAATTGGTTCGCTGCCCGGCACCGACATCGGCGAGGCACAACGGGTGATCCTCGGTGAGCTTCCCGAGCTGCCCCACCTGCCCGAGTTGCCGGCCCGTGGTCCCGGCGCGGACATGATCGGCCGGTCCGCCGGGCTGCTCGTCGAGCTGCCCGTCGAGGTCTACGCCGGGCGGTGGCGGGTCGCCCCACGTTCGGGCCGCGACCTGCGCCGGGCCCGTGACCTGATGGAACGCGACCTGGACCAGCTCGCCGAGCAGGCCGAGGAGTACGCCGGGCCGATCAAGGTGCAGGCCGCCGGTCCGCTCACCCTGGCCGCCTCGCTGGAGCTGCCGATCGGTGGCCGTCTGCTGCGCGACCCCGGCGCGGTCCGCGATCTGACCGGCTCCCTCGCCGAAGGGCTGCGCGCGCACGTCGCGGCGGTGGCCCGACGGCTGCCCCAGGCATCGGTGCTGCTCCAGCTGGACGAACCGTCGCTGCCGACCGTGCTGGCCGGGCGGGTGCCGACCGAGAGTGGGCTTGGCGCGTACCGGGCGGTCGACCCGGTGGACGCTGCCGCTCTGCTGCGCACTGTCGTCGAGGCGGTCGGGGTGCCGACGCTGGTGCACTGCTGCGCCCCGGACGTGCCGCTGGAGCTGATCCGCTCCACCGGCGCCGTCGCGGTCGCCCTCGACCTCGACCTGGTCACCAAACTGGACCCGCTGGGCGAGGCGATCGACGCCGGCCTCGGGTTGCTGGCCGGGGCCGCACCGACCCGGCCGCCGTCGGCCGGTGGCACGCCGACCTCCGCGCAGATCGCCGATCGCGTACGCCAGGTCTGGGACCGCCTCGGCTTCCCTCGTCGGCAGCTGGCCGAGCAGGTGGTGATCACCCCGGCCTGCGGTCTCGCCGACGCCACCCCGGAGTACGCGCGCGCGGTGCTCGCGGCCTGTCGGGAGGCCGGTCGGCGGCTCGCCGAAGACTGAGGTTTCCTGTCGTACCCGGTGGGCAGGATGACGGTCATGATTGGACAGCTGCGTTCAGTGGTGATCGACTGCCCGGACCCGCGGGCGTTGGCGACGTTCTACTCCGAGCTGCTCGGCGTGCCTTTCGCCGAGGGTGACACGGACGACGACTGGGTGGTGCTGGGCGGGCCGCCCGGTCACCAGCCGCGTCTCGCCTTCCAGCAGGCACTCAACCTACGGCCGCCGGCCTGGCCGGACCCGGAGCGTCCTCAGCAGTTCCACCTGGATGTGACGGTGGACGACATCGAGAGTGCGGAGAAGGCCGCACTCGCGCTCGGTGCTCGGCGGTTGCCCGGTGAGGGCGAGGGCTTCCGGGTCTACGCCGATCCGGCCGGCCACCCGTTCTGCCTCTGCTGGGACTGAGCCTGACGGGGGTTGCGGCGGCCGGGCATCATGGCCGCCGTGATCCCTACCTCCCCGCTGCGCGCCTCCGGCTCACTCTTCGGCCTCGCCTACGGTGACGCGCTCGGCAAGCCGACCGAGTTCCTGACCGTCGCCGAGATCCAGCACCGTTATGGTCCGACCGGTCCACGGGAGCTGTCCGGCGAGCCGGCACTGGTCACCGACGACACCCAGATGGCCCTCGCGGTGGGTTGGGCGCTGCACGAGGCGCCCTCACTCACCCCGGAGGCGGTGGAGCCACTGCTGCGGCAGCGTTTCCTGGCCTGGGCGGTCAGCCCGGACAACAACCGCGCCCCGGGCATGACCTGCCTGCGCGCCTGCGCCGAGCTGACCCGGAGGGTGCGCTGGCAGGACGCCACCGTCATCGGGTCGAAGGGGTGCGGCGCCAACATGCGGGTCACCCCGGTCGGGCTGCTCGACGTCGACCTGGACACGCTCGCCGGCCTGGCCCAGCTACAGGCCGGGATGACGCACGGCCACCCGACCGGGCTGGCCGCCAGCGAGCTGACCGCGTACGCGGTCTTCGCGCTGCGCGCGGGCGCCACGCTGCCCGAGCTGCCCGCGCTGCTCACCGAGCGGGCACTCGCCCAACGCCTGGTCTACCGGGAGCGGTGGCTGGGTGACCTCTGGCAGCGCGCCGACTCGCGTTCCCCGCAGGAGTTCATCGCCCACGGTTGGGACGAGTGCCTGGCGGTGCTGGGCCGACTGACCAACGCCCTGGGCCAGCCGGACGACGGCGGTGACCCATGCCGGGCCACGGGGGAGGGCTGGGTCGCCGAGGAGGCCCTGGCCACCGCGTTGCTCTGCGCCGTACGGCACGCCGACGACCCGGTCGCGGCACTGGCCCGGGGCGCGACCACCGCCGGCGACTCCGACTCGATCGCCGCCCTGGCCGGCGCGTTCGTGGGCGCGGCCGCCGGGATGAGCGCCTGGCCGAGCGGGTGGGCCGACCGCATCGAGTACGCGGACCAACTCGCCACCCTCGCCGAAGCCTGGGACTGAACCGCCTCTGCTCCGCCCCTGCCCTTCGGGCATGATCCACTCGGGTTCCTGGAAGTCGGGGTGTCCCACGGTCTCGGACGCCGCGCTTTTCAGAAACCCGAGTCGATCACTCTCGTGGCCAGTGCGACCAGGCAGCGACGACGCAGCGGCTGGTCAGGGGGTGGGCAGGTGACGCAGGCTGCGGACCTTCTTCCACAGGTCGGCGTCGCAGCGCCCGGCGTGGTCCTCGAAGGCCGCCGAGTTGAGTCGGATCGGCTCGGTCAGGCTCAGGTAGCTGTCGTGCTCCGCGCCGGGGTCCCAGTCGCGGGTGGGGATCCGCACGTGGTCGTCCCGGTCGCTCTTGTCCTGGCTGGTGATCTTCAGGACGTCGGCGCCCCGGGAGTCGGCGCGCAGCACCAGACAGGGACGTACCTTCGATCCGGTGCCATCGGCGTACGGCACGTCGGCCCACCAGATGTCGCCCGGTGCCGGAGCACCGGCCGGCCGTCCGGTGTCGCGCGAGCGCGGCTTGGTGGCCGGTCGATCGGCGCCGCGTGGCCTCGGTGCCGTGGAACGTCGGCCGGGGCGGCCGCCCCGACCCGGCCGGGTGCCCGGACGGCGGTTGGCCACCCGGTGTCGCCAACTGTTCCACGCCCAGCCGGCGGCGACCGCCAGCAGGATCGCCACCGCCCAGAGCAGCGCCTCGGGCATTCGTACCTCCGCCTCTCGGCGACCCACCGGGTCGCACCGTCCGGCGATCCTCGCACGCCGCCGCCCGTGCCGCCCGCCAACCCGGCGCGGGTGGGCGACGGATTGTCCCACCGGCCCGATACGGTGCCGGAGTAGCGTGATCAGGGAGGTCGCAGGCGTGTCCGAAGGTGGCGGTGTGTCCGAGGATCAGATCGGTCAGCAGGTCAGCCCGGCTCAGGAGGCGGCGGCCGGGGCCGAGCCCACGCCGCAGGCCCGAGAGCGGCACGCCACGTTCAGCCAGGAGCTGACCGAGCATCAATACCGTTACTACGTGCTGGACGCGCCGATCATCACCGACGCCGAGTTCGACAAGCAGTTGCGCGAGCTGGAGGCACTTGAGGCGGAGTTCCCGGCACTGCGGACTCCGGACTCGCCGACCCAGCGGGTGGGCGGCACGTTCTCCACCGACTTCACCCCGGTCACCCACGCCGAGCGGATGCTCTCCCTCGACAACGCCTTCGCCGACGAGGAGTTGGCGGCGTGGGCCGAGCGGGTCGAGCGGGACGCTGGCGGCACGGTGCCCTACCTGTGCGAGCTGAAGGTCGACGGGCTGGCGATCAACCTGACCTACGAGAACGGCCGGCTGGTCCGCGCGGCCACCCGGGGTGACGGCCGCACCGGTGAGGATGTCACCGCCAACGTCCGCAGCATCCGGGACGTGCCCGGCCAGCTCACCCCGTCCGACGACTTCCCGGACGTGCCCGAGCTGGTGGAGGTTCGGGGGGAGATCTACTTCCCGGTCGCCGCGTTCGCCGACCTCAACGCGGGCCTGGTGGAGCAGGGCAAGGCGCCGTTCGCCAACCCGCGCAACGCGGCGGCGGGCAGCCTGCGGCAGAAGGACCCGCGGGTCACGGCCTCCCGGCCGCTGCGACTGGTGGTGCACGGCATCGGGGCCCGCCGTGGGTTCCAGCCCACGGCCCAGTCCGAGTCGTACGCGGCGCTCAGGTCGTGGGGGTTGCCGACCAGCGACCGGTGGCGGGTCGTCTCGGATCTGAGCGGCGTGGCCGAATACATCGCGTACTACGCCGAGCACCGGCACGACGTCGAGCACGAGATCGACGGCGTGGTGGTCAAGGTCGACCCGGTGTCCATCCAGGGCCGGCTCGGCTCGACCAGCCGCGCGCCGCGGTGGGCGATCGCCTTCAAATACCCGCCGGAGGAGGTCACCACCAAGCTGCTCGACATCGACGTCAACGTGGGGCGCACCGGGCGGGTCACCCCGTTCGCCGTCCTCGAGCCGGTGCGGGTGGCCGGCTCGACCGTCGCGCTCGCCACCCTGCACAACGCCCGTGAGGTGGAGCGCAAGGGGGTGTTGATCGGCGACACGGTGGTGCTGCGCAAGGCCGGCGACGTCATCCCCGAGGTCCTCGGCCCGGTGGTCGACCTGCGGCCCGCCGACGCCCGACCGTTCGTCATGCCCACCACCTGCCCGGCCTGCGGCACCCCGCTCGCGCCCTCCAAGGAGGGCGACGTCGACATCCGTTGCCCCAACACCCGTAGCTGCCCGGCCCAGCTGCGCGAGCGGGTGTTCCACCTCGCCGGTCGCGGGGCCTTCGACATCGAGGCGCTCGGCTACAAGGGAGCTGCGGCCCTGCTGGACGCGCAGGTCATCGCCGACGAGGGTGATCTGTTCCAGCTCGACGCCGAGCAGTTGTCCCGGTCCCCGTTCTTCGTCAACAAGGACGGCAGTCTGGGCAGCAACGCCGCCAAGCTGCTGGACAACCTGGCCGTCGCCCGCGAGCGTGACCTGTGGCGGGTGCTGGTGGCGCTCTCCATCCGCCATGTCGGCCCCACCGCCGCGCAGGCGCTCGCCCGGCACTTCCGCTCGATGGAGGCCATCGACGAGGCCAGCGAGGAGGAGCTGTCCTCTGTCGACGGGGTCGGGCCGACCATCGCGGCCAGCATCAGGGAGTGGTTCGCGGTGGACTGGCACCGCGAGGTCGTCCGCAAGTGGGCCGAGGCGGGCGTACGGATGGCCGAGGAGGCTGTCGACGAGGGGCCGCGCCCGTTGGAGGGCCTGACAGTGGTGGTGACCGGCACGCTTGCCGGCTACTCACGGGACCAGGCTGCCGAGGCCGTGCAGAGCCGGGGCGGCAAGCTCAGCGGGTCGGTCTCCAAGAAGACGAGCTTCGTGGTCGTCGGGGACAACCCCGGGTCCAAGGCTGACAAGGCGGCCAGCCTCAAGGTGCCGGTGCTGGACGAGGACGGGTTCCGGTTGCTGCTGGACGCGGGCCCGGACGCCGCGCGGGAGGTCGCCCAGCCGGGCGGGTGATCCCGGTCGCGGCCTGCGGCGGCGACTGACCGCGTATACCAACTTAATTACGACTACGACCGATTCGTGACTGTCATACCGGGAAACTGGGGGCCGAGGGCGTTTCATTGGGTCACGGCGTACCGCACCGGCACGCCGACTGTCGGTCGGGAGGTGTGGTGGAGGTCGCGGATCCACGCAACTCACTCCCGCCGGGACGGGCCACACCGTTCGCCATCTTCGTCGTCGGCATCCTGGTGGTCGCGGCGCTGACCGCCGCCGTGCCCCTCGCGTCCCTCCCGGACGAGGTGTCCCGGCTGCCGGTGGCGTTCTGGACGATGGCCGCTCTCGCCGTGGTCTGCGACGCCCGGCCGTTCGTCCCGCCGGGGCGCCGGCAGACCTCCGCGGTGTTCCCGTCCACCTGCTTCACCTTCGCGATCCTGCTCGGGTGGGGCCTCGGCCCCGCGGTGGTGGTGCAGGCGATGGGGGTGATCGTCTCGGGCTGGCGGATGCGGCACGCAGCCTGGCGGACGGCGTTCAACGTCGGCCAGTACGTGTGCGCCCTCGCCGCCGCGTACGGGGTGATCCAGCTCGGCTCGGGCACCATCTTCTCCGGCGGGCGGTTGCACTGGACCGACGTGGTCGCCGTCGGCGGTGCCACGTTGGCGTGGTTCGTCGTCAACTACGGGCTGGTCAGCTGGGCGGTGCGGCTGCGTTTCGGCGACCGGTGGTGGCCCACGCTGCGCCGGGGCCTCGGCTTCGAGTTGCTCTCCACCGGTTCACTGCTGCTGCTCGCCCCGGTGCTGGTTGCCGCCGCGCGGGTCAGCGCGGCGCTGATCCCGCTGGTGCTGGTGCCGCTCTTCGCGGTCTACCGGATGGCCCGGCTGACCGTCGAGCAGCAGCACCTCGCCGCCGCCGACCCGTTGACCGGTCTGCCCAACCGCAAGGCGCTGCTGGCCGAGGTGGCGGAGCAGGTGCACCTGCACGCCGAGCGGACGGCCCGCGGCGAACCCGACGGGCAGTTGGCGCTGCTGCTGATCGACCTGGACCGTTTCAAGAACGTCAACGACGCGCTCGGGCACGCCGTGGGCGACCGGCTGCTGGTCGAGGTCAGCGCCCGGCTCACCGACGTGCAGCCCCGACCACAGATGATCGCCCGGCTCGGCGGCGACGAGTTCGCCATCGTGATGACCGGCCTGACCGACGTCGGTCAGGCCAGGGAGTTGGCTGACCAGGTGGTCCAGGCGCTGGCCGAGCCGGTGCCACTCGACGGACTGCCGTTGGACGTGGGCGGCTCGATCGGGATCGCCCTCTTCCCCGAGCATGGCGAGGACTTCGCCACCCTGATGCGCCACGCCGACGTGGCGATGTACGACGCCAAGCACCGCAACGACACGGTGGCCGTCTACGCCCCCGAGTCCGACCACAATTCCGCCGAGCGCCTCGGCCTCCTCGCCGACCTGCGCCGGGTGTTGGAATCCAGCCCGTCGAGTGACCTGTTCGGCACCGACCCGGCGGACCAGGCGGACGGGGCTGTCGACGTACCCCTTGCGGCGACGGCGGAGGTGCGCGGCGGTGACGGCGCGGCGCTGCCCGTCGGGTCCCCGGCCGAGGCCGCACCCCACGCGGACCCGGCACCGGCGGTCGCCGCGGCACCGCCGACCACCAACCGGTGGTGGGGGCGCCGTCGGCGCAACGACGCCGAGCTGGTGCACGCCGACGAGTTGATCAACCGGATCGCGACCGGCGCCGACCCGATCCGGGGCCGTGGCTCCCGTTCCACGGTCACCGGCACCCGCTCGGGCCTGACCCGGGAGCGACGCGCGGGGGCCGGCAACGGCCGCCGGTCACCGAACGGGAGCACGGTCCCCGCGAGGGGCAACGGCGGCCTCGGGCGGCGGAGCGACATCGGGACAGGCGGCCCGGGCCACCCGGTCGAATCGACGGGGTGGGCGCACGCGGACGGCGAGACGGCAGAGGACGCCGGGGAAATCACCATGTACTACCAGCCGCAGATCGCCATCGCGACCGGCGAGGTGGTCGGTGTCGAGGCCCTGCTGCGGTGGCGGCATCCCCGGCGGGGCATGGTCGACCCGGAGGAACTCATCCGTGTCGCCGAGCAGAGCGCGGTGATGCGACTGCTCACCCGGCGGGTGGTCGACGACGTGGTGGAGCAACTCGCCAAGTGGTCGGCGGCCGGCATCGGCCTGCGCGCGGCGCTGAACGTGAGCGTGCGCGACCTGCACACCGGCGACGTCGCCGACCAGATCGCCGACCGGCTGGCCCGCTACGGGGTGCCTGCCGACCGGCTGCAGGTGGAAATCACCGAAGGTGCGTTGATGGCCGACCCGCGCCGGGTGCTGGCCACCATCTCCCAACTGCACCGGATCGGGGTGGCCATCTCGTTGGACGACTTCGGCACCGGCTACTCCTCGCTGCAACACCTGCGCCGGTTGCCGTTGTCCGAGGTGAAGGTGGACCGGTCGTTCGTGCTCGGCATGGCCGAGGACGCCGACGACGCGGCGATCGTCCGATCGATGATCGAGTTGGCGGGCGCGCTGGGCCTGCGGGTGGTCGCCGAGGGCGTCGAGGACGAGCGGACCTGGCGGATGCTGCACGCCGCCGGCTGCGACGCCGCCCAGGGCTGGTTCTACGCTCGGCCCATGCCAGCCGAGGAGCTGGTCACCTGGCTGGCCCGGTACCGGCCGGTGCGCCCGAGCGGGCCCCCGCAGTCGGACATCGGCCGCCGCCCCACCCGCTGACCCCTCCGCCGGCATGGCATTCCGGCTGCCGGAGGGGGAGTCGGGGACGCGGCACCGGAGCGGAACAATAGACTCGCTCCGGTCACCGCGCGTCACGCTCCACCCGTCGCGCGGCCGGCACACCGCCCGACCAGCAGGACATCAGAAGGGGGCACGGATGGCCGCCATCTCCCGCGAGGAGGTCGCGCACCTGGCGCGCCTGTCGCGGCTCGCCGTCACCGAGGAGGAGCTGGACATGTTCGCCGGCCAGCTCGACGTGATCCTCCAGGCGGTCGCTCAGGTCGGCGAGGTCGCCGCCGCGGACATTCCGCCGACCTCGCACTCGGTGCCGCTGACCAACATCTTCCGCGAGGATGTCGTCACGCCGTGCCTGACCCCGCAGGAGGCGCTGTCGGGCGCACCCGACGCCGAGGACCAGCGGTTCCGCGTACCGCGGATCCTGACCGAGGATGTGGCGTCATGAGCGAGCGCCAGCGAGTGAATCATGGTTGCAGCGCGGTGGTGCCTCATGGCGTCATGGAGCGAAGCGGAGTGACGGCATGAGCGATCTCACCAGAATGACCGCGACGGAGATCGCGTCCCTGGTCGCCGGGGGCGAGACCTCCGCCGTCGAGGTGACCCGGGCGCACCTCGACCGGATCGCGGCGGTCGACGACCGGGTGCACGCCTTCCTGCACGTCGACACCGACGGCGCGCTCGCCGCGGCCCGCTCGGTGGACGAGCGCCGGGCCGCCGGCGAGGAGCTGGGCCCCCTCGCGGGTGTGCCGGTCGCGGTCAAGGACGTGCTCGCCACGCGGGGCGTGCCGACCACCGTGGGCTCGAAGATCCTGGAGGGCTGGCGCCCGCCGTACGACGCGACGATCGTGCAGCGGCTGCGCGAGGCCGGCACGGTGATGCTCGGCAAGACCAACATGGACGAGTTCGCGATGGGCTCCTCCACCGAATACTCGGCGTACGGCCCGACGCACAACCCGTGGGACCTGAGCCGGATCCCGGGTGGCTCGGGCGGTGGCAGCGCTGCCGCGCTGGCCGCGTACGAGGCGCCGCTGGCGATCGGCTCGGACACCGGCGGCTCGATCCGCCAGCCCGGCGCGGTCACCGGCACCGTCGGTGCGAAGCCCACCTACGGCGGCACCTCCCGGTACGGGCTGGTGGCCTTCTCCTCGTCGCTGGACACTCCGGGCCCGTGTGCCCGTAACGTGCTCGACGCGGCCCTGCTGCACCAGGTGATCGGCGGGCACGACCCGCGTGACTCCACCTCGATCCCGCAGCCGGTGCCGGACGTGGTGGCGGCGGCGAAGCTCGGCGCGACCGGCGACCTGACCGGTGTGCGGCTCGGCATCGTCAGCGAGTTCGTCGGCGAGGGCGCCGAGCCGGGTGTGATGGCCGCGTTCCGCGAGTCGGTCGACGCTCTCGCGAAGCTGGGCGCGGAGATCGTCGAGGTGTCCTGCCCGACGTTCGCGTACGCGCTGCCGGCGTACTACCTGATCGCCCCGAGCGAGTGCTCCTCCAACCTGGCCCGGTTCGACGGCGTCCGGTTCGGCCTGCGGGTCGGCGACGACGGCAACCGGTCGCTGGAGGAGGTCATGTCGCTGACCCGCGAGGCCGGCTTCGGCCCGGAGGTCAAGCGCCGCATCATGATCGGCACGTACGCGCTGTCGTCGGGTTACTACGACGCGTACTACGGGCAGGCGCAGAAGGTCCGGACGCTCATCACCCGGGACTTCACCGCCGCGTTCGAGCGGGTCGATGCGCTGATCTCGCCGACGACCCCGTCGGTGGCGTTCCCGATGGGCGCACGGACCGCCGACCCGTACCAGATGTACCTGGCCGACCTGTACACGATCCCGACGAACCTGTACGGCGGGCCGGGCATCTCGGTGCCCTGCGGCATCTCCGAAGGGCTGCCCGTCGGCCTGCAGGTGATGGCCCCGACGATGGCCGACGACCGGATGTACCGGGTCGCCGCCGCGTTGGAGTCCGCAATCGGCACGTTCACGCCACCGGCGTTGTAAGCCCCGCAAGCGGTCGAGGCGGGTCGGGGACAGGCGGTTTCACGCCGGTCCGTGACCCGCCTCGGCCGTGTTGGTCGTCGGCCCGGCGAGGTAGCGGCGGGCCTCCCGCAGGCCACGCCAGCGATACCAGGCGGCACCTCCCCAGAGCAGGAGCAGCAGTGCGGCCAGCACGCGGCCGAGCGGGCGGACCGGGTCAACCAGGGGCGGCAGTTGACTGAGGAAGCCCACCGTGAACAGCACCAGCAGCCATCGTTGACTGACGCGGGACCGGGCCTCCTTGCGAGCCAGCGCGTCCAGACGAGGGTCGTCGGTGGACCCGTCGCGTAACGCCTGCACGATCCGCCGCCTGGTCGTCGGGTCGGTGCCGGCCGTCCGGGGCATGCGCCTGATCAGCCGCCGGCCGAAGACGAGGGCGACGACCGCGCCGACCAGCGGCGGGATCAGCATCAGCGCGAACGCCGCGAAGAGGTCGGGGCCCCCGGTCCCGCCGTCGACCATCGCGGCGGTGCCCATCGCGGCCGCGCCGACCACGACGGCCGCGGCGACGACGTACGTGCTGCGGCGGTGCTGCCCCCGCGGCACCTGCTCGTCTGCGAGGATCACCTGCCGGGTCAGCGCTCCTGGTCGTTCCCCCGTATTCGTCATGGTCGCTCCGTACCCCACCGTCGGCGACGACACGCGCGCCCGGCGAAACCCGCCCGAGGATTGATCGGGCAACCCCATTAGGCTGGACAGGTTCTGTCCCGGATCGCGCCTGGAGCGTCTCATGACCACGACACTGCCCGCGTACGACGAGGTCGTTGCACGCTACGAACCGGTGATCGGCCTGGAGACCCACGTCGAGCTGGGCACGAACACCAAGATGTTCTGTGGTTGCCCGACCGACTTCGGTGGCGAGCCGAACACCCGGGTCTGCCCGGTGTGCCTGGGCCTGCCCGGCTCCCTGCCGGTGGCCAACAAGGCGGCCATCGAGGCGATCATCCGGATCGGCCTGGCGCTGAACTGCTCGATTGCCGAGTGGTGCCGGTTCGCCCGGAAGAACTACTTCTACCCGGACATGCCGAAGAACTTCCAGATCAGCCAGTACGACGAGCCGATCTGCGTCGACGGCTACTTGGACGTCGAGGTGGGCGGCGAGACGGTGCGGATCGAGATCGAGCGGGTGCACCTCGAGGAGGACACCGGCAAGACGCTGCACGTCGGTGGTGCCACCGGCCGCATCCACGGCGCGACGGAGTCGCTGGTCGACTACAACCGGGCCGGCATCCCGCTGGTGGAGATCGTCACCAAGCCCATCCCGGGCACCGGCGCGCTCGCACCCGACGTGGCGAAGGCGTACGTCACCGAGCTGCGCGACGTGATCCGCACCCTCGGTGTCTCGGACGTGCGGATGGAGGAGGGTTCGCTGCGCTGTGACGTGAACACCTCGCTCAACCTGCCGGGGCAGGAGTGGGGCACCCGCACCGAGACGAAGAACGTCAACTCTCTGCGGTCGGTGGAGCGGGCGGTCCGCTCGGAGATGCTGCGGCAGGCGTCGGTGCTCGACGCGGGCGGCCGGATCACGCAGGAGACCCGGCACTTCCACGAGGACACCGGCGACACCACCCCGGGACGTTCGAAGGAGACGGCCACCGACTACCGGTACTTCCCGGAGCCGGATCTGGTGCCGATCGCCCCGGACCCGGCCTGGGTCGCCGAGCTGAAGGCCGCCCTGCCGGAGCTGCCCCGGGTGCACCGGCGTCGGCTCCAGCAGCAGTGGGGGCTCTCCGACCTGGACATGCAGTCGGTGCTGAACGCCGGCGCGGTCGAGCTGATCGAGGCCACAGTGGCCGCCGGCACCACCCCGGCGGCGGCCCGCAAGTGGTGGCTGGGCGAGCTGTCCCGCCGGGCCAACGAGAGCGGTGTGGAGCTGGCCGAGATCGGTGCCACTCCCGCCCAGGTCGCCGAGTTGCAGGGGCTGGTCGACGCCGGCAAGCTCAACGACAAGATGGCCCGCGCGGTGCTGGAGGGCGTGGTCGACGGTGAGGGCTCACCCGCCGAGATCATGGCCAGCCGGGGTCTGGAGGTCGTGTCGGACACCGGCGCGCTGACCGCCGCCGTGGACGAGGCGATCGCCGCGAACCCCGGCATCGCCGACAAGATCCGCAGCGGCAAGGTCGCCGCGGCCGGCGCGCTGGTCGGCGCGGTCATGAAGACCACTCGGGGTCAGGCCGACGCCGCCGCCGTCCGCACGTTGATCCTGGAGCGCCTCGGCGTCGAAGGCTGACCGGCACGTCACCCTCTGCCGCCCCGGGCGGCGCGATCCACACCCCTCGCGAGGGCGTCAACGGCGACGCCTGGATGGAGCCACCGTGACCCAGCACGACCTCGATGTCCTTGACGAGATCCAGCGGCGGGTGCTGTGGCTCGCCACCCGGATCGTGGACGCCGCCAACCATGACCGGGCCACCGGAGACGGTGTGAAGGTCGGCGGCCACCAGGCGTCCAGCGCCTCCCTGGTCACGGCGATGACCGCGCTGTGGTTCGCGCACCTGGACGCCGAGGACCGGGTTGCGGTGAAGCCGCACGCGTCCCCGGTGTTCCACGCCATCCAGTACCTGCTCGGCAACCTGGACCGCTCGTACCTGCCCCGGCTGCGGGCCCGGGGCGGCCTCCAGTCGTACCCGTCGCGGACCAAGGACCCCGACGAGGTGGACTTCTCCACCGGCTCGGTGGGTCTGGGCGCGGCCGCGCCGCTCTTCGCCGCCGCCACCCGTCGCTACGTCGACGCGCACTTCGGGGCCCGACCGCACTCCCGGTTCGTGGCGCTGATCGGCGACGCCGAGTTGGACGAGGGCAACATCTGGGAGGCGGTGGCCGACCCGGCGACCACCGGGCTGGGCAACGTGATGTGGCTTGTCGACTTCAACCGGCAGTCGCTGGACCGGGTGGTCCCCGGCATCCGGATCAACCAGTGGCGGGGTCAGTTCGAGGCGGCCGGCTGGCACGTCGTGGAGGTCAAGTACGGTCGCCGGCTCGCCGAGGCGTACGCCCGGCCGGGCGGCGAGGCGCTGCGCGACTGGATCGACGCGATGCCCAACGAGCAGTACCAGTCGCTGTTCGGGCTGACCGGTCCGGCGCTGCGCAAGCAGTTCCTGGACGGCGCGCCGGCCGGCATCGACGAGCTGATCGCCCACGTCAGCGACGAGGACCTCGGTCCCCTCGTCACCGACCTGGGCGGGCACGACCTGTCCGCGATGCTCGACGCGTACGCCCAGTGCGACGCGGTCACCGACCGGCCCAGCGTCGTCTTCGCGTACACCGTGAAGGGTTGGGGTCTGCCCATCGCCGGCAACCCGCGCAACCATTCCGCGCTGCTCAGCTCGGAGCAGGTCGACACGCTGCGGGCCGCGCAGGGGCTGACCTCCGAGACCGAGTGGGACCGCCTCGACCCGGCGTCACCGGCCGGCATCCGGGCAGGCGCCCGCCGGGAGGCGCTGTCCCGAGCGCCCCGCGAGCGCGCGCTGGGGGTCACCGTTCCGGAAAGCACGGGAGTACGCGCAACCAAGCCCATCTCCACCCAGGAGGTCTTCGGTCGGGTGCTGGTGGACCTGGCGCGGAACCGGGAGGTCGGCCGCTACCTGGTCACCACCGCCCCGGACGTGGCCACCTCCACCAACCTGGCCGGGTTCATCAACAAGACCGGGGTGTTCGCACCCACCGAGCAGCGCTCCTGGACCGAGGACCGGATGCTGCGCTGGACGGAGAGCCCCGCCGGGCAGCACATCGAGCTGGGCATCTCGGAGATGAACCTGTTCCTGCTGCTCGGCCAGCTCGGGCTCTCCTGGGACCTGTCCGGTCAACCGCTGCTGCCGGTGGGCACGGTCTACGACCCGTTCGTCCTGCGCGGCCTCGACGCGTTCCTGTACGGCACGTACTCCGGCTCCCGGTTCGTGGTGGCCGGCACCCCGTCGGGCATCACCCTGGCCCCGGAGGGCGGCGCCCACCAGTCCACCATCACCGCGTCGGTCGGCCTGGAGCTGCCCGGGGTGACCTTCCTGGAACCGGCGTACGCGGCCAGCCTCGACTGGCTGCTCTGCGACGCGCTCGGGCAGATCGCCGGCGGGTCGGCCCCGGCCGCGACCGCCGCGCCGACCGAGGACGGGGCGTACTACTTCCGGTTGAGCACCCGGCCGCTGGACCAGGCGCCGTTCGAGGCGGCCCGCGCCCGGCTCGGCGACGCGGTCCTGCGTCGGCAGGTGGTCGCCGGGGCGTACCGGCTGGTCGACGCGCACCAGGCGTATCCGCACCTGGTCGACGCCCCGGTGGTGCAACTGGCCGCCTCAGGCGCGGTACTGCCCGAGGTGTTGGCCGCTGCGGCGGAGCTGGCCGACGAGGGCGTCGCCGCGCACGTGGTGGACGTGACGAGCCTAGACCGGCTCTACCGGGCCTGGCAGCGCACCCTGCGCCAGGGCGTGCGGACGGCCACCGTGCCCAGCGTGCCGGGCGCGCTGCGGTCCGCGTTCGTCGATCGGGTGCCGGTGGTGACCGTGCACGACGCCGCGTCGCACGCGATGGCCTGGCTCGGTTCGGCGGTCGGCGCCCCGGCGGTGCCGCTCGGGGTGGACGAGTTCGGCCAGTCCGGCAGCGTCGCCGAGCTGTACGAGTTGCACGACCTGCTGCCCGGCAGCATCGTCAACGCCGCGTTGGCCGCCATCGCCCTACGCTGACCGCGGCGGAGAGCGGTATCACACTGAGTGATTCGCATAGGAAAGAACCCGTTCGCAACTCGCTGTAATCGTCTCTGTAGCTCACGCCACGCCCTTTCCTCCCTTTGCTCTGCTGCCGCCGATGCGCCACCCGGTCTGAACAGCGCGAACCAACCGTTGCTCCTTTGGCGTCATGGCGTGCGGGGCGGACCGACAGTGACTGGTGCAGATTGGGCGGCAGAGCAAAGGGGGGAAGCAGGGGTGGGGGAGGCTCGTCTCTCTTTACTCTCTGTCGAACTGAAGGGCGGCGGTCGGTCGCCCTTCCCCGCCGCGTCAGCGGGTCGGGCTGGTGGTGGGCGAGGGGGACGCCACGGTGGGGTTCTCCACCAGCCGTCGTTCCAGGTTGACCTGGGCCTGCCCGGTGCCTCCGACGGTGATGGTGTCGTACGCCTGGAGCATCTTCAGCTGGTCGAAGTAGAGCACGCTCATCGACAGCGGGGTCGGCTTCTCGCCCTCCAGGCCGCGCAGCCCGGCCCCGCCGGTCGAGCCTTCGACCATCAGCGTGGTGGGCTGCTGCCCGGGCACCTGCGGCAGTTTGGAGACCTGCCGCGCGTGGGTGTGCCCGGCCAGCACCAGCGGGCACGTGCCGGAGAGCGGCCCGGCCGACGCCGGATCGTGCACCAGCGCGATGTTCACCGGCCGGGGTGAGCGGCGCACCGTGGTCGCGAGCTGCTCGCCGACCCCGGTCACCTGGTCGGCGACCTGCTGGGTCAGGCCGCTGCCGGCGGGTGAGGTGTTCTTGTCCGGGGTGAAACGCGGGTCACCGACGCCGGCGATGGTCAGCCCGGCGACGGTAGTCGTCGTGTTGTTCAACACGATCGCGTTCGGCTGGCGGGCCACCGCGGCGGCGGTCTTGCCGGAGTCGTGGTTGCCCCGGATGAAGACGTACGGCTTCTTGAGCAGGCCGATCGACCCGACGAAGGACGCCTCAGGCTCGCTGCCCCAGTCGGTGATGTCGCCGGTGTCGATCACCACGTCGATGCCGAACTGCTCCACCACCGTGCGGATCAACTGCCAGCCGGTCGGGTTCAGGTGCATGTCGGAGACGTGCAGCACCCGCGTGGTGCCCGGGGTCGGCTCCAACAGCGGAAGCGCCGAGACGGTGGTGTAGAGCTGGCTGACATTGCCGACCAGACGTTGCAGCTGCTCGGCGTACTTGGTGTAGTCGTTGGCGATCCGGCGCGCGTCGCCGACGATGGCCGGTGCGTTGACCAGCAGCCCTTCGTAGCGTGGTTCCTCGATCGCCTGCGGACGCAGGGTGGCCGCCGCCGTGCCGAGGCTGCCGGCGGTGATCAGCAGTGCGAGCCCGCCCGCCCAGGCGGTCCGCCGGACGTTGCGGAAGATCAGCCCGGCCAGGATCAGGGTGACCAGCACCGACGTGCCGAGGGTCCGCAGGCCGAGCCGCATCACCCCGGAGCGGACGTCCTCGACGGCGCTCTGGCTGGCCCGGCTGATGCTGGCCGGGTCGTCGATCAGCGCCTCGGTGCGGCCCTGGTCGAGTGCGCCCAGGCGGACGGTGAGGTGGGTCGGCCCGTCGTGGCTGTCGAGCAGCAGCGCGCCCAGCGGTGGGATGTCGACGGTGGTGCCGCCGTCGCGGGCGGGGGAGATGCTGAGGTTGGCCCGGAACGGGCCGATGTCGGTGTCCACCCGACCGCCGGCCAGCACCCCGAGCACCGCCCCGCCCAGGGCCACGGCGAGGATGGCGACGACCAGCCCGATGCGGCGCAGCAGCTCGGCGGACCCGAGCCGCCGACTGTCCGGGCGCGGCCGGTCGCCGCCGGTCGCCGGGTCGTCCCGGTCGTCGGCGTCGTCGTGCTGCTCGTCGCGTTGCCCGTCCATGCTGAAAGTCTGACCTGCCCGTCGAAAGATCTTGGCAAACCTGACCGGATGGTGACGAACGTCAGCTGCGGCCGCCGTCGCCGCCCGCGAAGACAACCCGCAGGAGTCGGTCGTCGTCGCCGGCCGGGTCACCGCGCCCGTCGTGGTTGGAGGTGCCCACCCAGAGCGACCCGTCCGGTGCCGCGGCCACCGCACGCAGTCGACCGTACCGGTTGGTGAGCAGCTCACTGGGCTGGCCGAGCAGCGTCCCGGTGTCGGTCAGCTCCATCGCCCAGAGGCGCTTGCCGCGCAGACAGCCGGTGACCAGCAGCCGGTCCGTGGCGGCCAGACCGGAGCAGGAGGCGTCCGAGGTGGCCCACTGCGTGATCGGGTCGGTGAACCGCTTGTCGCCGGCGCGCCCCTCGACCTCCGGCCAGCCGTAGTTGCCGCCCTTGGTGATCTGGTTGATCTCGTCCCACGTGTTCTGGCCGAACTCGACGGCGTACATCCGCTTGGCGCCGTCCCAGGTGAACCCCTGGACGTTGCGGTGGCCCAGTGACCAGACGGGGGAGTTGGGGTATGGGTTGCCGGCGGAGGGCTTGCCGTCCGGAGTGATCCGGAGGATCTTGCCGCCGAGGCTCTTCACGTCCTGGGAGGAGGGGCGCTCACCCGCGTCGCCCGTGCTGACGTAGAGCTGCCCGTCCGGCCCGAAGCCCAACCCGCCGCCGTTGTGCACGTTGGCCTTGGGGATGCCGGTGAGGATCGGGGTGGGCTGACCGCCGAGTTGCAGCCGGGCGACCCGGTTGTCCTGGGCGGCGGTGTAGTAGACGAAGACCGTGCGGTCCTGGGCGAAGGCCGGGGAGACGGCGATGCCGAGGAGACCGCCCTCGCCGGCCGCAGCCACCTCGGGGATCGTCTGCACCGGGCGGACGCGCAGCCCGTCCGGCCCGGACTCGGGGCCGACCTGAAGGATCCGGCCGTTGTCGCGTTCGGTGACCAGCGCGCCGCCGTCCGGCAGGAAGGCGATGCCCCACGGCACCCGCAGACCCTTGGCGAGCACTGTCGCCACCGCCTGCTGGCCGGCGCCGCCGGCGCTCGCCGGCGCGGACGGGGTCGGCAGGTTGGGCGGCTCGCCGGCCGGGTCGGGTTCCGGTTCGCCGAAGCTGCAACCGGAGGCGAACAGCAGCGCCGCGCAGGACGCCGCGAGGGCCGCCCGGAGGCGACGGACGCGAGGGTACGGGGGACGGGCTCTCACCCGGCCCAGGGTAGCCCGCTCGACGGCCCGGCCGGGCCCGTCGCGATCCGACGGGTGCCGGTGAACCCTGCCGGTGGTCCCCGGTGGACCGCTCACCGTGCCCGTACGGCCAGCAGCGCGGTGTCGTCCTCGCGGTGGTCGATCGAGGCGAGCAGCAGGTCGCACAGCTTGTCGAGGGGCAGCGTGTCGGTGCCGGCCAGTCGGCCTGTCAGCTCGGCCAGCCCTTCGTCGATGGAGCGGTCCCGCCGCTCGATCAGCCCGTCGGTGTAGAGCAGCAGGGTGTCACCGGTGGCCAGGTTGGTCGACTGGCTGGTCCGCGTCGACGGCCGGGCCAGCCCGAGCAGCGGCTCCGGGGTCGCCTCCAGGGCCTCGACCGCCCCACCGGCGCGAACCACGAGGGCCGGTGGGTGCCCGGCGTTGGACCAGGTCACCTCGTGGACACCGCCGCGCTGCGGGCAGATCCGGACCAGTGTCGCGGTGGCGGCGATCGGCAGCCGCAGGCCACGGATCGCGCCGTCCAGGTTGCTCATCAGCGACCCGACCGTGTCCGGCCGGCCGAAGGCGTTGCCCCGCACCAGGTTGCGGAGCTGACCCATGGTCGCCGCCGCCTCGATGTCGTGCCCGGCCACGTCGCCGATCGCCGCGATCACGTCACCGTCGGGCTGGACGAAGGCGTCGTACCAGTCGCCGCCGACCTCCACCCGGTCGGCCGCCGGCTGGTAGCGGGCGGCGAGCTCCAGCTCGGTCACGATCGGCAGCTGGGGCAGCATGCTGTGTTGCAGCACCTCTGCGACGTGCCGCTGCTCGCCGTACATCGAGCTGTTGCCCACGGCCTGGCCGGCCCGGCGGCCGATGTCGACAGCGGTGAGCAGGTCGCGGTCGTCGAACTGCTGCCGTTGCGCGCCGTTGACGAGGGTGATCGCGCCCAGCACGGTGCCGCCGACGCCCTGCATCGGCACGCTCAGGTAGGAGGCGATGCCGAGACGGTCGGCGATCGTCGACATCTCCGGGTGTGTGGTGCCCCTCGTGACGTCGGCCAGGGACGCCACGCTGCCGAGCCGGGGCTGGCCGGTCCGCAGGACCGCCCGGACCATCGACTCGGGGCTCAGCCCGGTGCGCAGCAGCTCACCGAAGCGGTCGACGTCCGCCGCCCGGGCCGGGTCGCGGTGCACCGAGACCACCTCGCGGGGCAGGCCGGTCGGCCCGATCAGGGTGAGCAGGCACCAGTCGGCGAGCAGCGGCACCATCGCGGCGGCGAGCCGGCGCAACGCGGTGCCCACGTCCAGGGTGCCGGCCAGCGTCTCGCTCACCCCGGCCACCAGCTCCAACCGCTCGTGCGCCTGCACGATCCGCCGCCCGGCCTCCTGCGCGCTGTCGAGCGCGATCCGCAGTCGCAGCTCCGACGAGCAGGCGGCGGCCAGGTCGGCCAGTGTCCGCAGCTGCGCTGCCGTCCACGCTCGGGGCTTGTTGTCGATGGCACACAGCGAGCCGAGCACCCGACCGGAGAGGTCGGTCAAAGGCATCCCGGCGTACGCGACCACGCCGAGGTCGTCGATCGCCAGATTCTCCCGGACGCGGGGGTAGAGCCGGGCATCCGGCAGCACCATCGGCACCTGGATGTCCACGACGTGCTGACAGAACGAGTGGCTCAGCGGGGTCTGCCGACGCTCCGACCAGGGGTCCGGCAACCCGACCGCGCCGGGGAAGAACTGCCGGTCGGCGGAGACCAGGGAGACCAGCGCCACCGGCACGTCCAGCAGGTCGCTGACCAGCCGGGCGAACCGGTCGAACGCCTCGTCCGGGACGGCGTCGAGCCCGGTGTCAGCGAGCGCGCGCAGCCGCGCCGGTTCGCCGAGCGCCGCAGGCGGGACGATCGGAGGCCGGGCGGTGGCGGGGGAGCCGTCGGTCATCGAGCACCTGTCTGCCGGGGCGGAGGCCGACCGGCCCTCCGACCCTTCGTTATACCTCGTCCAGGGCGGAGTCGAACATCGGTGTGCTGAGTCTCGCCCGCCCCGACCCCACGCGCCATCCCCCGGGACGTCTGTTCGCCGCCGTGCCCGCGCCGGCCGTGGTCAGGGGGACTATCGTCGGCGGACGTGAAGGTATGGATCCCACACCAGGCCGGTCTGAACCTCATGGGCGAGCTGCCCCGGGACGTGACGGTGGAGGTGTTCGAGCACGCCGACCGGCTGCCCTCGGAGGCGACCGACGTCCGCGTCTGGGTGCCACCGTTCCTGGGCGGCTCGGACGCGACGGCGTTGCTGCGTGAGCTGCCCGACCTCGCCGTGGTGCAGTTGCTCTCCGCCGGGGCGGACGCCTGGGCCGGCCGGACACCGCCGGGGGTCACGCTCTGCGACGCGCGGGGTGTGCACGACCCGTCCACCGCCGAGTGGGTCGTCACGGCTGTCCTTGCCCAGCTGCGGGCGTTCCCGACGTTCATCCGGGCACAGGCCGAGCGGCGTTGGGCCAACGAGGGAAACCTCCCGACCGACGAGCTGACCGGCAAGCGGGTGCTGATCGTCGGGGCCGGCGCGATCGGCACCGCGGTGCGGGACCGGCTCGCCCCCTTCGAGGTGAGCTTCACGCTGGTGGCGAGGACCGCCCGACCGGAGCAGGGCGTGCACGGCGTCGAGGAACTGCCCCGGCTGCTGCCCGACGCCGACGTGGTGATCGTGATCGTGCCGCTCACCGACCAGACCCGTGGCCTGATCGACAAGGACTTCCTGGCCGCGATGCCGGACGGTGCGTTGCTCGTCAACGCCGCCCGGGGGCCGGTGGCCCACACCGAGGCGCTGGTCGCGGAGCTGGCCACCGGTCGGATCTCGGCAGCCCTGGACGTCACCGACCCGGAGCCGCTGCCCGCCGACTCGCCGCTCTGGACGATGCCGAACGTGCTGCTCACACCGCATGTGGCCGGGTCGGTGCGAGGTCTGCTGCCGCGTGCCTACCGACTGGTCGGTGACCAGGTGCGCCGGTTCGCCGCCGGGCAGCCGCTGATCAACACGGTGGTCGACGGCTACTGACCGGGCGCCTCGGCCGGGTTGTCGGGCAGCGTCTGGCCGGTGGCCGACACCAGCCGGGGCAGGTCCACGCCGCGTACCGCCGGCAGGGTCACCTGCTGGCCGTCGTCGAGCCGCGCGACCGCACGTCCGCGCTGGTCGGTGACCAGTTCGAGGACCTGGTCCCAGTCGATGCGGCGTTGCCCGGCCAACGCCCGTACGCGCAGCTCCCGGGCGTTGGCGTCGGTGCCGGCCCGCCAGGCCCAGAGCGCGACGGCGAGCGGCAGGAGCAGCACCGGCAGCAGGTAGGTCCGGGCGCTCGCCAGCGGCAGTGCACCGATGAAGGCGATGACCGCGGCGACCAGGATGGCTTGGTTGTACCGGAAGCGGACCGTGTCGGGCTTACTCACCCTCCGATGATCCCACCCCCGGCCGGTCCGGCTCGCGGCGGGCGGTGCCGGCGGGGTGCGGTACGCCGTACAGTGACACAGGTCATTGTCTCCTCCAGGTGACCGACACGTAACCAATCCGGCCGCCGATCGTTTTCGTTTGTTGAGCAGCGGACTCGCAACGTCCGATGCCCCGCACCGTCGTACCGCCCCCGTGCCCCCTCACGAAGGCGACCGCCGTGCTCCTCGCGTACCCGTTCCGTGTTCTCGTCCCTCGCCGGGCGGCACCGGAGGCCGCCACCTCCACCGCGGTGGCGCTGCTTCTTCTCGCCGGTGCCATCGGCCTGGTCCCGGCCTCGGTGGTGATCGCGCTGACCGCTGGTGCCGGCGCCACGCTCGCGGGGGTGCGACTCTCCCGGCTGGCCGGACGACGCCGCGCCGATCCGTCACCGCGTACGGCGGGTGTGCTCCTCGACGCGGCGGTGGTGACCGCTGGCCTCACCGCCGTCGTGCTGCCCCTGGCCGACGTCGGGTCGACCGTCGCCATGCTGATCGGTTCGTTGATCGTGGCCGCCCTCTCCGGGCTCGGTCTCCACCGCCTTCCCGGCCGGACGCGGGCGTCGGCCGGTGTCCTGCTGCGCCGGTCCGTCGAGTCGAGCGGCCCGGCCGTCGGCCTTGCCCTCGCCGGCTGGCTGCTGCTGCCCCGTGCCGACCTGCCGGGTTCGACCCGGCTGGTCGTCGCGCTGGCGCTCGGCGGACTGGGGATGGCCGCGCTCAACGCGTTCGCGGGGCCGAGGCGACGCTCGGGTGCGGAGGTCTGCCGGGGCGGTGTCCTGCTCACTCTGGGCGGGTTGGTGCTGCTGGCCACGCTGCCAACCGAGCCGGTCGGGCCGGCGGCCCTGCTGGCCGTACCCCCGTTGGTGTTCGGGATGCTGCTCGTCGCGGTCGGCGCGGCCGACGCGGCCGACGAGGGTGACTCCGAGCCGGCGGAGCCGGTCGCCGCGGCCTGGCCCCGAGCGGTGCTCCCGGCGGCGATGCTGCTGCTGGCGGCGGGTGTGCACCTGGCTGCCGGCCGTGCTCCCGACCGGACGAGCGTGGTGTTGGCCTTGGCGGCGGTGCCGTCCCTGGTGCTGCGTGACCTGCTGCGCGCGGGTGGCACCTCCACCACCGAACGGCGGGCCGCGCACCGCAGACGCGCGGGCGGCGCGGTCCGGCACCGCCATGCGGCGCCGGCACGCTGGCCGGGCAGGTCGGAGCCGCCAGCCGCACCGGCCCAGCACCACTCCGGCCGCGCCGTCGACCCGGCCACACCGAGCGATGTCGGCCCAGCCTGGGCAACCGACGACGGTGCCGCCTGGTCAGCGTTCAACCGACGGCCCGTCCCGGCGGGCGGCGGTGGTCCGGGTGACCGGGCGGCCCTGCTGGACGCCCTCGCCGCGATCGGCGACGTGCCGGCACCGACCGGCGCGCTGCTGTTGGTGGACCTGCACGGCACCGAGGGCGTCGGCCCGACGGCCCGGGAGGACATGCTGGCCGAGGCGGTGCACCGGGCCCGCGCGGTCATCGCCCCCGACGACCTGGTCACCGGGTGCACGGGTGCCGGCTTCGCCGTGGTCACCGCCGCCGGTCCGATGCTGGCGTACGCGCTGGGCACCCGGTTGTTGACCGCGCTCAGCCCGCCCTACCGGCTGGGCGGTGCGGTGCTGCGGGTGCAGACGAGCATCGGGTTGGCCGAGGTCAGCGGGGCCGGGCCGGCGGACGTGCTCCGTCAGGCCGAGCTGGCCCGACGGCGGGCCGTGCAGCTGGGCCGGGACCGGGTCGAGTGGTACGACGCGTTCCTGGAAGAGCAGCTGGTTCGCCGGCTCGACCTGGAACGCGAGCTGCCCGGTGCGGTGGCCCGCGGTGAGTTGGATCTGGTCTACCAGCCGGTGGTCGACCTGGCCGACGGGCAGCCGGTGGGCGCGGAGGCTCTGCTGCGCTGGCGGAGCCCGGTGCTCGGCACGGTGCTCCCGGCCGAGCTGCTGCCGGTCGCCGAGGACCTGGACCTGATCGGCGAGTTGGAGTGGTGGGTTCTGGACCGGGCCTGCCGGCAGTTGTCCGACTGGTCGGTGGGCGTACGGGAGCTGTGGATGGCGGTCAACATCACCACCCGGGAGCTGACCACCCCCGACTTCGTGCAGCGGGCCGCGGCCGTGCTGGCCGCGTACGGGGTGCCGCCGGAGCGGCTGGTGGTGGAGGTGAGTGAGCCGAGGGTCGCCGGTGACCTGTCGACGGTGGTGGCCCGGCTGGCCGGGCTGCGGTCGCTGGGTGTGCGCACCGCGTTGGACGACTTCCGGGCCGAGCACGCCTCGTTGGCGCAGCTTCGCCGCCTGCCGATCGACCTGCTCAAGGTGGGCCCGGAGTTGGTGGGCGCACGGCCGGACGGGCAGCCGCCGCTGATCGACGTGGTGGTCAACGTCGGAGAGCGGCTGGGTGTGGAGATCGTCGCGGAGGAGCTGGAGTCGTCGGCCCAGGTGGAGGGGGCGCGCCGGGGTGGCTGCCGGTACGGGCAGGGGTTCGCGCTGGCGCGCCCGGCGACAGCCGAGCGGGTTGAGGCGTACTTCGAGGAGTTCCCGTCAGCGTCCCGCTGAGCCCTGGTAACTGAACCGGTTCACCTCATCCGGGGTGGTGCGGTGCTGCCGCGCGGGGTGAGGTGCGGCGTCTCGTCCTGCACCCGGCCGGCGGGCTGTCCGGCGATGACCGCGAGCAGTTGGCGGGCGGCGTGCGCGCCGTACGCGGGGATGTCCCTGCCCAGCGCGGTCAACGACGGGTGCACCAGGCGGCACAGCGGCGAGTCGTCCCAGGCCACGATGGACAGATCACCGGGCACGGTGAGCCCCATCTCCTGGGCGACGGAGAGCCCGGCGATGGCCATCACGTCGTTGTCGTAGATGACCGCGGTGGGCCGTTGGGCGGAGCTGAGCAACCGGCGGGTGGCCCGACCTCCCTCCTCGCCCGTGTAGTCGGACCAGACAGTGGTCGCGTCGACCAGGTCGAGCCGCTGGCAGATCTCGGCGAAGGCCTCGGTGCGGATCTCGGTGTGCCGCAGGTCGGGCAGGCCGCCAACCCGGGCGATGCGTCGGTGCCCGAGGGCGACCAGGTATTCGACCGTCTCGGTCAGCGCTGCGGCGTCGTCGGACCAGAGACTGGACAGCTCACCGGTGCCGCCGGGCCCACCGATCACCACCGCCGGCAGTTGGAGCTGCTCCAGCGCGGAAATGCGCCGGTCGTCGGTGCGCAGGTCGCACACGAGCACCCCGTCCACCCGGCGTTCGGCCCACCACCGTCGGTAGACCGCGATCTCGGCGTCGTGGTCGGCCACCACCTGGAGGGTCAGCGCGTACGAGCGGGCGGAGAGCTCGGCCTCGACGCCACTGATCAACGCCATGAAGAACGGCTCGATGCCGAGTGTCCGGGCCGGTCGGCACAGGGCCAGGCCGACTGCCCCGGCGGTGGCGGCGGAGAGGGCGCGGGCGGCGCTGCTCGGGCTGAACCCGATCTCCGTGGCGATGGCCAGGATGCGCTGCCGGGTGGTCTCGGAGACGCCGGGCTGCCCGTTGAGCGCGTACGACACGGCGCCCTTGGACACGCCGGCGCGTCGGGCGACGTCGGCGATGGTCGGCCGCTTCACCGGCGTGCTCCTCTTCGCTGCGGGGCGTCAACCGGCCGTTGACAGTCACCATGGTGGACCGTACGGTTGCTAGCTTATCCGGTTCAGTAAACGTCTTTCGATGCGGAAGGTGCGGTGCAATGGTGAGCCGACAGGCACTCTACGACGGTTGGACCCTGCGGGCGGCACCCGGAGCGCAGGTGCCGGCCGGGATCGTCGGGCGGGCCGTGCCGGCGACAGTGCCGGGTTGCGTGCACACCGACCTGCTCGACGCCGGGCTGATCGAAGACCCGTACCTCGACGACAACGAGCTGGCGCTGGCCTGGATCGGGCGCACCGACTGGATCTACCGGACCACCTTCGTGCACCGGCCGGGCGACGACGAGCGTGTCGACCTGGTCTGCGCCGGCCTGGACACCGTCGCCACGCTCACCCTCAACGGTGTCGAGGTCGGCCGCACCGAGAACATGCACCGCGGTTACCGGTTCGACGTCCGGTCGCTGCTGCGCGACGGCGACAACGACCTGGTCGTGGCGTTCGACTCCGCGTACCGCTACGCCGAGGCGCAGCAGGAGCGGCTCGGCGACCGGCCCAACGCCTACCCGGAGCCGTTCCACTTCATCCGCAAGATGGCCTGCAACTTCGGCTGGGACTGGGGGCCCACCCTGGTCACCGCCGGCATCTGGCAGGAGATCGGCCTGCACGCCTGGTCGACCGCCCGGCTGGCCACCGTCCGCCCACTGGTCACCATGGACGGCCGCGACGGCCGGGTCGAGGTGCACGTCGAGATCGAGCGGGCCTCGGACGTCCCGCTGACCGTCCGCGCCGCCGTCGCCGGCTCCCGCACCGAGGTGATCGTCCCGGCCGGCCAGCGCACGGCCGTGCTCACCCTCACCGTCCGCGAGCCCACGCTCTGGTGGCCCCGGGGGTACGGCGAACAGGCACGCCACCCGATCGAGGTGACAGTGCACGGGCCGGACGACGACACCCTCGACGTCTGGTCGCACCGGGTCGGCTTTCGCAAGGTGCGACTGGACACCACGCCCGACGAACACGGCACCCCGTTCGCGCTGTCGGTCAACGACGTCCCCGTCTTCGTCCGGGGCGTCAACTGGATCCCGGACGACGTGTTCCCCACCCGGATCACCCGCGACCGACTGGCCGAGCGGTTCGACCAGGCCGTCGAGGCCAACATCAACCTGCTGCGCGTCTGGGGCGGGGGCCGCTACGAGTCGGCGGACTTCTACGACCTCGCCGACGAGCGGGGGCTGCTCGTCCAGCAGGACTTCCTCTTCGCCTGCGCGGCCTACCCGGAGGAGGAGCCCTTCGCCACCGAGGTTGCCGCCGAGGCGGCCGAGCAGGTGACGCGGCTGGCGCCGTACCCGTCGCTGGTGCTCTGGACCGGCAACAACGAGAACATCTGGGGCTGGCACGACTGGGACTGGCAGGAGCCGCTGGCGGGGCGCACCTGGGGGCGTGGCTACTACCTCGACGTGCTGCCCCGGATCGTCGGCGAGCTGGACCCGACCCGCCCGTACTGGCCGGGCAGCCCCTGGTCGGGCACCGAGGCGATCCACCCCAACGACCCGGCGCACGGCACCACGCACATCTGGGACGTGTGGAACACCGACGACTACACCAGATACCGGGAGTACGTCCCGCGCTTCGTCGCCGAGTTCGGCTACCAGGCACCGCCGGCGTACGCCACAGTGCGCCGGGCGCTGAGCGACGAGCCCCTGGCGCACGACTCACCGGGCATGGCGCACCACCAGAAGGCAGCAAACGGTGACGCCAAGCTCCAGCGGGGCCTGGACGCGCACCTGCCCGCCCCGGCGGACTTCGACGACTGGCACTACCTGACGCAGCTCAACCAGGCCCGCGCCATCCAGCTCGGGGTGGAGCACTTCCGCTCACACCGGGACGTCTGCGCGGGCACCATCGTCTGGCAGCTCAACGACTGCTGGCCGGTGACCTCCTGGTCGGCCGTCGACGGCGACGGCCGACGCAAACCCCTGTGGTATTCGCTGCGCCACGCGTACGCCGATCGGCTCCTCACCGTGCAGCCCCGCGCCGGCGGCCTGGCCCTGGTCGCGGTCAACGAGAGTGGCACACCCTGGCGGGCGTCGGCCTCGGTGATGCGGGTGACCCTCGCTGGCGAGCCCCGGGCGAAGACGACGATGCAGCTGGCCGTTCCCGCGTACTCGGCGGTGACGCTGGCGCTGCCGGCGGAGCTGGCCCGGCCGGAGGAGGCCAGGCGCGAGCTGCTCGTCGCCGAGGCGGGGGAGAACACGCGGCGGGCGTTGTGGTTCTTCGCCGAGGACCGTGAGGTGGAGTGGCCTGTGGCGGCCTGGGAGGCGACGGTCGAGCCGTTCGACGGTGGGCAGCGGGTCCGGGTCACGGCCCGCACGGTGCTGCGCGACCTGACGCTGTTCGCCGACCGGCTCGACCCGACGGCTTCCGTCGACGAGGCTCTGGTCACCCTGCTGCCGGGCGAGTCCACGACCTTCACCGTGCGGGCTTCTGATCCGCTGGACACTGCTGCGCTGACCGCTCGACCGGTGCTGCGCTGCGTCAACGACATTCAGCGAAGCTAGGCCACCGCGTCCGGGGGCCGACGCGGTCGACCTGCGCGACCTCAGCTGACCCGGAGCCGGCTGTCAGTCGGGCGCGACGAGTGGGCGGACACGGCACTGCCCGGCGGGCGCGTCTCCGCGCCCGCCGGGCAGTCTTCCGGTCCTGATCAGTTGCTGGCGGTCAAGCCCTGCAGGCCCTTGAGCATCTCAGCGAAGTCGAGGGTCTCCGCCGTCGGCGGCGTCTCGACCGTCACCGCCTTGCCGTAGTCGGTGTAGTCCATCACCAGGTCACCCAACGGGCCCATCTTCAGGGCCGCCCGGCGGGGCCGGTACTGCTCGTCAACCCACAGATCGGTGGTGATCTCCTTGACGCCCATTTTGGTCATCTGCTGCTCGACGCCTGCCCGCAGCTTCGCGTCGACCTGCTCAAGGTGGGTCGCCAGGGGGGTGTTGACCGTGTAGTGGACGGTGGCCGTCCCGTCCACCGTCTCCTGCCCGACCACCTTCGTGCCCTCGGTGGCGATCAGCGTCTTGACCTGCTTGGTCGGGTCGATGTCCTCGAACTGCTTGCCGAAGTTCATCCCGGCCTGCTTGCCAGCTTCGCTCAGGTCCATCTTCATCCAGCGCTTGCCGTCCATGCTGGAGCGGTCCTCGGCCGGAATCTCGACGTAGATGACCGCACCGACCATCCGGACGACAGTCGAGTCGCCCTTCGGGTCCGTCGTCGTCATCTCGGCCTTGACCGGGTCGCCGAGGTCCAGGACGCCGCGCATCTCGACCTTCTCGCCGCCCGCCGTGCCCGTCATCGACACGGCCACCGAATCGCTCTTGTTGGTGGCCTCGGCCGTCTTCTGCAGCGACCCCTTGAGGTCACTGGCCAGCAGCTCCAGAGCGCTGGGCTGCTTGGGCTCGTTGGACCCGCCGGACGTCGTGCCACACGCGGAGACAGCGAGCGCGGTGAGCGCCGAGACCGCCACCGCAACGGACTTCTTGCCAAACGACACGTACACGCCTCTTCCCCGCAGGAATCCGGGCTCTCCCCGAATTGATCGACGACACGCTAACCGACGCGTCCGACATCCGCGGACCGGTTCAGCCTCTCGACATCAGCGATGTTGGGGCATCCGGTGGGACACCCCAACATCGGCGATCCAGTGTCGATCCCGAGCGGTGGTTACTCCGGGACGCGGCGGTAGGCGCCGTCGCTGGCCGAGGTGGCCATCGAGGCGTACGCGCGCAGCGCCGCCGACACCGGGCGCTGCCGGTCGGTCGGGGTGTACGGCTTGTCGCGCTTCTCCTCGGCCACCCGTCGCGCCTCCAGCTCCTCGGGGGACACGTTCAGCTCGATCGACCGGTTCGGGATGTCGATGACGACCTCGTCGCCGTCGCGGACCAGGGCGATCAGCCCACCGGAGGCCGCCTCGGGGGAGACGTGCCCGATGGAGAGCCCGGAGGTGCCGCCGGAGAAGCGGCCGTCGGTGAGCAGCGCGCAGGACCGGCCCAGCCCACGTCCCTTGAGGAACGAGGTGGGGTAGAGCATCTCCTGCATGCCGGGGCCGCCCTTGGGTCCCTCGTACCGGATCACCACGACGTCACCCGCGACCACCTGCTTGGCGAGGATCGCGGTCACCGCGTCGTCCTGCGACTCGTAGACCTTCGCCGGGCCGCGGAAGGTCAGGCAGTCGTCCGGCACGCCGGCGGTCTTCACCACGCTGCCTTCCGGTGCCAGGTTGCCGTGCAGGATGGCCAGCCCGCCGTCGGCGGAGTAGGCGTGCTCGCGGTCCCGGATGCAGCCGCCGGCCGCGTCGGTGTCCAGCGACGACCACCGGTTGGTGGTGGAGAACGGCTCGACGGTACGCACGCCGCCGGGAGCCGCGTGGAACAGCTCGACGGCCGTCGGTGTCGGCGAGCCGCCGCGCACGTCCCAGTCGGTCAGCCACTGCGCCAGCGAGGGGGAGTGCACGGCCCACACGTCCCGGTTGAGCTGCCCGGCCCGGTCCAGTTCACCGAGGATCGCGGGGATGCCGCCGGCCCGGTGCACGTCCTCCATGTGGTAGTTCGGGGAGTTCGGCGCGACCTTGGCCAGGCACGGCACCCGCCGGGAGATCGCGTCGATGTCGGCGACGCCGAAGTCCATCTCCGCCTCCCGGGCGGCGGCGAGCAGGTGCAGCACCGTGTTGGTGGACCCGCCCATCGCCACGTCCAGGGCGACCGCGTTCTCGAAGGCGGCCTTGGAGGCGACAGTGCGGGGCAGCACCGAGTCGTCGTCGCCGTCGTACCACCGCTTGGAGATCTCCACGACGGTGCGGCCGGCCTCGACGAAGAGCGACCGGCGCGCGGCGTGGGTGGCCAGCGTCGAGCCGTTGCCCGGCAGAGCCAGCCCGATCGCCTCGGTGAGGCAGTTCATCGAGTTGGCGGTGAACATGCCGGAGCACGAGCCGCAGGTCGGGCAGGCGGAGCGCTCGATCTCGCCGAGCTGCTCGTCGGTGACCGCCTCGTTCGAGGAGGCGATCATCGCGTCGATCAGGTCGATCTTGCTGTGCACGACGCCCTCGATCGCCATCGTCTTGCCGGCCTCCATCGGGCCGCCGGAGACGAAGACGGTCGGGATGTTGAGCCGCAGCGCGGCCAGCAGCATCCCCGGGGTGATCTTGTCGCAGTTGGAGATGCAGACCAGGGCGTCCGCGCAGTGCGCGTTGACCATGTATTCCACCGCGTCGGCGATCAGCTCCCGGCTGGGCAGCGAGTAGAGCATGCCGCCGTGGCCCATGGCGATGCCGTCGTCGACCGCGATGGTGTTGAACTCCCGGCCCACCCCGCCGGCCTCGGCGATCGCGTCGGCGACCAGGCCACCCATGTCCTTGAGGTGGACGTGACCAGGCACGAACTGGGTGAAACTGTTGGCGATGGCGACGATCGGCTTACCGAAATCGTCGTCGGTCATCCCGGTGGCCCGCCAGAGGGCCCGGGCGCCGGCCATCGTCCGACCGTGTGTGGAAGTCCTCGACCGCAGCTCAGGCATGCATACCAGCATGACACCGTCGCCACGGGGGCCGGCCCCGGTGGGCGCCGTGTCCCAACAGATGCACACCCAGCCCCCCACGACTCGCGCGCATCCGGCACTCTTGGGAGCGTGCATCTCCCCCCGGGCATGGTCGCTGTGGCGGCGCTCAGCGGGCTCGCCGCCGCCGTGGCCGCCGTGCTGCTGACCGTCGTCGCCTGGCGGCGTACCGGGCCGCGCCGGCCCGCACACGTGCTGCTCGCCGCGGCCGCCGGGGTCGCGCTGCTCAGTCTGCTGGCCGGGGTCGTGGCCGCGCTCAGCGCCAACGACCACTGGGCCCACGAGCAGGGGCAGCGTACGGGCTGGGCGACGGTGGTGGCGATCGGCGCGGCAGTGAGCGGGCTGGCCTTCGCCGCCGGTCTTCTCCGGCTGCCCGGGGTTGCCGCCACCGCGTCGGGAACGGCCCGGCTCGCCCTGGACGGGTTGGTCATGGCGGCCGCGCTGTGGTTCGTCGGCTGGGTGCTCTTCTCCGAGCCCACCCGGCTGCTCGGCGCCGCCACCCCGATGGCCTGCCCGGCGATCCTGGTGGCCACGGTGAGCGCCGCGCTCGGCGCTGGGCTCGCCGTGATCGTGGTCTTCCGGGCTGCGACCCCCCGTCGACGGCTCGCCGCGCTGGGTTCCGGCATCACCGCGGTGACCTGCGGTGGTCTCGGCCTGAGCGCCGGGCTCTGCCAGGCCGGGCCGACGATGGCGCTGACCGGTGCTGCGGTGCTCGCCGCCGGCCTGCTGACCGTCGCGCTCTCGGTGTACCGGGCGGACCGGCCCGGGCAGGTCGATCTGGACCTGATCGGCCGCGACGGCGAGTACGCCATCGCCCCGATGTTGGCGATGGCCGCGTCGGCGATGTACCACCTCGCCCAGGACGGCCGGTTCACGGCGGCGGGCATCGTGGCCGGCAGCGTGGAGGGCTTCGCCCTGGTGGCACGGCAATACCTCACCCTCCGCGACGTCCGGGGGTACGCGGACCGCCTGGCCGAGCGGGAGGCGCACTTCCGCGAGCTGGCGCACACCGACCCGTTGACGTCGTTGGCCAACCGGCGTGGTCTGCTCCGCGCACTGCACGACAGCGCCGCGACGGGCAACCCCCGCGTCCTGCTCGGCCTCGACCTGGACGGCTTCAAGAACGTCAACGACATGCGCGGTCACGACGTGGGCGACGCCGTGCTGGCCGAGGTGGGCCGGCGACTGCGCGCCAACCTGCGCCCCGGCGACGTGGCCGCCCGGTTGGGCGGCGACGAGTTCGCCGTCCTCATGCAGGGCCGGCCGGCCGAGGCGGACCGGGTCGCCGAACGGTTGCTCGGGGTGGTCAACCGGCCGTACGACGAGCCGGAGGGGCCGGTCTTCCTGTCGGTCAGCATCGGGGTGGCCGGGTCGGCCGGCGAGGGAGACGTGGAGCTGCTGCTGCGCCACGCCGACCTGGCGCTGCGCTACGCCAAGCAGCGCGGCAAGAACCGGATCGAGCGCTACGACGCGGCGTACGACCAGCTGTTGCGTCGGCGGACCGCGGTGGAGCATGAGCTGCGTGGTGCCATCGACCGCGACGAGCTGCGGTTGGCTTTCCAGCCGGTGGCGTCGCTGCCGTCGGTGCGGCCGGTCGGCGCCGAGGCTCTGCTCCGCTGGCACCACCCCGAGCTGGGCAACGTCCGTCCGGACGAGTTCATCCCGCTCGCCGAGGAGTGCGGGATGATCGCTCCGCTCGGTGCCTGGGTGCTGCACCAGGCCTGCTACCAGCTCTCCCGGTGGCTGGCCGACGGGCACGACGTGTGGGTGTCGGTCAACGTCTCCCCGCGTGAGCTGCACGCCCCGGAGTACGTGGTGCAGGTCGCCGAGGCGCTGCGCGCCCACCACGTGCCGCCGCAGCGGCTGGTGCTGGAGGTCACCGAGCACGCCGTCGCCACCGACCTGGACGAGCTGATCCGGCGGCTGACCGCGCTGCGGTTGACCGGTGTCCGGATCGCGCTGGACGACTTCGGGGCCGGCTACTCGTCGCTGGGGCAGTTGCGGCGGCTCCCGATCGACATCCTGAAGATCGACCACAGCCTGGTCGCCGAGCACGAGCCGGTCCGCCCGGTCGACCAGGACGGTCCGGCGTTCGCGCCGATGGTCGACATCGTCATGCGACTGGGCCACCAGCTGGGGCTGGAGGTGATCGCCGAGGGGGTGACGACGCCGACCGAGCTGGCCGCCGTGGTGGCCGCCGGATGCCGGTTCGGCCAGGGCGCGCTCTTCGGCTGGGGAGTGCCGGCCGAGCACCTGGAGGCGATGCTGGAGGCGGCGACCTCGCCCGGTGCGCGGCCTGCTCCGCTGCCCACGCCACGTCGGCATCCGGGCGGGTCAGGGCAGCTCAACCCGCCTGCCGACAGCGCGTCGCCGACCGACGCGCCGACGCCCGTTAACCAACATGTGGGATCAGTTGACTCATCGCGTGAGATGCGTCAGGCTTAGCCGCATGTCGTCGTACCGGTCGCTGCGAGTACTTACCTGAGCGCACTCTCCCTCCTGAGAGTGCGCTGGCCCCGTGCATCTGCACGAGGGCCGTTTTTATTGCCATCGGAACCTGGCGACGCGAGCCCCGCCCGTGTCGCATCGCTTGACTAGCCACCAGCCACTCCAGCCGAAGGCCAGAACCGTCATGACGAGACCCACGCCCGAGACCCTCGCCCACACCGCCCGCCGGGCCCGCGCCTCCGCCGACCCCGCCGTCGACGTCGACCCGGCCGCCGCACGCAGCGCGGCCACCCCGGCCGTCCCGGCGGTACGACCCACCGCCTCGGCCCAGGTCTCCGGGGCCGGCTCGCTCGTGCGGTCCCTCGAGGCGCTCGACGTCGACGTCGTCTTCGGCATTCCGGGCGGCGCGATCCTGCCCGCGTACGACCCGCTCTACGACTCCACCGTCCGGCACATCCTGGTGCGGCACGAGCAGGGCGCCGGACACGCGGCGACCGGGTACGCGCAGGCCACCGGCAAGGTCGGCGTCTGCATGGCCACCTCCGGCCCGGGCGCGACGAACCTGGTCACCCCGATCGCCGACGCGTACATGGACTCGGTGGCGATCGTCGCGATCACCGGGCAGGTGGCCAGCCCGTTGATCGGCACCGACGGCTTCCAGGAGGCCGACATCCAGGGCATCACCCTGCCGATCACCAAGCACAACTTCCTCGTCCAGAACGCCGAGGAGATCCCGCGGGTGCTGGCCGAGGCGTTCCACCTGGCCAGCACCGGGCGACCCGGCCCGGTGCTGGTCGACATCCCCAAGGACGTGCTCCAGGCGCCGACCACCTTCAGCTGGCCGCCGACCCTGGACCTGCCTGGCTACCGCCCCACCCTGCACCCGCACGGCAAGCAGATCCGGGAGGCGGCGCGGCTGATGGCCGGCGCCCGCCGGCCGGTGCTCTACGTGGGCGGCGGCGTGCTCAAGGCCGGTGCCACCGACGGGCTGCGCCGGCTGGCCGAGCTGACCGGCATCCCGGTCGTCACCACGCTGATGGCGCTCGGCGCGTTCCCCGACTCGCATCAGCAGCACCTGGGGATGCCCGGCATGCACGGCACTGTCGCCGCGGTCTACGGCCTGCAGAAGGCGGATCTGATCGTTGCGCTGGGTGCCCGGTTCGACGACCGGGTCACCGGCAAGCTGGACTCGTTCGCCCCGGACGCGACGGTGGTGCACGCGGACATCGACCCCGCCGAGATCGGCAAGAACCGGCACGTGGACGTGCCGATCGTCGGCGACGCCAAGCACGTCATCGACGAGCTGATCGCCGCGGTGACCGTCGAGCGGTCGGCGGGTCACAGCACCGACCTGGGTGACTGGTGGACCCAACTGGACGACCTGCGCAACCGCTACCCGCTGGGCTACGACGAGCCGTCCGACGGCACGCTCTCCCCGCAGTACGTGATCAAGCGCCTGGGCGAGATCGTCGGCTCCGACGCGATCTTCGTGGCCGGGGTGGGCCAGCACCAGATGTGGGCGTCCCAGTTCATCTCCTACGAGAAGCCGTACACCTGGTTGAACTCCGGCGGTCTCGGCACGATGGGCTACGCGGTGCCGGCGGCGATGGGCGCCAAGGTCGGCAAGCCGGACACGGTGGTCTGGGCGGTGGACGGTGACGGCTGCTTCCAGATGACCAACCAGGAGTTGGCCACCTGCGCGTTGGAGGGCATCCCGGTCAAGATCGCCGTCATCAACAACGGCAACCTCGGCATGGTCCGCCAGTGGCAGACGCTGTTCTACAACGAGCGCTACTCCAACACCGAGCTCGGCACCCACAAGCACCGCATCCCCGACTTCGTCAAGCTCGCCGAGGCACTGGGCTGCGTCGGTCTGCGCTGCGAGAACGCGGCGGACGTGGACAAGACCATCGCCGCCGCCATGGAGATCAACGACGCCCCGGTGGTGATCGACTTCGTGGTCGGCAAGGACGCGATGGTCTGGCCGATGGTCGCCGCCGGCACCAGCAACGACGAGATCATGTTCGCCCGCGGCGTCCGCCCGACCTTCGACGAGGATGACATTTAACAATGAGTGAGCGAAGCGAACGAATCATCGAGCTCAGTGATGCGCAGGGGCGTGCCAGGACCGAGCGAAGCGAGGTCGTGGCATGACGATGCACACTCTGTCCGTTCTCGTGGAGAACAAGCCGGGCGTGCTCGCCCGGGTCTCCGGCCTGTTCTCGCGGCGCGGGTTCAACATCGACAGTCTCGCCGTGGGTGAGACCGAGAACCCGGACGTCTCCCGGATCACCATCGTGGTCAACGCGGAGTCGTCCCCGCTGGAGCAGGTCACCAAGCAGCTGAACAAGCTGGTCAACGTGCTGAAGATCGTCGAGCTGGATCCCCAGGTCTCGGTTGCCCGCGAGTTGCTGCTGGTGAAGGTCCGCGCCGACAGGTCCGCGAGGTCCCAGGTGCTGGAGACCGTCAACCTGTTCCGCGCCCGGGTCGTCGACGTCGCACCGGACACGCTGACCATCGAGGCCACCGGCACCCCGGACAAGCTCGACGCGCTGCTGCGCGATCTCGAAGCCTTCGGCATCAAGGAGATGGTCCAGTCCGGCCTGGTGGCGATCGGGCGCGGCTCGCGTTCGATCACCGCCGGTCCCGCGCTGCGGGCCGCCTGACCGCCACCCGGTAGGCCCTGGCGGGCTGCCCCGGAACCCATCAACACAGACCACGACGGGCCGCCCCGGCCGTCGTACGAAAGGGAAGTTCTCATGAGCGTTGAGGTGTTCTACGACGACGATGCCGACCTCGGCCTGATCCAGGCCAGGAAGGTCGCGGTGATCGGCTACGGCAGCCAGGGTCACGCCCACGCGCTGTCGCTGCGTGACTCGGGCGTCGACGTGGTGATCGGTCTGCCAGAAGGCTCGAAGAGCCGTCCCAAGGCCGAGGAGCAGGGCTTCCGGGTCCTCACGCCGGCGCAGGCCTCCGCCGAGGCTGACGTGATCATGGTGCTCGCACCGGACACCGCCCAGCGTTCCATCTACTCGGAGTCGATCGCCCCGAACCTCGCCCCGGGCAAGGCCATCTTCTTCGGCCACGGCTTCAACATCCGGTACGGCCTGATCACGCCCCCGGCCGAGGTGGACGTGGCCATGGTCGCGCCGAAGGGCCCCGGCCACCTGGTGCGCCGCCAGTACGCCGACGGCAAGGGGGTGCCCTGCCTCGTCGCCGTCGAGCAGGACGCCAGCGGCAACGCGTTCGCCCTCGCCCTCGCGTACGCCAAGGGCATCGGTGGCACCCGCGCCGGCGCGATCAAGACCACCTTCACCGAGGAGACCGAGACCGACCTCTTCGGCGAGCAGGCGGTGCTCTGCGGCGGTGCCTCCGCACTGGTGCAGACCGGCTTCGAAGTGCTCACCGAGGCGGGTTACGCCCCGGAGGTCGCCTACTTCGAGTGCCTGCACGAGCTGAAGCTGATCGTCGACCTCATGTACGAGGGCGGCATCGCGAAGATGCGCTACAGCATCTCCGACACCGCCGAGTACGGCGACCTCTCCCGCGGCTCGCGCATCATCGACTCCCGGGTCAAGGACGAGATGCGCAAGATCCTGGGCGAGATCCAGTCCGGCGAGTTCGCCCGCGAGTGGGTCGCCGAGGACGAGGCCGGCCGGCCCAACTTCACCAAGTGGCAGGCCGAGGGTGCGGCGCACCCGATCGAGGAGACCGGCAAGAAGCTGCGCGGCATGATGAGCTGGGTCGACCGCCCGATCACCGAGACCGCCTGACGCATCCTGCGACACCGACGGCCCCGGCCGGCGCTCTCCCCAGCGTCGCCCGGGGCCGTCGACCATGCGCCGCCCGCCCCTCAACGCGCTCGATGCCCTCCGTGATCCGCGCAACATCAGGGATATTGCGCCCTCAGGCTGCTTCGAGGCAGCAGTTTCCCCGATGTTGCGCGGGTCATGGCGCCAGTGGGCGGGCGGGACCGTTTCGGCCCGGTGAATGGTCGATGTCCGTCGCCAGACCGGGCGTGTGAGGGCCCTCACCCCGAAGACCGGAACATGCTGGGCAGCAAGCCACCTACGATCGCGGGTAGGTGCAGCAGCCGGCACCTGACGGCCACGGCACGGATCAGCGCAGGGTGCAGTGCGGCGCCCCGCCCGCCCGGGCCGATCGCAAACACGACCTCTACGAGGACCGATGAATCCTGTCGTACTGATCGCCGAAGAACTCGCCCCCGCCGCCATCGAGGTGCTCGCCCACGACTTCGACGTCCGTCACGTCGACGGCACCGACCGTCCGGCCCTGCTCGCGGCGCTCTCCGAGGCCGACGCCGTGATCGTGCGCAGCGCGACCCAGATCGACGCCGAGGCGGTCGCCGCCGCGCCGCGACTCAAGGTGGTCGCCCGGGCGGGCGTCGGGCTGGACAACGTCGAGGTGCCGGCCGCCACCGCCCGGGGCGTCATGGTCGTCAACGCGCCCACCTCCAACATCGTCTCCGCCGCCGAGCAGGCCGTCGCACTGCTGCTGGCCGTCGCGCGTAACACCGCGAGCGCCAGCTCCGCGCTCAAGGCGGGGGAGTGGAAGCGGTCGAAGTACACAGGCGTCGAGGTGCAGGGCAAGACCGTCGGCGTGGTGGGGCTCGGTCGGATCGGGGTGCTCTTCGCGCAGCGCATCGCCGCGTTCGGCACCCGGCTGATCGCGTACGACCCGTACATCCAACCGGCCCGCGCGGCGCAGCTCGGCGTACGTCTGGTCGGTCTGGAGGAGCTGCTGCGGGAGAGCGACTTCATCTCCATCCACCTGCCCAAGACGCCGGAGACGGTGGGGCTGATCGGTGAGAAGGAGCTGGCGATCGTCAAGCCCGGCGTTCGCATCGTCAACGCCGCCCGTGGCGGGCTGGTCGACGAGCAGGCGCTCGCGAACGCGATCGCCGAGGGGCGGGTCGCCGGCGCCGGTGTCGACGTGTACAGCAAGGAGCCGTGCACCTCGTCGCCGCTGTTCGCCTTCGACAACGTGGTGGCCACCCCGCACCTGGGCGCCTCCACCCACGAGGCGCAGGACAAGGCGGGTCTCGCCGTGGCCAAGAGCGTCAAGCTGGCGTTGCAGGGTGAGTTCGTCCCGGACGCGGTGAACGTGCAGGCCGGCGGCGTGGTCGCCGAGGACGTCCGGCCGCTGCTGCCGCTGGCGGAGAAGCTGGGTCGGGCGTTCACCGCTGTCGCCGGTGGGGTTGCCGCCAGCGTCACGGTCGAGGTGCGTGGCGAGATCGTCAGCCACGATGTGTCGGTGCTCAAGCTCGCCGCCACCAAGGGCCTGTTCAGCTCGGTGGTCGAGGAGCAGGTCACCTACGTCAACGCCCCGCACCTGGCGGCCGAGCGTGGCGTCGAGGTCACCCTGGCGACCCTGGCCGAGACGGCCGAGCAGCCCACGTTGGTGACTGTGCGTGGCGCACTGCCCGATGGTCGTACGGTCAGCGTCTCCGGCACTGTCACCCACTCCGGTGCCCGGGACGTCCTCAAGCTGACCGAGGTGGACGGCTTCGACGTGGAGATCGGCGCGGAGGGCATCCTGCTCTTCCTGCGCTACGCCGACCGGCCCGGCGTCGTCGGCACCGTCGGCACCCTGCTCGGCGAGTCCGGCATCAACATCGCCGCCATGCAGGTGGCTCGGCGTGAGGCGGGCGGTGAGACGCTGATGACGCTCACCGTCGACCAGGCGCTCGGCGCGGACCTGCTGACCTCGGCCGCCGACTCGATCGGTGCCACGTCGGCCAGTGCTGCGGACCTGCGCGACGAGTAGCAGACGACAAACACTGTGGGGGGCCTGGCGATTCGCCGGGCCCCTCGTCATTTCCCGTCCGAGCCGCCGGTCAGGTCAGCCGGGCAGCCGGGCCGGGGGCGGGTAGACCGAGCCGTCCTGCGGGTCGAAGAGCATCAGCCCGTGCTCGCCGGCCAGCCGTTCGATGTCCAGCAGCACCTGGTCCGCGCAGGTCGCGTGCAGGTTCAACTCGACGTGATCGTGTGCGGCGTGCAGTGGCGCCACCGCCCACGGGCTGTTCGGGCCGGGGTGGCGGTCCGGATAGGAGGCGGTGATGGCGCGGTAGAAGCTGACCACCCTCGGGTCGGGGTAACGGTCCACGTGTCGCCCCTGTCGGCAACCGTCGACCGCTGTCCGTACGTCCTCGGGCGTCGCCCCGTGCTCCAGGGCCCACACGCTCAGATCGAAACTCACGGCGGACAGCGTGCCATCCGTCGTTCACCATGTCGAAACTGCCTCGCCGCCGGGTCAACCACCGGATACCGCAGTCTCCGGTCACGACGGTCCGCTGTGGAGACTCTTGCGTCGAGTTGCGTCGATTCGCTAGCGTACGTCTGCGGTCACTGGCCGAGTTCGAGGCGCCGGCCCGTCTTCGGGTGGCGCGGTCGACGTCCGGCCCGACCGGTCCGCACCCCTCGATTGTGCGAGCCACGCGCACTCGTCGCTGACCGGCCCCCACGGTCGTTGCCGAGACCGTGGGGGCCGATCGCATTGGCCCGTCCGGCCGCCTGTTAGCGGCCGAGGTGCGAATCGGGCCCGAGCGCCGCGGGGAGACGGGCTCGCTGCGACCGCGTTCTTCTCAGCGTCGGTGTGCGAACAGCGCCCGATAGTCGGAGTTGCCACGGAACCACGACAGGCCGGTGGGGCCGGCCGCGTAGAGCGCTGTGGCGTAGGCGTCGGCGATGGTGAGGTCGGGGCCCACGACGGTGGCGGCGACGAGCTGGTCGGCCGGCTCACCGGTGTGCGGGTCCACCACGTGCCCCTGCCGCCCGGTCACCCCGGACGTGCCGACCGCTCCGGCGGTCATCTCCAACACCAGCGGGGCGCGCTCGGGTGCGGTGGGGTGGTGCACCGCGACCCGCCAGGGCCCACCGTGCGGCGCGTGGCCGCGAACGACGAGGTCGGCACCGGTGAGGACGGCGTAGTCGTGGATGCCGGCGGCGCGAAGCCGCTCGGCGGCGCGTTCGACAGCCCAGCCGCCGAGCAGACCACCCGGGTCGAAGCCGCCGGGCACCGCCCAGGCGTCGAACCACCCGTCGGTGGCGGCGCGCATGGCCGTGCAGCGGTCCACCAGGTCGGCGAGTGGCGGGTACGAGTCGGGGCTGATCTCGCCTCTGCGCAGGCGGGAGACCAGGCTCTCCGGCCGGTTGGGACCGTAGGTGAGGTCGATGGCGCGCAGCTCCGCCACGCTGTCCCGCAGTGCCTCGCCGACGCCGCGGCGGCCGAGCCACGCGGGGGCGTTGAGCAGGAGGGTGTATTCGGCGGTCGCGGTGCGAACGGTGTGCTGCACCGCGATCCGGCCATCGGTGGCGGAGGTTGGGTCGATGCGGTGTCGACGGCTGCCGAGTCGGAGGTCCGGCCGGCGGTGGCGGAATGCGGCCGGGTCCGGCCAGCGGGTCCGCGGCTGCTCGTCGATGCGCATCGCATCTACCCCCTCGCGCTTGGCGTCGCGTCGTCGCGACGCCGATGGTCGGCAGGCCCCCGTGACCCGCTGACCACCACGGTATGCAGCGGACATGACCGCCCCATGAGTCTCAGCTGAGAGGGTGCTGTGCATCCGCGCGTCCCGAATAATGGAAGGCGCGTACCGGGAGGCGGGACACCCACGTACCGTTGCCCCGGAGGAGAACCCGTTGAGCAGAGGAGTGCGGTCGTGGCGCGGATCGCGGTGGTTGCCGGGGACGGTATCGGGCCCGAGGTGGTCGCGCAGGCCCGCAAGGTGCTCGACGCGGTGCTGCCCGGCGTGCAGGCCACCGAGTACGACCTCGGCGCCGCCCGCTGGCACCGTACCGGAGAGGTGCTGCCCGACTCCGTGCTGACCGAGCTGGCCGGGCACGACGCGATCCTGCTCGGCGCGGTCGGTGACCCGACGGTCCCGCCGGGCGTGCTGGAGCGCGGGCTGCTGCTCAAGCTCCGCTTCGCCTTCGACCAGTACGTCAACCTGCGCCCGTCCCGGCTCTGGCCCGGGGTCGCCGGCCCGCTGGGCAACGTGAAGCCGGGCGAGGTCGACCTGGTGGTGGTGCGCGAGGGCACCGAGGGTCTCTACGCCGGGGCCGGTGGTTCGCTGCACCGGGACACCCCCGCCGAGGTCGCCACCGAGGAGAGCCTGAACACCCGGCACGGCGTGGAGCGGGTCATCCGCGACGCTTTCGCCCGCGCCGGCCGCCGCGAGCGGCGCAAGGTCACCCTGGTGCACAAGACCAACGTGCTCACCCACGCCGGATCGCTCTGGTCGCGCACCTTCGACGTGGTCGCCGCCGAGCACCCGGACATCGCCACCGAATACCAGCACGTCGACGCGGCGGCCATGTTCCTGGTCACCCAGCCCCAGCGCTACGACGTGGTGGTCACCGACAACCTCTTCGGCGACATCCTCACCGACATCGCCGCCGCCGTCACCGGCGGGATCGGGTTGGCCGCCAGTGGCTGCATCAACCCCGAGGGGGCGTACCCCTCGATGTTCGAGCCGGTACACGGCTCGGCGCCGGACATCGCCGGGCAGGGCATCGCCGACCCGGTCGCCGCGGTGCTCTCCGCCGCGTTGCTGCTGGAGCAGCTCGGGCACGCCGAGGCCGCGGCCCGGGTCAACGCGTCGGTCGCCGTCGAGCTGGCCACCCGCGCTCCGGGCGTGACGCTGCGTACCGAAGAGGTAGGCGACCGGCTCGCCGCCCACGCCGTAGCCTGACCGACCCGACCCCACCAGCGACCGGCCCGGCCTCGGCCCGGCCGGGCCGCTCTGTCTCGCCCGAGCGGCGCTACCCGCTGAACGACCGTTCGGGGTAAGTTTCTGGCACAGCCAAGTCGGTGTGCGATTCCGCATGCCGTTGTCCCGCAGGGAGGTCAGCGCGATGAGCGGTGGTGACAAGCTCGACTTCGAGATCCGTCCGAATCCCGCACCGGTATCGGCCGCCGACCGGGCCGCCCTGCTGGCCAACCCCGGGTTCGGCCGCGTCTTCACCGACCACATGGTCACGGTCCGTTACGCCGACGGCAAGGGCTGGTACGACGCCCGGGTCGAGGCGCGGGCCCCTATCCCGATGGACCCGGCCAGTGCGGTGCTGCACTACGCGCAGGAGATCTTCGAGGGGTTGAAGGCGTACCGGACGGCCGACGGTGGCGTGACGATGTTCCGACCGGACGCCAACGCCGCACGCTTCGCCACGTCGGCGCAGCGGATGGCGATGCCGGTGCTGCCGCCCGAGGTGTTCGTCGACTCGCTGCACAAGCTCATCGAGATCGACCGGGAGTGGATCCCCACCGACGAGCACGGCAGCCTCTACCTGCGGCCGTTCATGTTCGCCAGCGAGGTCTTCCTCGGCGTCCGCCCGGCCAACGAGTACCTCTACATGGTGATCGCCTCACCGGTCGGCGCGTACTTCACCGGTGGCGTCAAGCCGGTCACCGTCTGGGTCTCCCCGGACTACACCCGGGCCGCGCCCGGCGGCACCGGCGCGGCCAAGTGCGGCGGCAACTACGCCGCGTCGCTGGCGGCCCAGGCCGAGGCCATCGAGGCCGGCTGCGACCAGGTCGTCTTCCTGGACGCGGTGGAGCGCCGGTTCGTCGACGAACTGGGAGGCATGAACGTCTTCTTCGTCTACGACGACGGCACGGTGGTCACCCCACCGTTGACCGGCACGATCCTGCCGGGCATCACCCGCGATGCCATTCTCGCGCTGGCCGGGGCGGCCGGGCACCAGGTCGAGGAGCGGCCGGTCAGCTTCGCCGACTGGCAGGCCGACGCCGCCAGCGGACGCCTGAAGGAGGTGTTCGCCTGCGGCACCGCCGCGGTGGTCACCCCGATCGGTGGGGTCCGCTTCCCGGACGGCGAGTTCCTGATCGGTGGCGGCGAGCCCGGCCGGGTCACCATGGCCCTGCGTCAGCAGCTGGTCGAGATCCAGCGTGGCGAGGCCGCCGACCCGCACGGCTGGGTGCAGCGGGTCTTCTGACATCCGTCGCTGCGCCGGCCCGTCCAGAGGGACGGGCCGGGGCAGTCGGACCGGTACAGGCGTCCGGAACCTCGGCGGTCTACGCCTCGGTGGGCTCGGCGAGCAGGTGGTCGCGGAGGGCGGCGAGCTGCTCGTCGGTCACGCCGGCGTGCCGCAGGTACGCCTCGACCGAACCGTGCCCCTCGCGCAGCTCGTCCAGGAAGATCTGCATCGCCTCGGCGGGTGAGGCCAGGAACGGCGCCGGCAGGTCCCCGCCGTCCGGGTTGATGGAGGCCAGCCACGCGCTGTACCGGGCCGACGCCTCGCTGCTGAGCGCGTAGTCCGCGGTGATGTCCGCGTCGTCGACGCCGAGCACGGCGAGGGTCAGCGCGCAGACGATGCCGGTGCGGTCCTTGCCGGCGACGCAGTGCACCACCACCGGGGCGTTGGCGGAGTCGGCGATCAGACCGACGGCCTCGGCGAGCCCGGCGGTGCCGGTCTGGGCCAGGGCGGCGTACCGGTCCGCGAGGTACCGGGCCAGGCTCGCGCCCTCCTCGTGCGGCACGCCCGCCCAGTCGTCGTGCTCCGGGTGGATGTGCCGGTAGGTCAGCCCCTGGTATGCCGGCACCCGGCCGTCCCGCTCCACCTCGGTGGGGCGGCGCAGGTCGATGACCGTGCGGATGCCGATCGCGACGAACGCGTCCCGGTCCTGTTCGGTGAGGCGGTGCAGCGAGTCGGAGCGGTAGAGCCGACCACGGCGTACGGGTCGGCCACCGTGCCCGAGGTAGCCGCCGGCGTCGCGGAAGTTGAAGGTGGCGGGGAGCGGGATCTGTCGGCTGTCGTCGATGGCGTCCACGCCCTCACGGTAACGGCCGGTGGGTCCGTGCCCCACCGGCCGTCGGGGCCGAACCGTCAGCGTGCCGTGCCGGGTGGAAGCGCACCGTACGTCTCGTCGTAGTAGCCGCCCAGCTGGTCCCGGTAGCTCGGGTCGCTGTGGCTGGTCTCGTCGTACTCCGGGGCGGCCTTGATCTGGTCGCGGGTCCGGTCGACGGAGACGGTGCGCTGGTCGTGGTCGACCTGGTTGACGGTGCCGGCCGGCAGCATCACCTTCTTACCGAAGATCCAGGGGCCGGTGTCCACGACCAGGTAGCTGCCGTCCACCTCGTGGCTGGCGCTGTCGATCTTGCCGATTCCACCGTCGGTGGCCTCGACCTTGTAGCCGACCAGGTCGGCGTCGGCCACCCCGGCCTGGTCCCGGTAGCGCCAGGGGTCGAAAGTGCCGGCCGGCGCGCCGCCGGGCACCGTGCCCTGGTCGCCACCGCGGAGCGGGTCCGGCCCGGCGTGGGTGGCGTGGGGATCGATCCTGTCCATGCCGTTCACTCCTGACTGTCGCCGATCGTCTCGGCGTAGGTGGGTGCGTCCCCGCAGGAGCTACCCGTCCGCCGGGGGCCGGAAACGGCGGGAGGCCGAGGCCGCGGCGCAGCGGGACGCCGAGCCGCGCCGTGTGGCGGCGGCCCGTCGGGGCGTACGTGCTCCGCCCGGCGCTGGGGGCCACCCAGAGTGACCGTCCCGCTATATGGATTGTTCCTCCCAAAACCACGGGCGGAGTGGCAGAGTGGCCATCGTGACCAGCACCGCCCTGATTATTGCGACCTAGCGCGCCGGCCCCCCTCCGCCGAGCGCGCAGACCTCCCGCATCCGCGGGAGGTCTTTTTGTTGCTCCGAGAAAGGATCCTGATGACGTTCCAGGTCTTCGACACGACGTTGCGCGACGGCGCCCAACGCGAAGGGCTCACCTACTCGGTGGTCGACAAGCTGGCCGTGGCCCGGCTGCTCGACGAGTTCGGGGTCGGCTTCATCGAGGGCGGTTGGCCGGGCGCGGTGCCCAAGGACACCGAGTTCTTCCGCCGGGCGCGCACCGAACTGGACCTGCGGCACGCCGTCCTGGTCGCGTTCGGCGCCACCCGAAAGGCCGGTGTGGCGGTCGCCGACGACCCACAGGTGCGTGCCCTGCTGGACGCGCAGACGCCGGCGGTGGCGCTGGTCGCCAAGGCCGACAGCCGGCACGTCGAGCGCGCGTTGCGCACCACCGGTGCGGAGAACCTCGCGATGATCCACGACACCGTCAGTCACCTCGTCCGCGAGGGCCGACGGGTCTTCGTCGACGGTGAGCACTTCTTCGACGGCTACCGGCACGATCCCGCGTACGGCGCGGCGGTGGTGCAGACCGCGCTGGCCGCCGGCGCCGAGCGGATGGTGCTCTGCGACACCAACGGCGGAATGCTGCCGTCCCAGGTGACCGCCGTGATCGCTGACCTGACCGACAGGCTGGGGGTCGACGCCGGGCTGCTCGGCATGCACGCCCAGAACGACACCTCCTGCGCGGTGGCCAACACGATCGCCGCCGTGGAGGCGGGTGTCCGCCACGTCCAGGGCACCGCCAACGGGTACGGCGAACGCCCCGGCAACGCCGACATCTTCGCGGTCGTCGCCAACCTCCAACTCAAGCTGGGCATGCCCGTCCTACCGGAGGGCTGCCTGGCACAGATGGTGCGGGTCTCGCACGCCATCGCCGAGATCGCCAACATCGCCCCCGACACCCACCAGGCGTACGCCGGGGCCGCTGCCTTCGCTCACAAGGCGGGGCTGCACGCGAGTGCGATCAAGGTCGACCCGTTGCTCTACAACCACGTGGACCCGTCGGTGGTGGGCAACGACATGCGGATCCTGATCACCGAGATGGCCGGCCGGGCCAGCGTCGAGCTCAAGAGTCGTGAGCTCGGCCTGGACCTGGCCGGCAGTCCGGAGGCGCTGACCCGGGTCACCAATCGGGTCAAGGAGCTGGAGGCGGGTGGCTGGTCCTTCGAGGCCGCGGACGCTTCCTTCGAGTTGCTGGTCCGCTCCGAGTTGCCGGAGGGCAGCCCGGCCCGACCGTTCACTCTGGAGTCGTACCGGGTGCTGGTCGAGCACCGCGAGGACGGCGCGGTGGTCTCCGAGGCGACCGTCAAGATCCGGGTACGCGGTGAGCGGGTAATCGCCACCGCCGAGGGCAATGGCCCGGTCAACGCGCTCGACGAGGCGCTGCGGGTGGGGCTGGCCCGGCACTACCCGCAGCTGCGCGACTTCGAGCTGGCCGACTACAAGGTGCGCATCCTGGAGGGTAGCCACGGCACCGGCGCGGTGACCCGGGTGCTGCTGGAGACCGCCAACGGCACCGGCCGGGACTGGACCACTGTCGGTGTGCACCCCAACGTCGTCGAAGCGAGTTGGCACGCCCTGGTCGACGCCCTCACCTACGGCCTGGCCCCCACCACGGTCTAACCCTCACCCACCTGGTCGATCATGGAGTTGTGGCGCTTCGCAAGACGGATTTCCGTTCCCAAAATGCCCACCACAACTCCATGATCGACCGCAGCTGGGTGGGCGTGACGACCGCAGGGGGTTACCGGGTTGGGAGGGTGACGGTGGCTAGGACGGGGCGGTGGTCGCTGCCGGGTAGGGCGAGCACCTTCACCGACCGGACCGCGATGCGCCGGTCGACGAGCACGTGGTCGATGGTGACCGGTGGGATGAGATCCCCGTCGTACGGGCCCCAGGTGCCGGTCAGGCCCTTTCCGGTGGCGTCGGCGGCGTCGACGTAACCGGTGCTCAGCAGGGCCCGCAGAGGGCTGTGGTCGAGGGTGGCGTTGAAGTCGCCGGCGAGGATCTGCAGGCCGCCGTCCGGGGTGGCCGGTGGTTGACCCTTCAGGTCGGCACGCCAGGCGCCCACCTGATCAACCGCGTACGGCGCCGAGGGGTGGGCCGACTCCACGCGGACCGGGGGCGCGTCGGGGATGGTTATCGTGCCGTGCGCCTGGGTGAAGCCCCAGCCGCCGAGGTTGCGCCGTAGGCCAACGTCGGTGAGCGGCCACCGCGAGTAGAGCCCGGAGCCGGGTGTGCCGATCTCCGGGTTGAGCTGCCGGTGCGGCAGCAGCCCGTCGAGGCCGAACCGATCCAGGGTCGCCTGTGCGTCCGGGGTGAACTCCTGCACGGTGAGCACGTCCACCTCGTAGCGCCGGACCAGCTCGACCAGGGTCGGCGCGTCGCCGGCGCCGGCGAGCAGGTTGGCGGTGAGCAGCCGGACGGTCGGCCCGGCCACCGTCGGCTGCGCGGAGGCCAACGCCCGGGGTGCCACGGCACCGAGCAGCGCCACCGCCGCCACCGCCGCGAGGGTCGCCGGCCACCAGCGCCGCAGGGCGAGGGCCAGGGCCAGGGGCAGCACGCTGAAGCCCGCGACGTACGGCGTGAAGGCGAGCGCCTGCACCAGCGGCCCCCGGTCCAGGCCGATCAGTCGGAGGGCGGCCCAGAGGGCTGTCGGGGCGACCACCAGCCAGCAGACCGCCGTGCGGAGCCGAGCGCTTCGGTGCCACCCCGGCGTGGGAGTGGGCGTTGACGGAGCGTCGACGATCATGGCGCTGATCCTAGTTCAGAAGACCGAAGCAATTTCGTGAATGGTGACGCGCTCATCTTTCACAATTATTTGACGGCTGATTGACAGCTCGACAAAGTGAGATCAACTATTGACTCCCGGCTTTTTCCGGTGCTACGTTCCATCTGGCCTAAACGACGCAACTCTGAGTAGTAATACCAGCTCAGATGGGTTGAAACTCGTTGAGAAATCAACCTCACTGGGTGCAGGAGAAACAACTTGCCCCCGCCCTGCCGTCGTCGTGTCGCCTATTTGAGGGCAGTCATCCGTCCCGCCCCGCGGGTCGGCCGAATTCGCACGGTCACACAAGGGGGACCTGTCATGAGCACATCTTTCCGACGTAAGGCGGCAGCGGTCACGTTCGCCGTCCTGGCGCTCAGCCTGGCTGGTGGGGGCATCGCTATCGCCCAGCCGTCGGCGAAGGCGCCGCAGGAGGCCGTCCAGCCGGCGGCCCGCGGCACGAACTCGCAGCCGCCGGTCACCGCCGAGTCGGCCCGGATGGCGAAGGCCGCGCTGAAGTCGGGTGCTGCCACCACGCTGGTCGCCAGCACCAGCGTCGTCGTCGTCAACTCCAACGGCACCAAGGCACGCGGCGTCGGCACCGTCATCAAGTACGGCGTCGGCCAGTACGAGGTCCAGTTCGGTTACACAGTCACGTCGGGCGTCTTCGTGGCCACCGTCGGCCGGGCTGACGCCTGCTGCATCCCGCCGGCCGGCGAGATCTCGGTCGCGCCCCGGCTCAGCACGCCCAACGGGGTCTTCGTGCAGACCCGCAACTCGGCCGGCACCCCGACCGACCTGGGCTTCCACCTGGTCGTCCACCTCCCCTGATCGACCGACGTCCGGCCCCCGTGCCTCGTGCGCGGGGGCCGCACCATGTCCGCTGCGGGGCCCACCGGTCCCAGCCCGACTCCGGCTCTGATCCACTCGGTCTCCCGCAAGGTCCGGTTTCCGTGGTCCCGAGTCGATCGGCCGTCGCCGCGTGCCTCGTGCCGTTCTTCACCCGTTCGCGCGGCTCATCCCCGTTCGGGTCACCCAGGGCCGGTCCGGCCCGCACAATCCGACGTTTGCCGGGCACGTGCCCGGGAAGCAAGCACCGTGACGGACATCTCGGACACCCTGGCCAGCATGCCCAGCTCGGTCGATCCCGAGCCGACGGGCGCCGAGCTGGAACAGACCCTCTTCGAGGTCAAACGCGTGATCGTCGGGCAGGATCGCCTCGTCGAACGCCTGCTCACCGCACTGGTCGCCAACGGGCACTGTCTCCTGGAGGGGGTGCCCGGCGTCGCCAAGACACTGGCCGCCCAGACCCTCGCCACAGTGGTCGGTGGCAGCTTCTCGCGGATCCAGTTCACTCCGGACCTGGTCCCCTCCGACATCGTCGGCACCCGGATCTACCGGGCCTCCAAGGAGACCTTCGACATCGAGCTCGGCCCGATCATGGCCAACCTGGTGCTGGCCGACGAGATCAACCGTGCCCCGGCGAAGGTTCAGTCGGCGCTGCTGGAGGCGATGGCCGAACGGCAGGTCTCGATCGGCGGGCGGAGCTGGCCGGTCCCGGAGCCCTTCCTGGTGCTGGCGACCCAGAACCCGATCGAGTCGGAGGGGGTCTACCAGCTCCCGGAGGCGCAGCGCGACCGGTTCCTGATGAAGGTGGTTGTCGACTACCCCAGCGACGCCGACGAACTGGCCATCCTCTACCGGATGAGCACCGACCGGCCGAGCCCACGGCGGGTGCTCGACGCCCAACGGCTGCGGGACCTCCAGCTCCACGCCGAGAGGGTCTTCGTCCACCACGCGCTGGCCGAGTACGTGGTGCGGCTGATCCTCGCCACCCGGGACCCGGGCCGGTTCGGGCTGCCGGAGATCGCACCACTGCTGGCGTACGGGGCCAGCCCGCGGGCCACCCTGGGCCTGGTCGCGGCCGCCCGGGCGCAGGCCCTGCTGCGGGGACGGGAGTACGTGCTGCCCGAGGACGTCCGTGAACTCGCCGTAGACGTCCTCGCCCACCGGCTGGTGCTCTCCTTCGACGCGGTGGCCGACGGGGTGTCGGCCGAGAGTGTGGTGCGCCGCCTGGTCGAGGCGGTGCCACCGCCTCGGCTGGCCAGCCCACAGCAGACGCCGGATCTGGCGGCGGCATGAGACGCGTGCAGGTGGCACCAGCCGCCGCGCCGGCCGACCCCGGCCTGGCCGAGCTGGCCCCCGACCAGCGGTTGCGCCGCCTGGAGCTGACCGTCACGCGCCGACTGAACGGCCTGCTGCACGGCCAGTACCGCGGCCTGCTGCCCGGACCGGGCAGTGAACCAGCCGGCAGCCGTGAGTACCGGCCGGGCGAGGACGAGGTGCGCCGGATGGACTGGGCGGTGACGGCCCGTACCGCCGTACCGCACGTCCGGCAGGTCGACGCCGACCGTGAGCTGACCACCTGGCTGTTGGTCGACGGCAGCGCCAGCATGGAGTTCGGCACCGCCGAGCTGGACAAGCGGGAGCTGGCGGTGGCAGCCGTCGCGGCGGTCGGGTTCCTGACCGCGGGCGTCGGCAACCGCCTCGGCGCCCAGGTGCTGCGCGCGGACGGGGTACGCCGCTTCCCCGCCCGCGCCGGACGTACCCATCTGCTTGCTCTGCTCCGCGCGCTGCTCGCCGCCCCTCGTGCCACCGCGCCCGGGTCGGAGGCCGGGGGACAACCCCGCCCGCCGGATCTGGCCGACGGGCTCGACGCGCTGCACCGGATCGCCAACCGGCGGGGACTGGTCGTGGTGGTGTCCGACTTCCTCGACGGGCTGCCCGACGACCCCGACAGGCAGGCGCCCTGGGAACGGACGCTGCGCCGGCTGACCGCCCGGCACCAGGTGCTGGCGATCGAGGTGACCGACCCGCGTGAGCTGGAGTTGCCGGACGTCGGCCTGATCACGCTGATGGACCCGGAGACCGGGCGTTGCCGTGAGGTGTGCACATCGGACCGTCGGTTGCGGGAGCGGTACGCCGAGGCCGCCGCCGCCCAACGCGATCAGGTCCGCCAGGCCTTGCGCCGCAGCGGGGTCACCCACCTGCCGTTGCGCACCGACGGGGACTGGAGCGCGGACATCGTCCGGCACGTCCACGCCCAACGTCGGCTCGCCGCCGCGCCGGCCGGCCACCGACGGGGAGGTGTCGCGTGATCTGGCAGTCGCCACTGCGACTCTGGCTGCTGCTCGGCGTGCTCGCCCTGGTCGTCGCGTATCTGGTGGTGCAGCGCCGACGCAGCCGCTACGCGGTCCGCTTCACCAACCTGCGGTTGCTGGACCGGGTTGCCCCCGAGCGGCCCGCCTGGCGCCGGCACGTGCCGGCCGGGCTCTTCCTGGCCATGCTGGCGCTGCTCGTGGTCGGGTTCGCCCGACCCAGCGCCGAGGTCCGGGTCCCCCGGGAACGCGCCACGGTGATGGTGGCGGTGGACGTGTCCACGTCGATGCTCGCCACCGACGTGGAACCGGACCGGTTGACCGCCGCGAAGCAGGCGGCCCGGCGCTTCGTCGAGGGCCTGCCCGACGAGTTCAACGTGGGGCTCGTCGCCTTCGCGGGCAGCGCCGCCGTGCTGGTGCCGCCCGGCACCGACCGGGGTGCCCTCGACGAGGGGATCGACCGGCTCGCCGAGGGAATCACCGGGGTGCAGGGCACCGCGATCGGCGAGGCCATCAACACCTCGCTCGGCGCGGTCAAGAGCCTGGACAGCGAGGCCGCGAAGGAGACGCCGCCGGCCCGGATCATCCTGCTCTCCGACGGCGCCAACACTTCCGGGATGGACCCGATGGAAGCGGCGGCGGAGGCGGTGACGGCCGAGGTGCCGGTGCACGCCATCTCGTTCGGCACACCGTCCGGGTTCGTGGACCGTGGCGGACGGCCCATCCAGGTGCCTGTCGACGGGCAGACGCTCAAGGCGGTCGCCGAGGAGACCGGCGGCATGTTCCACGAGGCCAGCACCACCGACGAGCTGCGAGCCGTCTACGACGACATCGGCAGCTCGGTCGGATACCGCACCGAGCGGCAGGACGTCTCGGCCCGGTTCATCGGCCTCGGACTGGTGTTCGCGATGGGTGCCGCCGCCGGCTCGATGCGCTGGTTCTCCCGGCTGCCCTGATCGCCGCGCACGACCGACGTCGACCGTGAGGAGTACGCATGGCAGTGCAGACCGGACTGGGCGAACCGCGCGGTCCCTGGTTCATCTCGCCGGAACTCGACCCGGACGGGCGCGGGTGGTGGGACCCACCCGAGCGGGAACCGGGCGGGCGACAGCCTGGGCGGCTGCTCGCCGTGCTGGCCGTGGTGGCGGTCTCCGCGGTCTCCGGTGCTCTCGCCGGTGGCGTGGTGGCCAGCCGGGACGGGGCTGGGGGCCCGGCAGCGGCGTCCGCCGCCCCGGTGCCGGCCGAGCTGGTCACGGCGGCGGAGCGGACCGTACCCGGGGTGGTGTCGGTGCTGGCCGGCGGCGGCGCGACCGGCGGGTCCACGACCAGCGGGTCCGCGACCGGTTCGGGCTTCGCCGTCGACGACCAGCAGCACCTCATCACCAACGACCACATCCTGGCCAAGGGGGGCGGTGGGCCGGTGACAGTGGAGCTGCCCGACGGCCGCCGGTTTGCCGCCGAGGTGGTCGGACGGGAGCCGCGCAGCGACCTGGCCGTGCTGAAGGTGCCGGCATCGGCCGGGCTCACCCCGTTGCCCCTGGCCAAGCCGGGAGCGACCCGGGTCGGCGAGCCAGTCCTCGCCGTCGGTTCGCCGCTCGGCCTGGCCGGGACGGTCACCGCGGGCATCGTCAGCGCGTTGGACCGCGAGGTGCGGCTGGGCAACAACCGGCACACTGCGGTGCAGACCGACGCCTCCATCAACCCCGGCAACTCCGGTGGGCCCCTCGTCAACGCCCGCGGGGAGGTGGTCGGGGTGAACACCGCGATCGCCACCATCGACGGAAACGGATCGATCGGCATCGGCTTCGCCATCCCGATCGACCAGGTGCAGCAGACCGCCGACACGATCATCGGCAAGGGTGGCTGAGCTGCCCGGACGGCCTCGCGGCGGGCGGTGGCAGCGCGGCCACTGTCAGATATCCGGCGGGACAGCATCGGGCCATGGAAATATTACGGTCGGTATGGATACTGGCGGAGGTGGAGAGTCCCCTTCTTGCGGTCCTCCTGCTGGTGGGCCTGGTCATCGGATGTGCAGTGGGGTCGGCGTACGCCCGGGCACGACGCGGGTGGAACGATTACCAGACCGTCAAGAAATCGGTGCCGGGCGCCCGTCGAGGCGCCTGGACACTCGTCCGTGGGCTCGTCGTCAAGGCCGCGGTGATCGCGCTGCTGCTCTTCGGCGCGGTGGCGTACGCGGCGGTCGGCGCCGACGAGGAAACCGCCGGGCCGACGCCCAGCCAGTCCCCGCCGCAGAGTGAGCGTCCGCACCGATGACCCCCGGCGGGTCGTCGCAGGTTAGCCTCGGGGCGTGGACGACGGACTGCGGGTGACCGACCGGTGGGTCGTCCCCGCCGGGGAGCTGCGGGAGCGCTTCTCCCGCTCGTCCGGGCCGGGTGGGCAGGGAGTGAACACCGCGGACTCCCGGGTCGAGCTGAGCTATGACCTGGCCAACTCGCCGGCCGTGCCCGAGTGGTTGCGGTCGCGGGCCCTGGCCCGGCTGGCCAACCGCCTGGTCGACGGGGTGCTGACGATCGCCGCCAGTGAGCACCGGGCCCAACTGGCCAACCGGGAGGCGGCCCGCGAACGGATGACCGCCCTGCTGCGGGAGGCCGCCGCACCCCCGCCGCCGGCCCGCCGAGCGACCCGCCCGTCGCGGGGGGCCAAGGAACGCCGGCTGGCTGAGAAGAAGCGCCAGTCCCAGCGCAAACGCGACCGCCGCGCCGACGACGACTGACTGGCGGCCCGGCTCAGGCCGGGACGGCGGCGAGCAGCCGGTCGCGCAGCACGGCGGCCCGGTCGGCGAACCCACGTTGCGCCGCCGCGTACTCCGCCCGACCCTCCGGCGTCTCCACCCGCACCGGCGGACAGCCCAGCGCCGCCAGGTCGTACGGGCTGGCCCGCATGTCCAGCGTGCGGATCTCCCGGGCCAGCTCGAACGCGTCGGCCACCAGTTCCGAGGTGACCAGCGGGGACAGCTTGTACGCCCACTTGTAGAGATCCATGTTGGCGTGTAGGCAGCCCGGCTGTTCGAGTGCGTGCTGCGTCTCCCGGGTCGGGGTGAGCAGGTTCAACTGTCGAGCCGGCGGCGTGAAGAACCGGAACGCGTCGAAGTGGCTGCACCGCACGCCGCGCTCCTCGACGACCGCGGCGGTCCGCTCCGGGGTCAGCCGCAGCGGCCAGGCGTTGTGCCGCAGCTCCTCACGGGTCTGCCGGTAGACCATCGCCCACTCGTGCATCCCGAAGCAGCCGAAGTGCGGGGCCCGCCCGGCTGTGGCCGCCAGCAGGGAGCGGATCCAGGTGATCGACTCGCCGCGCCGCGCGCGTACCGCATCGGTGTCGAGGGTGACCCCGGCGGCGGTGGCGCGGTAGTCCCGGCCGAACTCGGCCGGGTCGGCGTCGCGCAGCTCGACCCCGGCCCCCGGGTGCCAGCGACGGAGCTGGGCTGGTCGGTGCGAGTAGTAGGTGAACAGGAAGTCGGCCACCGGATGCCGCTCACCACGCCGTCGGCGGGCCAGGTGCGGCGTCAGCCAGACGTCCATGCGCTCCTCGTGGGCCCGTCGGCGGGCCTGCCACTGCGCCACGTCGAGCACGGCGGGGGCGAGGGCGGCGGTCACGCACCCAGGGTACGACCGCCGCCCGCACACCGGTCAGGGCATGTGCACCCGGACGCCGGCGGAGAACACCCCGCTGCGCAGCTCCAGTTGCTGGGGCGGGTCCCGCCCGTCGACGGTGAAGACCAGCGGGAGCACCATCCGGGTGCCCGCAGCCATCGGGTCGGCGAAGATGTCCCGACCCAGGTTGGCCGCCCGGGTGGCCGGCTCGTCGGTGCTCACCCAGCGCCCGCCGGGCAGGTACGCCCGTTGCAGTTGACCGTGCCAGGGCTGGTGGTCCCCGGTGACGTTGCGCACACCCACTGTGGCCTGGCAGCGTCGACCGTTGGCCGGTGCCGCACCACCGCCGTCGGTCTTCGCGGCAGAGCCGGGCGCACCACACGACATCCGGTACACGGTGAACTCGAACGCCGACTCACGCAGCGGCACACCCACCGGTCCGGTCACACCGCTACCCATCCACGCGCCGCTGGTCGGCTGCTTCTGCGTGTCGATCTCCGAGACCTGCCGGGTCGCCGTCCAGCCGGCGGTGCCGACGACGCCGGCCAGCACCACGACGGCGGCACCCACCAACAACCAGACCGGCGGGGTACGCCGACGACTCGCCGGCCTCGGGGCTGCCGGACGCGGATAGATCGTCCCGCGATCACCCTCCGGCCCGCCGCTGGTGGCCAGTGCGGCAGCCGTCACCCGACGTCCGCGCCGACGACGCCACACCCACAGCAGCGCGGCGCTGACCAACAGCAGGACCGCCAGGCCGGCGAGCAGCACCGGGTACCGCCGCCAGGGCGGCGCCTCGGTGACCTCGGCCGCCGGTGCTCCCGCCGCCTTCCAGGTGGCCGTCGCGCAGTCGTACGGCCGGCTGCCGTCACTGGTGAACGCGCAGGCCGGCGCGGTCAGCGGCTGGCCCGGTGCGGTCGCGGCGAGGGCGGTGCCCAGCGTGGTGCTGCTGTGCGCCGGCAGCCGCAACCGCCAGGTCACCTCCGTGCTGGACCCGCCGGCGCTGGTGGACCGGCCGCCGGCGCTGATCGCGGTCGGCGACGAGCCGGCCGGCAGCTCCTGACGCACAGTGGTGTCCACGGGCGCGTTGCCCACGTTGCGCACCTGGATCCGGTACCTCGGCGCCGGGCTGCTCTCCGGCGCGACCGCCACCGTGACCTGTTGCGGGGGCGCTGACGCCGGTGCCCGGGAGGGTGGTGCCACCGCCGGTGGCGCCGAGGGCGGGGTGGGCTCGGTCAGCCACGCGACCACCGCGACCGGCGGCTGCGTGACGGTCGGCCCGGCGGTCTCCGCCGGTGGCCGCGCGGCGCCCGGTCGTGGCGTCGCGGTCGTTGGTTGTGGCGTGGCGGCCGGTGGTCGTGGCGTGGCCGCCGCCTCCGGGGCCGCCGACGGCAGGGCCGGCACGGCGGCGAGGATGCCGAGGCAGTGTACGAACACTGCGAGGGCTCTGTGGTGTCGTGTCGATGCAGGCATACGAACGAACCTCCGGAGCCGACGGTAGGGGCGAGTTGCCTCCGTGCGGGTACGAAGTCGGGAAGACCGCCCCGCTCACCTCCTGCTCCGATAGGGTGCCGCGCTGACGTGTTGCGCACACCGCACGGCCGGTCCTGGCCGGTGGAGGTGTCGGCGGGGCTAGATTGGCCGGGTGCGTATCGCTCGTTTCGCCCATGCCAAGGGAATGTCGTTCGGTGCCGTCGAAGGCGAAGCGGGGGCCGGGCCGCAGGGCCTGACCATCGCCGAGATCGAGGGCCACCCGTTCGGCAAACTCTCCTTCAGTGGGGCCCGTTGGGCCCTTTCCGACGTTCGGCTGCTCTCGCCGATCCTGCCCAGCAAGGTCGTCTGTGTCGGCCGCAACTACGCCGACCACGCCGCCGAGCTCGGCAACGACGTGCCTAAGGAGCCGCTGCTCTTCCTCAAGCCGTCCACCTCGGTGATCGGCCCCCGCGACGCCATCCGACTGCCGATCTTCTCCAAGCAGGTCGAGCACGAGGCGGAACTCGCGGTCGTGATCGGGGCACCGGGGGCGCGCCGCGCCGACCGGGCGGCCGCCGAACGCGCCATCTTCGGCTACACCTGCGCCAACGACGTCACCGCGCGGGACCTCCAGCGCTCGGACGGGCAGTGGACCCGGGCCAAGGGCTTCGACTCGTTCTGCCCGATCGGTCCGTGGATCACCACCGGTCTGGACGTCTCCGACGTGGAGATCCGCTGTGAGGTGGGTCGCAACCCGGAGGAGATGGAGGTACGCCAGCTCGGCCGGACCAAGGACATGGTCTTCGACGTGGCGGGCCTGGTGTCGTACATCTCGCACGTGATGACTCTGCTGCCCGGAGACGTCGTTCTCACCGGCACTCCGGCCGGGGTTAGCCCGCTTGTCGAGGGGGATACGGTCACCGTGCGGATCGAGGGCATCGGCGAGCTCACCAACCCGGTGGTTCCCGTCGCCTGATCCGTCCGATGCCCCTGTTTTCGCAGCTCACGAGCGGTTCGGGGGGATCGGATTTGGCCAGTCGGCACCGGGAGGGTAAAGTTCACTCCCGGCGCCGCAAGGTGCCAATGGGGTATGGGGTAATTGGCAGCCCGACTGATTCTGGTTCAGTTAGTCTAGGTTCGAGTCCTGGTACCCCAGCGCTGCTGGAATTCGCGAGAGTTCCAGACGCTGGATTCTGACGGAGTTCGACTCCGCCCCTTCGGGGGCGGAGAGTGGTCTTCGGTAGAGTGCAGCTCCTCCGCCCGCACGGGTGGGGGAGCAAAAGCTAGTTCTGGCCCCGTCGTCTAGTGGCCCAGGACGCCGCCCTCTCAAGGCGGTAGCGCCGGTTCGAATCCGGTCGGGGCTACATTGTGCACAGCCCGTCTCACCTGGTGAGGCGGGCTGTTTTGTTGTCCGCTTTGCTGTCCGCGCCGGCCCGCTGTGCGCCCGCACCCCGCGATTACCCCGGCGCGACGGTGCCGCTAGACTACAGCCGTGCCGCCCGCGAGGGCGGTGAACGGAAAAGTTCTGGCCCCGTCGTCTAGTGGCCCAGGACGCCGCCCTCTCAAGGCGGTAGCGCCGGTTCGAATCCGGTCGGGGCTACAACACCCAAAGCCCGTCCCGCCAATGGCAGGACGGGCTTTCCCGTACCCCACCACCGGCCCCGGCCGCCTCCACCTCTGCCTCGGTGATCAAGAGCTTTGCGTCACCGCTTTCGGCGTGTCATGACGCAAACCTCTTGATCACCCGCGCTGGGTGGGAGGGGGCGGGGACAGGGGTGGGTGGGGGACAGGGGGGTTAGAGGCCGGAGAGGCGTTGGCCGGCTCTCACCACTGCCATGGCGTGGCGTTCGCCGGGGCGGCGGCCCAGGCGCTCTATCGGGCCGGAGATGCTCACCGAGGCGATCACCCGGCCGGTGCGGTCACGGATCGGCGCGGAGACGCTCGCCACACCGGCCTCCCGCTCGGCGACGCTCTGCGCCCAGCCACGACGGCGTACCTCGGCAAGGGTCCGGCCGGTGAACTTGCTGCGCGGCAGCAACGGCATCACCGCCTCCGGCGGCTCCCAGGCGAGCAGGATCTGGGCCGCGGAGCCGGCCGTCATCGGCAGCACCGAGCCGACCGGAACGGTGTCCCGCAGGCCGCTGGCGCGCTCTGCCGCCGCCACGCAGATCCGCTCGTCGGCGCGGCGCAGGTAGAGCTGTGCGCTCTCGCCGGTGGCGTCGCGCAGGGCGGCCAGCAGTGGCTCGGCGGCGGTGAGCAGAACGTCCGGTGCGGCGTTGGCCAGCTCACCCAGGCGGGGGCCCGGTCGCCACCTGCCCTGGGTGTCGCGCACCAGCATCCGGTGAATCTCCAGGGCCTGTGCCAGCCGGTGCGCGGTGGCTCGGGGCAGCTTGGTGCGTTCAACGAGTTCGGCCAGGCTGGCGCCGTCGACGCAGGCGGCCAGGATGACCACCGCCTTGTCGAGAACGCCGACACCGCTCATACTGTGTCCCACAAGCCGAAACTTACCTCCCAGAATTTAGGATGTCCAGATGGTGGGAGTCACTCCTGAGCCGAGGACCCTGGCCGAGAAGGTCTGGGACACGCACGTCGTACGGTCTGCCGCTGGTGAGCCGGACCTGCTCTTCATCGACCTGCACCTCCTGCACGAGGTGACCAGCCCGCAGGCGTTCGACGGGCTGCGGCTCGCCGGGCGCCGGGTGCGTCGTACCGACCTGACCCTCGCGACCGAGGACCACAACACCCCGACCGGGTACGCCGACCCGGCGTTCCGCCTCCGCCGTGGTGACCTGCTCACCATCGAGGACCCCACGTCGCGTACGCAGATCGAGACGCTGCGCCGCAACTGCGCCGAGTTCGGGGTGCGGCTGCACCCGCTCGGTGACGACAACCAGGGCATCGTGCACGTCATCGGCCCGCAGCTCGGTGTCACCCAGCCGGGCATGACGATCGTCTGCGGCGACTCGCACACCGCCACCCACGGCGCGTTCGGCGCGCTCGCCTTCGGCATCGGCACCAGCGAGGTGGAGCACGTGCTGGCCACCCAGACGCTGCCGCAGAGCCGGCCGAAGACGATGGCCGTGAACGTCACCGGCCGCCTCGCCCCCGGCGTCACCGCCAAGGACCTGGTGCTGGCGCTGATCACCCAGGTCGGCACCGGCGGTGGGCGCGGGCACATCGTCGAGTACCGCGGCGAGGCGATCCAGGCCCTCTCCATGGAGGGGCGGATGACCATCGCCAACATGTCCATCGAGTGGGGCGCCAAGGCCGGCATGATCGCGCCGGACGAGACGACCTTCGCGTACCTCAAGGGTCGGCCGAACGCGCCGCAGGGCGCGGACTGGGACGCGGCGCTGGCGTGGTGGCGGACGCTGCCCACCGACGAGGGCGCGCGCTTCGACGCCGAGGTGACCCTGGACGCCAGCCAGGTCACCCCGTTCGTCACCTGGGGCACCAACCCCGGCCAGGGGGCGCCGCTGAGCGCGCCGGTGCCGGATCCGGAGGAGTTCACCACCGACTCGGAGCGCGCCGCCGCGCGTCGCGCCCTGGAATACATGGACCTGCGCCCCGGCACCCCCCTGCGGGAGCTGCCCATCGACGTGGTCTTCGTGGGCTCCTGCACCAACGGTCGTCTGGAGGACCTGCGGGCCGCCGCCGACGTGCTGCGGGGGCACCAGGTCGCCGACGGCGTCCGGATGCTCGTGGTGCCCGGTTCCGCCGCAGTGCGGGAGGCCGCCGAGGTCGAGGGGCTGGACAAGGTCTTCACCGACGCCGGGGCCGAGTGGCGGTTCGCCGGCTGCTCCATGTGTCTGGGGATGAACCCCGACACGCTGAAGCCGGGCGAGCGCTCCGCGTCCACCTCGAACCGCAACTTCGAGGGCCGTCAGGGCCGGGGTGGGCGTACCCACCTGGTCTCCCCACCGGTCGCCGCCGCCACCGCCGTGGTCGGCCGGCTGGCCGCCCCCGCCGACCTGTAGAAGGGACCGAGGAGATGGACAAGTTCACCACCCACACCGGCACCGCCGTGCCGCTGCGGCGGTCCAACGTGGACACCGATCAGATCATCCCCGCCGTGTACCTCAAGCGGGTGACCCGGACGGGTTTCGCCGACGGGCTGTTCAACGCGTGGCGGGAAGATCCGGAATTCGTGCTCAACGATGACAGCTATTCCGGGGCGTCGATCCTCATCGCCGGCCCGGAGTTCGGCACCGGCTCCTCCCGGGAGCACGCCGTGTGGGCCCTGCGGGACTGGGGCTTCCGCGCGGTGGTGGCCCCGCGCTTCGGCGACATCTTCCGTGGCAACGCCCTCAAGGAAGGTCTGTTGCCGGTCGAGTTGGAATTGAAAGCCGTCGAAGAGTTGTGGGATCTGGTCGAGTCGGATCCAACCACCCCGGTGACCGTCGACCTGACCGCCCGCCAGCTCCGGGCGGGGGACGCCAGCTGGTCGTTCCCGCTGGACGACTTCAGCCGTTGGCGGCTGCTGGAGGGCCTGGACGACATTGGACTCACCCTTCGGCACGCCGCCGACATCGACTCCTACGAGGCGCGTCGACTGCCGTTCCTGCCCTCCGTGGCATAGCCGTACGCCCGCTCACACAGCGAATTCCACCCCCATCGGTCCAACCGGTGGGGGTGAATCCGTTACGACACAAGGGCTTTTTTCTACCGAATGTTTGTGTCTCGGCAGCACAGGGCATAACGTGCGCGCAGAATGGCTCGCGTCGAGTCAGTTGCACAATCGGGAGGAAGTCGTGAACAAGGCCGAGCTCATCGAGGCGCTCGCTGTTCGCCTGGGGGACCGGAAGATGGCGACGGCCGCGCTCGACGCGGTCCTCACCGAGGTCCAGGCGGCAGTCACCAAGGGCGAGAAGGTGGCGATCACCGGATTCGGAGCATTCGAAAAGCGTGTACGTGGCGCGCGAACAGCGCGCAACCCTCGTACCGGCGAGGCGGTGAAGGTCAAGAAGACGTCAGTCCCGACCTTCCGCGCTGGCGCCGGGTTCAAGGAGATGGTGGCCAGCGGCAAGGTGCCGAAGGCCACGGTGGCGACGAAGAAGGCCGCCACCAGCACCGCCACGGCCAAGGCGGCCGGCACCAAGGCAGCCGGCACCAAGGCGGCTGGCACCAAGGCTGCCGGCACGAAGGCCGCTGGCACCAAGGCGACCGCGGCCAAGACGGCCGCCAGCAAGAAGACCGCCCCGGCCAAGGCGAGCAAGAGCACCACGACGGCCAAGACGGCCGCCAGCAAGAAGACCGCCCCGGCCAAGGCGAGCAAGAGCACCACGGCGACCAAGACGGCCGCCAGCAAGAAGACCACCGCGGCGGCGAAGAAGACCACCGCGGTGACCAAGTCGACCGCAGCGAAGAAGACCACCGCGGCGGCGAGCAAGAGCGCGGCGGCCAAGAAGGCGCCGGCGAAGAAGGCTCCGGCCAAGAAGGCGGCCAGCAAGCGCTGACCGACCTGTTCCGAAAGGGCGTCCACCCGTGGGTGGGCGCCCTTTCGGCGTACGGGGACCGTTGACCCGCTCGCCTCGCTCGCGCAGAATCGCCGTGCCGGTCCCCCTCCGCCGGCCCGTCGACGCGAAATGGGGCGCCGGTGCGCTACCGCCAGCTCACCACCGGGACGCTCGCGCTGGGCGTCATCCTGCTCATCGACGTGCTGCGGGTCTGGCTGCCCGGCATCATCACCATCTTCGGCCAGGCGGCGTCCACGCCGGCCGAGCTGATGGGCGCGTTCGCCCTCGGCTGGTTCGTGCTCGCGCTGGGCGCACCCGCTGTGGTCCGCCGGGTCGGCGCCCGCCCCGTCACGGTCGTCGCCGCCGTTTTGCTCGCCGTCGCCCGGCTCGCGCTCACCGCAACACCCGGCGGGCGTACGCAGCTCTGGTTGGCCACCGCCGGGCTGCTCGCCGGGCTGGTCTGGCTGGTCGGCGTCGCCGCCGACACCGACCGCCCGGTTCCGGGGCTGGCGTTGGGTTTCGCTGTCAACGCGGCCCTGCACGCGGTGTTGGACACCGTCGACCTGGTGTGGCGGGGCGGCTGGTTGGCCTGGCTGCTCAGCTCCGTCGCGGTCGTGCTGTTCGTGCTCGGGACGGCGCAGCCCGGCACCCGTGCCGATGGCGTGACCGGTACCGGTGGGGTGCGGGACTGGCTGCTGGCCGGGCCGGCGCTGCTGCTGGCCGCAATGGTGGCGCTCTCCCCGGCACTGGCCCGGACCGGGATGTCGTACCTGGTGGCCGGGGACGGTGTGGCTCGTTCGCCGCTGTTCGGCCTGGCGCCGGTGTCGGTGGCGGTCGCCGGGTTCCTGTGTACCGCGTTGACCCGACCGCCCCGGGGGTGGAGCCGCGCGTACGGGCCGGTGGCGCTGCTGGCCGGCGCGGTGCTGTTCGCCCTCGACCGGGGTGACCTGCTCCTCCCGGCCATCCTGCTCGCGGCAGTCGGTCTCGGTGCCTGCCTCGCGCTGACCGACGACGCCAGCGGCCCGGACAGCGACACCGCGAACGCCAGCGACAACGCCAGCGCCAGAGCGGCCCGCCGGGGGTACTCGGTGGCCGCCGGCATGCTCGTCTTCGCGCTGGGGGCGGTCGGGTACTACTCCGCCTACGACCTCGGTTACCCCAACGCGGCGGTGCCCGTGCTGGTGGCCGGTCTCGCCGCCGTCGTGGCGTTCGCCGCCCGTCCCGTCGTGCACCGGCTCCCCGGGCCGTTTCCGCCACTACGGGCCGCCGCCGCGGTCACCGCGCTGGCCCTGCTGGCGCCGGTGCTCGCCGACGACATCCCGGTGGCCAGCAACCGGGACGGCCCGCCGGAGCGGCTGACCGTGGTGGCCTACAACATCCGGATGGGTTTCGGGCTGGACGGTCGGTTCGACCTGCCCGGCCTCACCGAGGTCGTCGAACGGCAACGACCCGACGTGGTGCTGCTCAGCGAGGTGGACCGCGCCTGGCTGCTCAACGGTGGGCACGACACCCTGGACCTGCTGGCGGGCCGGCTCGGTATGCCGTACGTCTTCGGGCCGGCCGCCGACCCGGTCTGGGGTGACGCGGTGCTCAGCCGTTGGCCGATGCGCGACCCGCGCAGCCTCCCGCTGCCGGCCGTCGGGGCGCCCACCGGTGCGCAGGCCCTCGCCGTCACGCTGGACCTGGGTGACGGTGTCCGTACCGCCGTGGTGAGCACCCACCTGCAACCGCCACCGGGGCGGGGCCCTGTGGTGCAGGCCCGCGCGGTCGCGGACTTCGCCACCCGGTACGCGGCCGGCCGACCCCTGGTTGTCGCCGGCGACCTGAACACCGAGCCCGGCGACGAGGCGTACACGGAGTTCACCGACGCGGGCCTGACCGACGCGTTCGCGACCGCCCGACCGCTGGCGACCAGCCCGGCGGACGACCCGCGCCAGCAGATCGACCACATCTTCGTCTCGCCCGGCCTGACTCCCGGCGACCCGGTGGCGCCCCGCAGCACGGCCAGCGACCACCTGCCGGTCGCGGTGACCCTGACCCTCCCGCCCCGCTGAAACGCCCTACAGGCGGTCGACGGCCCTACAGGCGGTCGACGGCCAACAGGCGGTCGGCGGTGAAGGCAAGCAGCCAACCGCCGCCCTTGGGCGTCGTGAAGTCCTCGTCGGTGCGGCCGGTGAGCTGCTCCAGGGCGCCCGGCAGCACCTTGCCCTGGCTGCACACCGCCACCTGCCCACCGGCGTTGGCCAACTCCAGCAGCCGGGCGGCGGTGGCCAGGATCTGCTCGTCGCTCTGCTGGCCGGGCTGGGGTTCGTCCAGGTCGCCGCAGATCTCGATCGGCAGGTCGAGCAGCGCCGCCGCCGGGTCCAGTGTCTGCACGCACCGTCGCGGTGACGCCGACACCAGCCGGGACGGCCTGATCAGGGCGACAAGGTCGGCCAGGGCGCTCGCCTGGGCCCGTCCCTCGGCGTCCAGGGGCCGCCCGACGTCCGGGCCGGACCAGGTGGCCCGCTTGCCTGCGTGCGCGTGCCGGACCAGCGCGACAGTCGCGGTCACCGGCGGCAGCGCGGCGAACGCCGCCAGGACCTCGGCGTCGTGCGGGTAGCTGACCAACCGGATCGCGTCGTCCACCGCGAGCCAGCGCATGTCGTCCACCTCGGTGTCCGGTTGGAAACCGCCGCTGGCCACAGCGAGCATCGACCAGTAGTCGACGAGCTTGGCCTGCCCCTCGCTGCGGTACCGCACCGACGGCAGCCGGACCTGCGGTACGCCCCGCACGTCGGACTCCTCGGCCACCTCACGGACCGCCGCTGCCAGCGCGTGCTCACCCGGCTCCAGCTTGCCCTTCGGCAGGGTCCAGTCGCCGTAGCGGGGGCGGTGCACCACACAGACGCGTACGCCGTCGGGGGTCGGCCGCCAGGCCACCCCGCCCGCCGCCCGGATGCCGATCACGGCAGCCAACTGGTCCGCCGTCGTCGGGTCGCCCGGTGCCAGGCGGCCGGAAGGAGGCCGCGTGTGCGGCGTACGGACCCGCGTTCCCGCTCGGCGAGCCGCCCGGCGGTGACCGCCAACTCGTGGTCGTCCGGCCGCTCGGCCGCGATCTCCAGCCAGGTGTCCGCCGCGACTGCCGCATCCTGGTGCTCGCCGAGCACGTCCTGAACCTGGGCCAGGGCGCGGGACAGGCGACGCGCACCCTTGCCGACCGTCGGTGCCACGGCGTTGACCGCGTAGCGGGCCTGCTTGGCCTCCTTGCGAACGGCGTGCCAACTGTCGTCCGGCGACTGTGCGTCGAGCCCGTCGACCCCGTCCGGCCCGGCCAGCCGCGTCCACGGACGGGCCACCAGCGCGGGCAGCACCTCACCTGCGGGCGCGGCCGCCCTGCGGGTGAGCCGGGGCGCGCGGGCGGCCAGCACCAGGGAATCCACCAGGGCCAGGTAACGCGCGGAGCGCAGCGCCTCGTCGATGGCGGCGTGCGCCGTCCGCTGCCGTTGGGCGAGCACCTCGTCCAAGCGGTCCACCGCGCCCTGGTCGAGCGGGCTGAGCGGGTCGGCGTCGGCGGTGCGGCGCAGCCGTGCGCGCAGCACCTCGGCGTCGCGGGCCGCGCCGAGGACACCGGCCAGCCAGCGCAGCTCGTCACGCAGCGGACGGGACCACGTCTTGCGGAGCAGCGGCCTGAAGGTGCGCAGGTCACTGCGCAGGCGTCGACAGGCGACCCGCATCTGGTGCACGGCGGTGTCGCCACTGGCGGCCGGGGCGCGTAGCCGGACCAGTGGGTCGTGCGCCAGCAGCCGGCGGATCTCCTTGCGGACCGCTTCGGTCACCACGTCGCCCGCGCTCGCCTCGGCGGGCAGCCCGGCCGGCGCGACCAGGTCCGGATCGGCCTGCGCCGTCTCGCCCAGCGCCCGTACGTGCTTCGGGGTGAACGACCCACCCCGGGCACCAGCCTCGCGCAGCACCGCGCCGATCCGGTCGAGCAGCTCGCTGTCGCCGGCCTTGCGTTCCGCCTCCACCTCGCGGAACGTGTCGGTGGTGGCGCCGGAGTCCTCCAGCACCGTCACCCGGTCGTCCACCACCTCGGCGAGCACCGTGCCGGCCTTGTCGCACACCTCGTACGCGTGCCGCACCGTCCGCACCACAGTCACCGGGGCCAGCGGCGCCCCCCGGTGCAGGACGGTGACCAGCTCCACCAGCTCCGGTGGTGGCCGCCCCTTCGGCCCTGGACGGGAGATCTCGTGCCGGACACCCGGTGTCCCGGTCGGCAGTTTCACCGTCCAGGGCAGCTCGTCGCCCTTGCGGTGGCGCAGTGAGGCACCGGCGCGGGCCAGCCGCAGGTCGACGGTGTCGAGATAGCGGGCGACCAGCGTCACCGGTGGCAGCGCCCGGACCCGACCCCCGGCCGGGGCCGTGGCGGCCAGGTCCGGCAGCACGTAGGCGTCGTCCACCTCGTACTTCTGCTCCTCCTCGACCATCAGCTCAGCCTATGCGCTGATCGTTCAGCCGGCCGTGCCACCGACGCGGCGCAACAACAGTTCCTGCAGATGCACCCGGGCGTTGTCGTCGGCGCTGGTCCGCCGGGTCCAGCTGCCGTCGCCGGCCAGCTCGAACGCGTCAACGTCCGGGCTCATCGCGGCGGTCAGCACGTGGTCCAGCTCGGCACGGGCGATCGGGTCGGTCACCTTCACCAGCGCCTCCACCCGACGGTCCAGGTTGCGGTGCATCAGGTCGGCCGAGCCCATCCAGAACTCCGCCTCGCCGTTGTTGCCGAAGCGGAAGACCCGCGAGTGCTCCAGGAAACGGCCGAGGATCGAGCGGACGCGGATGTTCTCCGACAGCCCGGGCACCCCGGGACGCAGCGTGCACATGCCCCGGATGAGCAGGTCGACGTGGACGCCGGCCCGGGAGGCCCGGTACAGGGCGTCGGTCACCCCCTCGTCGACCAGAGAGTTGACCTTGAATTGGACCAGGCCGGGCATGCCCAGTCGGACGTGCGAGATCTCCCGCTCGATCCGCTCGATGAGGCCGGTGCGGATGCCCTGCGGGGCGACCAGCAACCGCCGGTAGGCGGTCTGCCGGCTGTAGCCGGTGAGGACGTTGAACAGGTCGGTGAGGTCGGCGCCGATCTCGGGGTCGGCGGTGAGCATCCCGAAGTCCTCGTAGAGTCGGGCGGTCTTCGGGTGGTAGTTGCCGGTGCCGATGTGGCAGTAACGGCGGATCTGGTTGCCCTCCTGGCGGACCACCAGCGCGGTCTTGCAGTGCGTCTTCAGGCCCACGAGGCCGTACACCACGTGGCAGCCGGCGCGTTCCAGCGTGCGGGCCCAGCCGATGTTGGCCACCTCGTCGAAGCGGGCCTTCACCTCCACCAGCACCACCACCTGCTTGCCGGCGGCGGCCGCGTCGACCAACGCGTCGACGATCGGGGAGTCGCCGCTGGTGCGGTAGAGGGTCTGCTTGATGGCCAGCACGTTCGGGTCGGCGGCGGCCTGCTCGATGAAGCGCTGCACGCTGGTCGCGAACGAGTGGTACGGGTGGTGCACCAGGATGTCCCCGTCGCGCAGTGTGGAGAAGACGCTGCGCGGCACCTCGCCCTCGGCGAGCCGGGGGTGGGTGGAGGGCACGAACGGCGGGTCCTTGAGGTCTGGCCGGTCGGCCTCGCCGTAGACCTGCCACAGCGCGGACAGGTCCAGCAGTCCGGGCACCCGCAGTACGTCCTGGTCGTCCATGTCCAACTCGCGGACGAGCAGCTCCAGCACGTGGTCGGAGATGGACGCGGCCACCTCCAGCCGGACCGGTGGACCAAACCGCCGCCGGGCCAGCTCCCGTTCCAGAGCCTGCAGCAGGTCCTCGTCGCGGTCCTCGTCGACCTCCACCTCGGCGTTGCGGGTGACCCGGAACAGGTGGCACTCGACCACCTGCATGCCGCTGAACAACTGCCCCAGGTGCACCGAGATCAGGTCTTCCAGGGGCAGCATCCGTACGCCCGGCTGGCCCCTGTCGACCCGTACGAAGCGGGGCACGTTGTTGGGCACCTTCACTCGCGCGAACAGCTCGGAACCGCCGTTCGGGTCGCGGACCGCCACCGCCAGGTTCAGCGAGCGCCCCGAGATGTACGGGAACGGGTGCGCCGGGTCGACCGCGAGCGGGGTCAGCACCGGGAAGATGTGCTCCCGGAAGTAGGTGCGCAGGCGTTCCCGCTCCGGGTCGCCCAGCTCGCCCCAGCGCAGGATGCGGATGCCCTCGTCGGCCAGCTTGGGCAGCACGTCGTCGACGAAGCAGGCGGCGTGCCGGGCACCCAGTGCCGCGGTGCGCTCGGCGATCAGCTCCAACTGGGTACGCAGGGGCAGCCGGTCCCCGCCGCGCACCGGCAGGCCGGCGGAGAGTCGCCGCTTCAGCCCGGCGATCCGCACCATGTAGAACTCGTCCAGGTTGCTGGCGAAGATCGCCAGGAACTTGGCCCGTTCCAGCAGTGGGGTGCGCTGGTCCTCGGCCAGGGTGAGCACGCGGGCGTTGAAGTCGAGCCAGGAGAGCTCCCGGTTGAGGAACCGGTCCTCCGGCAGCGGCGCCGGCGGCTCGTCGTCCTCGTCATCGGCGCCGGTCGGTAGGTCGCCGGGCAGGACCTGGTGGACGCCACCGGCGGTCGGACCGGCAGCCTCGACGCTCGGCGTGGGGTCGAGGACCTCGTCCAGCCCGGAGGAGGCGGCAGCCGGGTCGTCGGCGAGGGTGTCGGCGCGGGCGGCGCTGGCCCTCTCCGCGCGGGACGGGCGGAAGCGGCCGTCGGTGCCGCGCGTGCGGGAGCCGTTGCGGAGGTCGGTGGTGGGCGGGTGGGCCGGTTGCTCGCGAGGGGTGCTCACCCGCTCATAATCACCCGATTACGGTGAACGCAAAATGAACTTGGGCTCGCCGGCTCAGATCATCGTCGGCAATGTCACCCGGACGACCTCTCCGTCGGGATCCGTGTCGATGCGGACCCGCTGGCCCAGCCGGAGCAACCGCAGCCCGGAGGCATCGAAGGCCCGCGCGGGGAAGCGCATCTCGGTGCCGTCGTCGAGCAGCAGCACACCGCTGCGTGTTGCCGCGTCATAGCTGGCCACCGTGCCCTGCATGCTGGCACCGTACACCCGGGGGGTCACCCCGCGGAGCGGGCCGGACGGCTGGCGGTGGCGACGAGCGCGGCGGTGCGTGGCCCCAGTCCGAGCCGGGCGGCGGCGGCCAGGTCCGCGGCGGTGTCCACGTCCCGGCGCAGGCTGGGCCAGTCGCCGGTCAGGGGCAGCGCCCCGCTCGCCGCGTGCGCGACCGCCGAGCCCACCCCGAAGCGAGGATCCAGCGGCACACCCGGCGGGGCGGCGAGCAGCACAGTGCCGCTGCCGGGCGCGTCCGGCACGAACCGGCGTACCCCTTCCCGGCCGTTCTGCGCCGCGAGCAGCGCGCCGGCCAGCTCGGCCGGGCGCAACGCAGGCAGGTCCGCGGTGAGCCCGGCCACCCAGCCGGCGGTGGTCCCGGCGGCGCCGTGTCGGAACGCCGCGTTCAGGCCGGCGTCCGGCCCGTCGGGCAGCACCCGCGCGCCGGCGCCCAGCGCCGCCGCCGCGACCCGGGCGTCGTCGGTGACCACCAGGACCTCGGCGACCGCCGGGCAGGCCAGCACCGCGCGGAGGGTGTCGGCCGCCAGGGCCAGCGCCAGCTCCTCGTGCGGTACGCCGGACAGCGCGCCCCGCAGCCGGCTCTTGGCAGCGGCCAGATGCTTCACCGGCACCACCACGGCCCACCTCGGCTGACTCACGCCCGCAATCCTGCCAGCCGCACGGCGGGACCCTCACTGGCCGTACCGGGGGCGAGCAGGCATGATTTCCGCTGCGGGTGTCGCGGGCGGGATTTCGCGGCGGGGTTGGGGCGCGACGAGGAGGCACAGTGGCACGGCGGAGGCTGGGGTTCTGGCAACGGTTCGCCGTGTGGCTGGTCAAGCCGGTGATGACCGTGTGGACCCGGCGCACCTGGCGGGGCCAGGAACACCTCGGCGGCGACGGTGGCGTGATCATCGTGGCGAACCACATCTCGCACGCCGACCCGCTCGTCTCCGCGCACTTCATCTACGACTCCGGGCGCTGGCCGCAGTACCTGGGCAAGGCCAGCGTGTTCCGGGTGCCGGTGGTCGGCTGGATCCTGCACCGGTGCCTACAGATCCCGGTCGAGCGGGGCAGCGTCGACGCGGTCCGCTCGCTGGACGCACTCGTCGCCGCGCTCGACGAGGGCGGTGCCGTGGTGATCTACCCGGAGGGCACCACCACCCGACAGCCGGAGCTGTGGCCGATGAAGGCCAAGACCGGTGCCGCCCGGCTGGCCCTGGCCACCGGCGCACCCGTCGTACCGGTGGTGATGTGGGGACCGGAGCGGATCTTCGACCCCCGGACCAGCCGCGTCAACCTGCGCCCCCGGACCCCGGTGACCGTCGTCGCCGGAGACCCGATCGACCTGAGCCGGTGGGCGGACGCCCCGCCGACCCGGGCCACCCTCGAGGAGATGACGGACACCATCATGTTGCGGCTGCGGGACATGCTCGCCGAGATCCGTGGCGGCACCCCGCCGCCGCTGTGGGAACGACCGGCCCGGTCCTCCGTCCGGCACGAGCAGCAGGGCGACCTGGCATGACCGGCCACGTCGCGGTGCTCGGCGCCGGTTCCTGGGGCACCGCGTTCGCCAAGATCCTGGCCGACGCGGGGCGTGACGTGACCGTGTGGGCCCGCCGTGCGCCGGTCGCCGAGAGCATCCGGACCGAGCGCCGCAACCCGGAGTACCTGCCCGACCTGCTGCTGCCGGCCCGGGTCACCGCCACCGCCGACGCGACCGAGGCGATCACCGGCGCGGAGCTGGTGGTGCTGGCGGTGCCGTCGCAGACCCTGCGCGGCAACCTCGCCGAGTGGGTCGGACACCTGCACCCCGACTCCACCCTGGTGTCGCTGATGAAGGGCATCGAGCTCGGCACCACCAAGCGGATGAGCGAGGTCATCGTGGAGACCGCCGGGGTCGCCGCGGACCGGGTGGTCGTCGTGTCCGGCCCGAACCTGGCACCCGAGATCGCCGCCGAGCAGCCCGCCGCGACAGTCGTCGCCGGGACGAACAGCCACCGCACCGCGCTCGTGCAGGCGTCGATCCGGACGCCCTACCTGCGCCCGTACACCAACGACGACGTGATCGGCTGCGAGCTGGGCGGGGCGGTCAAGAACGTGATCGCCCTGTCGTACGGCATCGCCACCGCGATGGGTTTCGGCGACAACACCCGGGCCATGCTGATGACCCGAGGGCTGGCCGAGACCGCCCGGCTGGGCGTGGCGCTCGGCGCGGACCCGATCACCTTCGCCGGCCTCGCGGGAATGGGCGACCTGGTCGCCTCCTGCTCGTCCCCGCTGGCCCGCAACCGCACCTTCGGCGAGCACCTGGGCCGGGGCGAGACGCTGGAGCAGGCCCAGACGGCCACCCGGCAGACCGCCGAGGGTGTGAAGAGCTGCCTGGCGATTCGCGACCTGGCCCGCGCGCACGGTGTGGAGATGCCCATCACCGAGCACGTCGAGCGGATCTGCCACGAGGGGATGGACCCACGCCTCGCCGTGGAAGCCCTGATGAGCCGCACCGCCAAACCCGAGTCGTACGAGTGAGGAATCCGATGAGCGAGTTGGGAGACGGCACCCGCTGCGTACGCGCCGGCCTGCCCGAGCCGGCACCAGGGGACCCGTTCCTGCCCGGGCCGGTCTTCGCCGCGCCGTACCACCTCGACCCGTTCCAGGGCCAGGGCACGTCGCCGAACGGCTACGGTCGCCCCGACAACCCGACCCGGCGGCTCCTGGAGGCGGCCGTGGGCGAGTTGGAAGGCGGCGACTGCCGCGTCTTCGCCACCGGTCAGGCGGCCATCACCGGCTTGCTGCTCACCCTGCTGCGCCCGGGGGACACGGTGGTGCTGCCCTCCGACGGATACTTCCCGGTCCGGGCGTTCGCCACCGACGTACTGGAGGGCATCGGCGTCCGGGTGCTGTTCGCGCCGACCGCCGGACCGTACCCGTCGTTCGAGGGCGTCCGGCTGGTGCTGGTGGAGACGCCCGCCAACCCGGGCCTGGACGTGGTCGACGTGGCGGCCCTGGCGGAGAGGGCGCACGCCGCGGGCGCGCTGCTCGCGGTGGACAACACCACCGCCACCCCGCTCGGTCAGCGCCCACTGGACCTCGGCGCGGACCTGGTGGTCGCCTCGGGCACGAAGGCGCTCACCGGCCACTCCGACCTGCTGCTGGGTTACCTGGCCAGCCGGTCCACCGAGCTGGTCGGGGCGGTGACGACCTGGCGTACGACCACCGGGGCGGTGCCGGGAGCGTTCGACGCCTGGCTGGCACACCGGTCGCTGGCCACCCTCGATCTGCGGCTGGCCCGGCAGAGCGCGAACGCCGCCGCGGTCGCCGACCTGCTGGCCGGCCGGCCGGACGTGACGGGCCTGCGCTGGCCGGGGCGGCCGGGCGATCCCGCGTACGCGGTGGCCTCGGCCCAGATGCGTCGGATGCCGGGGGTGCTCTCGTTCGATCTGGGTAGCGCCGACCGGGTGGGCCGGTTCATCCAGGCCGCACGGCTGGTGGCGGCGGCGACCTCCTTCGGTGGCCTGCACACCACGGCGGACCGGCGGGAGCAGTGGGGCGACGACACCGCACCCGGCTTCGTCCGGCTCTCCTGCGGTGTGGAGGACACGGCCGACCTGGTGGCCGACATCTCCGCCGCCCTGGACGCGGCCGGGTCGGTCCGAGGAGGCTCGTGACGTCAGCGCCCCTGGCCGACCGGTCCGCGCTCGTGGGCCGGCTACGCGCCGCCGGCTGCGTCTACGCCGAGGACGAGGCCGACCTGCTGCTGGCCGCCGCGGACACCCCGGCGGCGTTGGCTGAGCTGACCGACCGCCGGGTGGCCGGTGAACCGCTGGAGTACCTGCTCGGCTGGGCCGAGTTCTGCGGGCTGCGGATAGCCGTCGACGCTGGCGTCTTCGTGCCGCGTGGGCGGACCGCGCTGCTGGTCGAGGTGGCCGCCGAACTGACCGGCCCGGCCCCGGCCGTGGCCGACCTCTGCTGCGGCTCCGGGGCCACCACCGTCGCGTTGGCGCACCGGCTCGCCCCACGCTGGCTGGCCGGTGCCGACATCGACCCGGCGGCCGTGGCGTGCGCACGCCGCAACCTCGCCGGGCTGGACGCCGAGGTGTACGAGGGCGACCTCTTCACACCGCTGCCCCGGCAGTGGCGGGGTCGGCTGGACCTGGTGGTCGCCAACGCCCCGTACGTGCCGACCGACGCGGTGGCGCTGATGCCCGCCGAGGCGCGGCTGCACGAGGCCCCGGTGGCGCTCGACGGCGGGCCGGACGGGCTCACCGTGCTGCGCCGGGTGGGCGTCGGTGCCGCCTCCTGGCTGGCACCCGGCGGACACCTGGTGGTCGAGGCCAGCGACGCCCAGGCGGACGTGCTCTGCGCGGCGCTCGACGCCGCCGGGCTGGTGCCGAGCGTGCGACACGACGAGGACCTGGACGCCACAGCGGTAACCGCCCGCCGCCCCGACTGAGCCCGCTCGGGTGGCCGGGCGTAGCGGGGGAGGAGGGTTGGCACTAGCCTCGGCTCACACTCATGACGGCGGGAGGCGGTATCGGTGGGCAGCGCAGGTGTGCCGGTGGTCGTCGGGCTGGACAACGGCGGCACCAGCAACAACGCCACCGTGCTGACGGTGGACGGCCGCTTCCTGGTGGACGGGCTGTTGGAGATCCCCAGCGAGGTACGGGCCGGGCCGGAGGCGGCGATCGAGGCACTCGCCCAGGCGCTGGACGGCGCCCTGGCGCAGACCGGGGTGCCGCGCGACCTGGTCCAGGCGGTCGGGCTGGACACTCCCGGCCCCGCCAGCGCCGACGGCGTCATCTCGTCGCGGGGCTCCACCAACTTCTCCCAGCCGGCCTGGCGGGGCTTCGACGTGCGGGGCGCGCTGGAACGACGGCTCGGCCTGCCGGTCGTCTATCACAACGACGGCAACGCGGCGGCGCTCTACGCCCACCACGTGTACTTCGGCGCCGACGCGATGGGCCGCTCGTCGGTCTCCGCGATCGTGGGCACCGGCCTCGGCGGCGGTGTGGTCGAGAGCGGTCGGGTGATCGCCGGTGCGGCCGGAATGGCCGGGGAGCTCGGTCACGTGCACATCCCGCTGAACGGGCTGCTCAGCCCGGGGCAGCAGGAACCCACCTGTGCCTGCGGCTTCACCGGTGACGTCGAGAGCGTGGCCTCGCTGACCGGCATCGAGCGCAACCTGCTGCCGTACTGGCTGACCCGCTACCCCGACCACCCGCTCGCCGCCGAGCCGCTGGCTCGGGCGGCCAAGCTGGTTCGCGGGTACGGCGAACGGGGAGACGCCCTCGCACGGGACCTCTTCACCCAGCAGGCGATGGCGCTGGGCCGGCTTTTCACCGTTGCGGCGAACTTCACCGACCCGCACGCGTACTTCGTCGGTGGCGGGGTGGTCGAGGCGGCACCGGAGTTCCGCGACTGGTTCCTGGCGACGGTCCGCGAACACACAGTGCTCCGCGAGGAGCAGGCCGCGGTGGCCACCTTCGCGCTGGTGCCGGACCGGGACATGGCTGGCGCCCGGGGCGTGGCGATCGCCGCGCTGGAGGCCCTGCGCGCCGTCCCGGAGCCCCGCCCGCTGGTCGCCTGAGCCCACCGGGCCTGAGCCTGCCGGGCCTGAGCCTGCCGCGCCTGGGCCTGCCACATGCCTGGCCTGGCCCGCCGCGCGCCCTGATCGGCGGCGCGGCGGGCGGTCAGCAGGGGGCAGTGCCCGGTCCGGGCTGCGGTGGCCCCAGGTCGGGTCAGCGGTGCGACGGCCTGGTCAGCGGCGAGGTGGCGCCTGAGCGAAGGCGGCCCAGGCGCCCGTTGCGAACAGCAGAGCCGGGCCGGCCGGGTCCTTGGAATCGCGGACGGCCACCAGCCGCGGCAGCGCGGCAACCTCGACGCAGGCACCCTCGTCGCCGCTGCGGCTGCTCTTGCGCCACGCCGCCGCGGCCAAGGCCGCTGTGATTGTCGGTGTCATCGGTCCTACCGTCCCTTCAGGACTGACAGGAGCATCTCGCGGCTGTCCGCCGGGCTGAGCGCCACGCTTCGGAGATGCTCCATGATCTTGGTGCAGGTACGCGTCTCGCCGGCCCGGTCGAGGATCATCTGACCTGCCACGGTTTCCACCGAGGCGATGATCGGGTCCTCCGGGTCGGCGAACTCCAGGATGTGCAGCGAACCCCGCGTGCCCCGGTGGTAGCCGGCGGAGAGCGGGATCACCTGGACGCTGATGTTGGGCAGCTCGGCCATCTTGACCAGGTGACGCAGTTGCCCGTCCATCGCCGACTTGTCACCGACGGGACGCAGTAGCGCGCCCTCGTCGATGATCGCGTCGAAGATGGGCGGGTTGTCGCCGGTGAGCCGTTGTTGACGGTCCAGCCGGATTTTGACCCGTTGCTCCACCAGGTCGTCGCCGAGGGTGTGCGGCCCACCGCGCATCACGCCACGGACGTAGTCCGCGGTCTGCAGCAGGCCGGGCACCACCGAGGGCTCGAAGTTGGCGATGGCCGTCGCCTCGGCCTCCAGCGCGATGAAGTCGATGGTGCGCGGATCCAGCAGGTACGAGTACGACACCCACCAGCCCGGCTTGCGGGCGTCCTTGGCGAGCTGCACCGCCGCAGCCACCTCCTCGGCACCCACCCCGTACGACGTGAGCAGGGCGCGCACGGTGGCCGGGCTGATCAGGGTCTGGGCGTTCTCGTACCGGGAGAGGGTGCTGCGGGTGCTGTTGATCTCATCCGCCGCGGTTTCCAGCGTCAGACCGGCGGCTTCCCGGTGATGGCGCAGGGCGATGCCGAGCCGGCGGGCGCGGGCGGTCTTGGGGGCCATGCATCGATGGTCGCACACATTTGCGGGAACGTCTGCATGAGAAAACGTCGATGAGAGTTGCATTCACGGCTGTACACGTGTCAATCTGTTACCGCGTCCTCACCGCCGGTTGTCGTGGCGACGGTGGTGGTGAGCGACCGGAGGGGATGGGGCGCGCGGCGATCGGGTTTCTCCCCCGTGCCCGATCGTCGCGTGCCGCCCCGCCATCCCGTCCCGCCGGAAGGAGACGACGTGCGAACCTGTCCGGAGCCCTCCGCCGTGCACCCGGGCGGCTGTCGATGACCCGCTTCCTCGTGGTGCTCACCGACGTGCGCCCCGTCGAGGGCATCGACCGCAACGAGAGGGTCGCGCCCGAGCGGCGCCGACAGGTGGTCGGCGCCAGCAGTCGGGAGGCCGCCGACCGGATCGCCGGAGCGTTCATGGCGCTGGGCATGGTGCGGGCCGGCCGGCAACGGGTCAAGGTGATCGCGGTCGGTCGCCGGCACTCCCGGGACTGAGCAGGCCCAGGTCACCGGCCTGCGACACCGCGACTGTCCCGTCACGCACCGTACATCCTTTGTTGACCGATTGCCGTGTCGTGCTGTGGCTCGCCGGGTATCGCCTCGCCCTATCGCCACGCACAGTAAGGTCAACCGGGTGAGCGCCACCGGCGAGCACGACCAGCCGCAGTCGCGTACGAAGAGGTGACCGGAGTGACCACCCCAGGCAAGACCCGCGTGGCGATCGTGTTCGGCGGCCGCAGCCCGGAGCACGGCATCTCCTGCGTCAGCGCCGGCAGCGTCTTCGGCGCGCTCGACCCCGACGAGTTCGAGGTGGTGCCCGTCGGCATCACCCGGGCCGGCCAGTGGGTCCTGACCAGCGGAGATCCCGCCCAGCTCGCGATCAACGCCCGTCAGCTGCCGGAGATCACCGCCGACTCCGGCGACGACATCGTGCTGCGCGCCGACCCCACCGGCAACGGGCTCATGGTGCTCGACCCGACCGAGGGCCCCCGGGTGCTCGCCGACGTCGACGTGGTCTTCCCGGTGCTGCACGGCACGTACGGCGAGGACGGCACCATCCAGGGAATGCTGGAGATGGCCGGCATCCCCTACGTCGGGGCGAACGTGTTCGCGTCCGCAGCGGCGATGGACAAGGAGTTCACCAAGAAGCTCTGCGCCGTCGAGGGCATCCCGGTCGGCTCGTACGCCGTGCTGCGCAACGGCATGACGCTCAGCGAGCAGGACAAGGAGCGGCTCGGTCTGCCGGTCTTCGTCAAGCCGTCCCGGGCCGGGTCGTCGTTCGGCATCACCCGGGTCACCGACTGGGCGCAACTCGACGACGCGGTCGCCGCCGCCCGGCAGTTCGACCCGAAGGTCATCATCGAGGCCGCGATCATCGGCCGCGAGGTCGAGTGCGGTGTGCTGGAGGGCGAGGCCGGCGGTGCGCCCGAGGCGTCCGTGCTGGCCGAGGTGCGGGTCGTCGCCGACCACGACTTCTACGACTTCGAGGCGAAGTACCTCGACGACTCCTGCGAGTACGACATCCCGGCCGGCCTGCCGGACAAGGTGACCCGCCAGGTGCAGGAGTACGCCGTCCGCGCGTTCACCGCGCTGGACTGCGCGGGCCTGGCCCGGGCCGACTTCTTCGTCACCCCCGAGCTGGACGTCTACCTCAACGAGATCAACACGATGCCCGGGTTCACCCCGACGTCGATGTTCCCCCGGATGTGGGCGGCCTCCGGCCTGGAATATCCGAAGCTGGTCAACCGCCTGATCCGCACCGCCCAGCGGCGCGGCGTCGGCCTGCACTGAGCCACCCGGCCCAGGAGCGTCAGACAGCCGAGCCGCCCGGTCCCGCCCGACGTGCGTCAGGCGGCGCGGGATCGGGTCAGCGCTGGCAGCCGGACGGGATGGCGCCGCCGGAGGGCACTGTCGCCACGATCGTGCTGGAGATGGTCGTCAGCCACTGCAACGGCTGCTCGTAGGAGCGCGGGACACGCACCGTGATCAGCGTCTCCCGGTCGACAGTGCTGAGCACCGCCGCGTCGGCCTGCTCGGCCAGGTGCCAGCAGACCCGGTTCACCGTCCAGACCTCGTCGGTGCTGGGGAACTCCGGCTCGGTGCCGCCGCAGGCCACGGTGAGAGCGGGATCTCCGTACGCCGCGTTCTGCTCCGGGCCGGCGGTGACCGGCCGCTGGGTCAGGTCGCGGATGTTCGCCGGCAGTTGGGAGAGCAGGGCCCGGCAGACAGTGGCCGGGCGGGCGGCCAGCGCCGGGGCGGCCATCTCCACCGGGGCGGTGGACTGCACCCGGGGAGTCGTCGCGGACGGGGTCGGCGCGGCCGCGGGTGCGCCCGGGCTGAGCTTGTTGAAGGCCAGCACGGCCACCAGCAGCGTGATCGGCAGCGCGATCACCGTGGCCAGTAGCGCGGCGCCGCGAATGGTCCGGTCCCGGCCTGCCGGCGCGGCGGCGGCGGTGTCGGCCGGGTCGCGGTTACCGTCAGCCGGCTCACGCGTCCGGTCGTCGTCACGTGCAGAGGAGGCCGTCATCTCGTCCACTTACAGCCGCACCACCGAACACGTGAGGGTGCGGGTGATGCCAGGCACCATCTGCACCTTGCTGACGATGAGCTTGCCGAGCTCGTCGACGGTGTTCGCCTCGGTGAGGACGACCACGTCGTACGGCCCGGTGACGGCGTCGACGCGCACCACGCCGGGGATGTCCGCGATGAGACCCGCCACGTCACGTGCGCGGCCGACCTCGGTCTGGATGAGGATGTACGCCTGTACCACGACTCGACCTCCGTCCGTCGCCGCCCGGGAGCGGCCCGAAGGGTGAAACTACCTTACGGACCAGGTCTGATCCCTATCGGTCGTCAAGGAGCAGCGGTGAGCGAGCACGGCGGAGCCGGGCAGCACGGGCAGAACGCCGGCAGTGGCGCCAGTGTGTCCGGGATCGGGGAGTTCGGGCTGATCGGGAAGATAACTGCCCGACTCTCGTTCGGACCCACGACCCTGCTCGGTCCCGGCGACGACGCGGCGGTGGTGGCGGCCCCGGACGGCCGGGTGGCGGCCTCCACCGACGTGCTGGTCGACGGTCGGCACTTCCGGCGGGACTGGTCCTCGGCGCGCGACGTCGGGCACCGGGCGGCGGCGGCCAACCTGGCCGACATCGCGGCGATGGGCGCCACGCCAACTGCCCTGCTGGTCGCGCTCTGCATGCCGGCTGACCTGGAGACCGGCTGGGCGGAGGAGCTGGCCGACGGGCTCGCCGCCGAGGCGGCGACGGTCGGCGCCAGCGTCGTCGGCGGGGACATGTCGGCGAGCCCCACCCTCACCGTGGCGGTCACCGCGTTGGGCGACCTGGAGGGCCGCCCACCCGTGCTGCGCTCCGGCGCCCGTCCCGGTGACGTGCTCGCCCTGGCCGGGCGCAGCGGGTACGCGGCTGCCGGGCTGACCGTGCTCACCCGCGGCTTCCGCACTCCCCGGCTGCTGGTCGAGGCGTACCGGCGGCCGCAGGTGCCCTACCAGGCCGGCCCGCAGGCCGCCCGGCTCGGCGCCACCTCGATGATCGACGTGTCGGACGGGCTGCTCGCCGACCTCGGCCACGTGTCGGCGGCCAGCGGGGTGGCCATCGACGTGCGGCGGGACGCGTTCGAGGTGCCCCGGCAGATGGCCGACGCGGCGCAGGCACTCGGCGTCGACCCGTACACCTGGATCCTGGCGGGTGGCGACGACCACGCGCTGGCCGCGACCTTCCCCCCGGCGGTCGTGCTGCCGCCGGACTGGCGGCCGGTGGGCCTGGTCACGGAGGGTGCCGGGGTGACGGTCGACGGCGCGCCCCACGACGGCCCGACCGGCTGGGACCATTTCCGGTGAGGACTGGGGCCCGCCGTACCCTGGACACCGTGAGTGAGATCGAGATCCGGACGGTGCGGTTCGACGCACCGGTGGCACAGCAGTTGATCCAAGCCGCACTGGCCGACCTCGGCGCCCGCTACGGCGGCACCGGCGACGACACCCCGGTGGACGCGACCGAGTTCGAGCCGCCGGATGGCGCGTTCCTGGTCGCCTACCTGGCCGGCGAACCGGTCGGGTGCGGTGGCTGGCGCAGCCACGGCGCGGACACCGCGGAGCTGAAGCGGATGTACACGGCCCCGGCTGCGCGTGGGCGGGGCGTGGCCCGCACGGTGTTGGCGGCCGTCGAGCGCTCGGCCCGGGAGCAGGGCCGTAAGCGGGTGGTCCTGGAGTGCGGGGACAAGCAGCCCGAGGCGATCGCAATGTACAGCTCCGCCGGTTACGAGCGGATTCCGAACTTCGGCTTCTACAAGGACGCGGAGGGCTGCGTCTCCTTCGGCCGCACCCTCTGACTCCGTTGCGGTGATCGACTCGGGTTTCTTGAACTCGGGCTGTCCCCAGCGCCGGACACCCCGACTCCCGGAAAACCGAGTCGATCAAGGCGGCACGCCACAGCTCAAGCAGCACAGCTCAGGCGGCGACCGGACGCGACAGAGCCGGCGGACCTCAGGGTCCGCCGGCTCCGCCGTACGAGAAGGTGGGTGCTACCGCGTCAGGCGCGGGTGACCTTGCCGGCCTTGATGCACGAGGTGCAGACCTGCAACTTCTTGGTGTTGCCGCCACCGGCCGGGGTACGCACCGACTGGATGTTCGGGTTCCAGCGGCGGTTGGTCCGCCGGTGCGAGTGGGACACGTTGTGGCCGAAGCCCGGTCCCTTGCCACAGACGTCGCACACGCTAGCCACGGGATACTCCTGGGATTGATACGTTCATGGGGTCGCCGGCAGGTGCTGCCCGGGCAACCTGGTCAGGTTACCCGATGACTCGCCGACCCGGCCAACCGGCCCGGTCCGGCGCTCGCCCGTGCCCCGGCTTGTGCCTGGTCGTGGGCCCGCCCGCCCGTGGGTGGGACCGGCCCGGCGGCAAGGGTACCGGAGGAGTTTGCCCGTGTTACGGCCACCGCCGGAGCGGGGCGCGGGGGACACGCGGGACGAGTCCGACGCGTGTCGGTGCGCGCCAGTAGGCTTCTGGCCGTGCTGGACACCCTCGACGCCGCCGCGGTCCGCCGCTGGTGTGCGAGCGGGTTGGCCGCGCTCAAGCGTCACCAGGGCGAGATCGACCAGCTCAACGTCTACCCGGTGCCCGACGGCGACACCGGCACCAACCTGGTGCTCACCCTCACCTCGGCCCAGCAGGCTCTCGCCATGAACCTGGACACCCTCCCCGACAGCGGGCCGACCGCGCACGGGCACGCGTTGCGGCTGATGGCGCAGGGCGCGCTGCTCGGCGCGCGGGGCAACTCCGGGGTGATCCTCTCGCAGATCCTGCGGGGGTTCGCCGACGAGGTCGCCGGGGTGCCGGCGGTGCGCGGTCGGGAGTTGGCCGCCGCGCTGCGCTCCGGCTCCGCCGCGGCGTACACCGCGGTTGCCCGGCCGGTCGAGGGCACGGTGCTCACGGTGGTCGCAGCGGCGGCCACGGGCGCCGAACGGGCGGACAGCGACGACCTGCCGGCGGTGGTCCGCGCCGCAGCCCGGGCCGCTGCCGAGGCGCTCTCCCACACCCCGGAGCAACTGCCGGCGCTGGCCCGCGCGGGCGTGGTCGACGCGGGTGGCCGAGGGCTGTGCGTGCTGCTCGATGCCCTGGTCGCGGTGCTCACCGGGGAGAGCACCCCTCAGCCCGCGCCGACGCCGCGCTCCGCCCGCCCGGCGGCCACCGTCGCCCGGGAGACCGGTTCCGACGAGTACGCGTACGAGGTGCAGTTCCTGCTCGACGCCGGGGGGGAGGCGGTCGACGGGTTGCGACGGGCGCTGGACGCGCTGGGGGATTCGCTGGTCATCGTCGGCGACGGGCGTGAGCCCGAGGGCACCTGGAACGTGCACGTGCACGTCAACGACGTGGGCGCAGCGGTCGAGGCGGGGGTCGCCGCCGGTCGCCCGTACCGGATCTCGGTGACCCGCTTCGCCGACCAGCCGGAGCCGCCCTCGGGCCCCGTGACGGCCGGGCGGGCCGCGGTGGTGGTCGCCACCGGCGGAGGCATCGCCGAGTTGTTCGCCGCCGAGGGCGCCACAGTGGTGCCGGGCAACCCGTCCACGGGTGAGCTGCTGGACGCCGTGCGCAGCACCGGCGCGGCCCGGGTGGTGGTGCTGCCCAACGACGCCAACACCGAGGCGGTGGCGAGCGCGGCGGCCCGCGAGGCCCATCGGCACGGCATCAAAGTCAGCGTGGTGCCGACCCGATCGCCCGTGCAGGCGCTGGCCGCCCTCGCGGTCCGCGACGGCGACCGCCGCTTCGAGGACGACGTGATCGCGATGGCCGAGGCGGCCGGCGCCTGCCGCTACGCCGAGGTCTGCCACGCCAGCCGGGAGGCGCTGACCGTCGCCGGCCCGTGCCGTCCCGGCGACGTGCTCGCGCTGGTCGAGGGGGAGGTGCACCTCATCGGCACCGACCTCACCGACACCTGCGCCGCCGTGGTCGACCGGATGCTCGGCGGCGGTGGCGAGATGGTCACCCTGCTGGCCGGGGCAGACGCCCCGGCCGGGCTCACCGATGCCGTCCGCGCGCACGTCGCGAGACGCTGGCCGTTCGTCGAGGTGCACGCGTACCCGGGGGGCCAGCCGTTTTATCCGCTCCTGGTAGGGATCGAATGAGCGAACCAGCCACGGTGGACACTGCGCTGAAGAAGCTGGTCGGGGACAAGACGGCCAAGGCGCTGGCCACGCACCTCGACCTGCACACCGCGGGTGACCTGGTCTACCACTTCCCTCGTCGTTACGACGAGCGCGGCGAGCACACCGACATCCGCTCGCTGGACGTCGGCGAGCAGGTCACCGTGCTGGCCCAGGTGCAGCGCACCGCGGTGCGCCCGATGCGGCAGCGGCGGGGCAACCTGCTGGAGGTGACCGTCGGCGACGGCTCCGGCGGGGTGCTGACACTGACCTTCTTCGGCAACCAGGCATGGCGCGAACGGGAGCTGCGCCCCGGCCGGTGGGGGCTGTTCGCCGGCAAGGTCACCGAGTTCCGGGGCAAACGGCAGCTCAACGGCCCGGAGTACGTCCTGCTCGGCGAGGGTGGCGACGGCGAGGCGGCGGTCAGCGACGAGATCGAGGAGTTCGCTGGCGCGCTGATCCCGGTCTACCCGGCCGCCGCGGCCGTGCCGACCTGGGTGATCGCGCGCTGCGTGCGAGTCGTCCTGGACACGTTCACCCCGCCGGACGATCCGCTGCCGGGCACCGTGCGCGCCAGCCGCAAGCTGGTCGGGTTGGGCACCGCGTTGACCGAGATCCACCGTCCGTCCAGCAAGGAGGAACTGCACCGGGCGCGGCGGCGGCTCAAGTGGGACGAGGCGTTCGCCGTCCAGCTGACCCTTGTACAGCGCAAACACCGGGCAGCCGACTGGCCGGCGCGACCCCGCCCGGCACGGTCAGGTGGGCTGCTGGACGCCTTCGACGCCCGACTGCCGTACGAGCTGACCGCCGGTCAGCGCGACGTCGGTGTGGAGATCGCCGCCGATCTGGCCGCGCCGCACCCGATGCACCGGTTGTTGCAGGGCGAGGTCGGCTCGGGCAAGACAGTGGTGGCGCTGCGGGCGATGCTCCAGGTGGTCGACGCGGGCGGGCAGGCCGCGCTGCTGGCGCCCACCGAGGTGCTGGCCGCCCAGCACTACCGCGGCATGCTCGACCTGCTCGGGCCGCTCGGGCGGGCCGGCGAGCTGGGTTCCGCCGAGCACGCCACCCGGGTCGAGCTGGTCACTGGCTCGCTGGGCGCTGCCGCCCGACGGCGGGCCCTCGGTGAGGTCGCCAGCGGCGCCGCCGGCATCGTGCTCGGCACCCACGCCCTGCTCTACGAGGGGGTCGACTTCGCCGATCTCGGCCTGGTGGTCGTCGACGAGCAGCACCGCTTCGGTGTGGAGCAACGCGACGCTCTGCGCTCCAAGGCCGACCAGCCGCCGCACGTGCTGGTGATGACGGCCACCCCGATCCCACGCACGGTCGCGATGACCGTCTACGGCGACCTGGAGGTCTCCACCCTCTCCCAGCTGCCCCGGGGCCGGTCGCCGATCGCCTCGCACGTGGTTCCCGCCGCCGAGAAACCGGCCTACCTGGACCGGGCCTGGCGCCGACTGCGCGAGGAGGTCACTGCCGGCCACCAGGCGTACGTGGTGTGCCCGCGCATTGGTGAGGGGCCGGCCAGCGAGGAGGAGCCGCCACCGGTGGACGACAACGGCCGCCGGCCCCCGCTGGCGGTGACCGAGGTGGCCCCGTTGCTGGCCGAGGGGCCGTTGCACGGGCTACGGATCGGGGTGCTGCATGGCCGCCTGCCGGCCGACGAGAAGGACGCGGTGATGCGCTCCTTCGCGGCCGGTGACCTGGACGTGCTGGTGGCGACCACAGTGATCGAGGTCGGCGTGGACGTGCCGAACGCGACCGTGATGATCGTGCTGGACGCCGACCGCTTCGGTGTCTCCCAGCTGCACCAGCTCCGTGGCCGGGTCGGCCGGGGCTCCGCCGCCGGGCTCTGCCTGCTGGTCAGCGAGGCTGCCGAGGGTTCGTCGGCGCGTGAGCGGCTGGACGCCGTGGCGTCCACGAGCGACGGCTTCAAGCTCGCCGAGCTGGATCTGGAGCAGCGCCGCGAGGGTGACGTGCTGGGTGCCACCCAGTCCGGGCACCGCTCACACCTGCGGTTGCTGTCTCTGAAACGCGACACGGAGCTGATCCGCGACGCCCGTGCCGAGGCGATCACCCTGGTCGAGGACGACCCGGAGCTGACCCGCAATCCCGCGCTGGCCGCCTCGGTGGCCGCGCTGGTGGACGAGGACCGCGCGGAATACCTGGAGAAGGGCTGAGGATCGCCCGCTCCGTGATCCCCGGCCCGGCCGGTGATCCTCCGAAACAGACCAAGGGCGCGTCGACCGGGTGGTCGACGCGCCCTCAGTTGTCAGAGCGGGTTGTCTCAGGCGGTGAAGCGCACCCGACGACGACGCGCCATCACGAACAGGCCAGCACCGGCGGCGAGCAGCACCACGGCGCCCGCGATGATCCCGCCGGTCGCGGCACCGGTCAGGGGCAGGGTCGGCTCGTCCTTGCCGCCACCCTGACCCGGGTTGCACTCGGCCGGCTTGACCCACTTCACGGCCTCGGAGGCGTCGCCCTCCTCACCGTCGATGCTCGGAGTGACGGTCAGCCCCTCGTACGCCTCGAAGGAGACCTCGGTCTTCTTGCCCGGGACCAGCTCGAGCTTCTTGACGACCTTCTTCTCGGAGGTGAGCACCAGAGTCTCGGTGATGCCGTCCGCCGGGTTGTCGGCGGTGACGACGAGTGCGTCACAGTCGAAGATGATCTCGAACACCGGGGCGTTGGGCTCCTCCGGCACCAGCGGGCCGGTCGGCTCGCTCGGCTGCGGGGTCGGCACCGGGCTGGTCGGGGCCGGCGTGGTCGGGGCCGGGGTCGTCGGCGCGGGGCTGGAGGGCGTCGCGCTCGGCGTCACGCTCGGCGTCGGCGTGGGCTTCGTCGGCGTGGGGGTGGCGGTCGGCGGCGTGGCGGCGCAGTTCTTGCGCACGACAGCGGTGCCGGAGGCGGTGTTGGTGTGCAGCTTGCCGCCGCGCGTCCACTCCGCCGTGACCTTCAGCTCCAGCTTGGCGTCCTTCTTGGTGTACTGCACGCCGACCACGTCGCCCTCGGACGGCTTCGGCAGCGCAGTGTTCGCCGCGATGCCGGTGATGGCGGTGCCGGACGGGGTCCACACCTGCGTGATGGTGCCGGCGAGGTCGCGCTCGCTGTTCACCACCTTCCACTCAACGCGGTAAACGCCCTTCGTGTCCGTCTTGCAGGCGGTGCCGGAGATGGTGGTGTGGTGGGCGAGCGCCGGGGAGGCGACCGTCGCTACGCCGGTGAGGCCGATCAGCGCGCCGGCGGCGATGGCCGCGATGCGCCGGAACGGAGTCTTGGGAGGGTTCACGCAGGCTCCTGGTGAGGGGGTACGGATCGCGTGCGGGAGGGACGGGAGGCGGGACGACCGGGCGGGTCGTCTGCTCACCGGGGTGTCGCGCGACGCGGGGGTGTTCCCGCGCGAAGCGGGGACAGACGGTGACTGTACTGACGGGTCATGAATGAGGGGAGTTCAGATCATTGCCAGAAGGCAATGTAACGAATTCGTGATCTTTGATGTACGGATGGTGTCCAGCTGATCACCGTGGATCTCCGACGTCGATGGCTCCGCAATGGATCTGGAGCGGCTGCGTGTGCCCCGACCAGCCACAGAGCGGCCGCCCGGCTGCGTTCCGGTGGTCACTCCGGCTGGAGCGGCACGCGGTTACGAAACGTGGGAACGCGCCCACGCTGACATGGGTGGTGTCGGTCGTGATCTCCTCCGGCTCGCGTAGCGTCGCGGGCATGAGCAGGAGGAGACCGTGACCCGGATCGTGGCCGGGACGCTCGGCGGCCGGCGGATCGCCGCGCCCCCCGGTGCCGGCACCCGACCCACCTCCGACCGGGTCCGCGAGGCGCTGTTCAGTGCCGTCGAGGCCGAGGTCGACCTCGACGGCGCCCGCTTCGCCGACCTGTACGCCGGCTCCGGCGCGGTCGGGTTGGAGGCGCTCTCCCGCGGGGCCGCGCACGTGCTGCTGGTCGAGTCGGACGCGCGGGCGGCCCGGGTGATCCGGGAGAACGTGGCGGCTCTGCGTGCCGGCCCCGCCGCCCGCCTGGTCACCGGCAAGGTGGCGACGGTGCTGGCCGCCGGTCCGGACGGTGGGCCGTACGACGTGGTCTTCGCCGACCCGCCCTACGCCGTGCCGGACGCGGAGATCACCGCGCTGCTGACCACGCTGGTCGACGGCGACTGGCTGGCGCCGGACGCGCTGGTGGTGGTGGAGCGGTCCCGGCGGACCAGGGAGTTCGACTGGGTGGACGGGATCACCCCGGAGCGCAGTCGCCGTTACGGCGAGACCACCCTTTGGTACGGTCGCCGATCATGAGACGTGCGGTGTGCCCCGGTTCGTTCGACCCGGTCACCAACGGACACCTCGACATCATCGGGCGGGCCAGTCGGCTCTTCGACGAGGTGATCGTCGGTGTGCTGATAAATCAGTCGAAGAGTGGCCTGTTCACCGTCGAGGAGCGGATCGAGATGCTCCGCGAGGTGACCTCGTCGTACGGCAACGTGCGGGTCGAGTCGTTCCGAGGGCTGCTGGTGGACTTCTGTCGGGCCCAGCAGGCGAGCGTGCTGATCAAGGGTCTGCGGGCGGTCAGCGACTTCGACTACGAGTTGCAGATGGCCCAGATGAACATCGGGCTGGCCGGCGTCGAGACGCTCTTCATGCCGACCAACCCGCTCTACTCGTTCCTCTCCTCAAGCCTGGTCAAGGACGTGGCCAAGTGGGGTGGCGACATCTCCGCGCACGTCCCCGACCTGGTCCGTGAGGCCCTTCAGGCCCGGCTCGGCCCCCGCCCCTGACACTCCCCGTCCGGCGGTCCTGCCGCTTCGGTCGCCGTGACGCCCCTTTTGCGGAAAATTGACGCAAGAGTGCGGGCAGGGTGGGCGCGGTGTGACGATGTCGCGACGCGCCGGGTTGGGGTGGATGGGGCCGGTGTGGGGCCGGCACGACATGATTGGTGGCGCGGGGAACGGCCGTAGCCCGCATCATGGAGGTCGGCCGAAGAACGACAGGAGTGAGGTACCGGTGGACCCGCTCGATCGCATCGACGAACTGATCGCCATGGTGGAGCAGGCCCGCTCCGTCCCGATGTCGCGTAACAACTGCATGGTCGACCGGGGTGAGATGATCGCGGTCCTCGACGAGATGCGCGCCGACCTCCCCGCCGACCTGCGTCGCGCCGCCGCTCTCCTGGAGGAGCGCGACAAGATCATGGAGGCCGGCAAGCGCGAGGCGGACCGGATCATCAGCGAGGGTGAGGCAGAACACGCCCGCCTGGTCTCGGTGAACGAGATCACCGTGTCGGCCGAGCACGAGGGTGCCCGGATCATCGCCGAGGCCCGGGCCGAGGCGCAGCGCCTGCGTGAGGAGGTCGACGACTACGTCGACACCGCGCTGGCCAACTTCGAGCAGTTCCTCACCCGGGCGCTGGCCTCGATAGAGCGCGGCCGGGACAAGATGCACGCACTGCGGGAGATCGGCACCTTCGCTGGGGATGAGGCGGAACGCCCGCTACCCTTCTGAGCGGCACCTCACCAGCCGACTTCTCAGGCGGGCGTCGCCCCCGGTTCGACGGTCCGGCGGTCGTCCAGGTAACCTTTTTTGTCGGCCTCTCACCGGCCGGAGTCTGACTATGCCCAAGCACTCGCCATCGACACTCAACCCCAGGTCGCCGTTGGTCCTCGACACGAGGGACCTCCCGCGCCGCCCTGGCGCGTTGCGTGAAGTCCGGCGGGTCGTGCCGGCACCGGCGGACCTCGGTGTGGAGTTGATCGGCGTGCCGGAGGGCGCGGACCTCGACCTCGATCTGAGGTTGCAGTCGGTGTCCGAGGGCGTGCTCGTCTCCGGGACCATCACCGGTCCCGTTCAGGGCGAGTGCGGCCGTTGCCTGCGCGAGATCAACGACTCGATGGGCGTGACGATCCAGGAGCTGTACGCGTACGAGGACAGCACCACGGACGCCACGACCGACGAGGACGAGGTGGGCCGGATGCAGGGCGATCTGATCGACCTGGAGCCGGCGCTGCGGGACGCGTTGGTGCTCACGCTGCCGACCAACCCGCTCTGCCGGGAGGACTGCCCAGGACTGTGCCCTGAATGTGGGGCGCACTGGGACGATCTGCCGGCCGACCACAGTCACCAGCAGATCGACCCGCGTTGGGCGGGCCTGTCGCAAATGACCGTTACAGAGGAGTAAGAACCGTGGCCGTCCCGAAGCGCAAGATGTCGCGCAGCAACACCCGGTCCCGCCGGGCGAACTGGAAGGCGACCGTGGTCGCGACCGTTGCGTGCCCGCAGTGCAAGTCCCCGAAGCTGCCGCACGCCGCCTGCTCCGTCTGCGGCACCTACAACGGCCGCCAGGTTCTCGAGGTCTGACCTGGACGCCGAGTGACGCCCCCGACCCCAGGTCGGGCGGCGCGCGCATCCTGGCATTCGCCCGGTGCCCCGGCTCCCTCCGACGCTCGGCCCACTCCGGCCGGCGTCCCGGTGGAGCCGGGCACCGCGCGGATCGCCGTTGACCTCCTCGGCGGGGACGACGCTCCCGCCGTCGTGGTTGACGGCGCTCTGCGGGCCATGCGCGCCGACCCTGACCTGCACCTGCTCCTCGTCGGCCCGACCGAGGTCGCCGACGGGATGATTGCTGCCCTCGATCCGGCGCAACGTGCCCGGATCACTGTGCGGCCCGTCCGCGATGTCGTCGGTATGGCCGACCACCCCAGTGCCGCCCGCGCGGAGAGCACCGTCCGGGCCGCGGTCACCGCCGTTCGCGACGGCACCGCCGACGCCCTGGTGTCCGCCGGTGCCACCGGTGCCACCGTCACCGCCGCCGTCCTCGGCCTCGGCCGTTGGCCGGAGATCCGCCAACCTGCCCTGGCCGCCACCCTGCCCGCCGTGGCCGGGCCGGTCGTCCTGCTCGACGTCGGCGGCTCCCTCGAACCCCGCCCGGCCACTCTCGCCCGCCACGCCGTGCTCGGCGCCGCGTACGCCGCGGTGGCGCACTCGATCGCCGCGCCGCGGGTCGGCCTGCTCTCGGTCGGCACCGAGGCCGGCAAGGGCGACCGGGTCCGCCGGGCCACCGACCCGTTGCTCGCCGTCGAGCCGCTCCCCGGCGGGGCGCGCTACGTCGGCCTGGTCGAGGGGTACGACGTGGCCCTCGGCGCGCGCGCCGATGTGGTCGTCACCGACGGCTTCACCGGTAACGTGCTGCTCAAGGCCATCGAGGGCGCGTACGCCATGGCTGGCGGCCCTCCCAGCGGGGGCGGCGCGCCCCGCGCGGCCGCCCTGTTGGGCGTCGCGGGGACTGTGGTCGTCTGCCACGGTTCCGCCCGCGCCGACGACGTCGCCTCCGGCATAGCTCTCGCCGCTCACCTGTGGCGGCGGCGCGCCACCGATCTGGTCTCCGCGTTGCTCGACGGCGACGCCGCGACGGACCGCACCGACCGTTCCACCGACACCGAGGTACGCACATCATGAGCAACGACAAGCGGCGGCGGGCGTCCGTCGGTCACCTGGAAGCCGCCTTCGGCGTGAGCCTGGAACCCGAGCTGCTGCAGCGTGCGCTGACCCACCGCTCGTACGCGTACGAGAACGGCGGGTTGCCCACCAACGAGCGGCTGGAGTTCCTCGGCGACTCGGTGCTCGGCGTGGTGATCACCACGGCGCTCTTCCACAACCACCCGGACCTCCCCGAGGGGCAGCTGGCCAAGCTGCGCGCCAGCGTGGTCAACATGAGGGCCCTCGCCGACGTGGCCCGTGGTCTGGGCCCGGACGGCCTCGGCGCGTACCTGCTGCTCGGCAAGGGCGAGGAGACCACCGGCGGCCGGGACAAGGCGAGCATCCTCGCCGACACGCTGGAGGCGCTGCTCGGCGCGATCTACCTCCAGTACGGGTTGGACACCACCGGGATCGTCATCCACCGGCTCTTCGACCCGCTGATGGCCGAGTCGGCCGGCCGGGGCGCCGCCCTGGACTGGAAGACCAGCCTGCAGGAGTTGACGGCGGCGCTCGGGCTCGGCGTCCCGGAGTACCGGATCGAGGGCACCGGCCCGGACCACCTGAAGACGTTCACCGCCTGGGTGGTGGTGGCTGGCAACCGGTACGGCGGCGCCGAGGGGCGCAGCAAGAAGGAGGCCGAGCAGCGGGCCGCCGAGGCCGCCTGGCGGACGCTCGCCGAGCAGAACGGCCAGAACGACGACGGTCAGGACGGGCGGGCCGACGACGGGCGCGAGGACCAGCCGGTCGACCGGGGCGGCTCGGCCGACTCCGACGAGCCGTTCGGGCCGTTGGAGCGCGCCGAGCGGGCGGCCCAGGCCGAGCAGGCCGACCACCTGGCGCATGCACTGCCGGCCGGGGGTGCCGACGGCCACGAGACGGGGTCACGGGGTGCCTGAGCTGCCCGAGGTGGAGACCGTCCGGCAAGGGCTGGCCCAGTGGGTCGTCGGCCGCCGGATCACCTCGGTCGAGGTCCGTCACCCGCGTGCGGTCCGTCGGCACATCCCGGGTGACGTGCACTTCGCCGACGTGCTCGCCGGCCGGACGGTGCTCGACGCCCGCCGTCGCGGCAAGTACCTGTGGCTGCCACTGGACAGCGGCGACGCCATCATCGGGCACCTCGGGATGTCCGGCCAGATGCTGCTCCAGCCACCCGGCACCACCGACGAGACCCACCTGCGGGTCCGGTTCCGGTTCGCCGACGACGGGCCGGAGCTGCGCTTCGTCGACCAGCGCACGTTCGGCGGGCTCTCGGTGAGCGAGGGCGGCGCCGAGCTGCCCGACGAGATCGCGCACATCGCCCGCGACCCGATGGACCCGGAGTTCTCCGACGCGGAGTTCGTCGCCGCGCTGCGCCGCCGGCACACCGAGGTGAAGCGGGCCCTGCTCGACCAGACCCTGATCTCCGGGGTGGGCAACATCTACGCCGACGAGGCGCTCTGGCGCGCTGGGCTGCACGGCTCCCGACCCACCGACGCGCTGACCGGCCCTGCCGCGCAACGCCTGCTCGGCCACGTCCGCGACGTGCTCGGCGAGGCGATCACACAGGGCGGCACCAGCTTCGACGCCCTCTACGTCAACGTCAACGGCGAGAGCGGCTACTTCGACCGGGCGCTGAACGCGTACGGCCGCGAGGGTGAGCCGTGCCGGCGGTGCGGCGCACCGATCCGACGCGAGGCGTTCATGAACCGGTCCTCGTACAGCTGCCCGCACTGCCAGCCACGGCCCCGGGGTTCCCTTCGGGGATGACCCGGAGCCGACTCCGGGGTGGTGCCGGCGGGTCGCGGCCGGCCGCTCCGGGCTGGACCCTGGCGTACGTCCCGATAGCGGGCTGACGCCCGCCGAACCGACCCCCGCGCGCCCTGCGGTGATTCCGGGGTGCGCCGGGGCCGATCCCCGATGTGACCGCCTCGTCACGCACCTAACGTCAGCACCGATCACTGGGGGGCTGACGTGACAGGGGAGTCGGAATGAGGAAAAGACCGGTGACGGTGCGGCTGGCGCGGTGGAGCGCCGAGCACCCGTGGCGGGCGCTCGCGATGTGGGCGGTGTTCGTGGCGGTGTGCTTCGTCGGCGGCAGCGCCGCCGGTCTCAACGAGGCCACCAGCGGCGACCAGGCGATCGGCGAGACGGGGCGGGCCGGCCTGATCGTGGACGCCGCTGACTTCGACGACCCGGCCGTGGACAACGTCCTCATCACCTCCCGGGGCGGTGCGCTGGACGAGGCGGCGGCCCGGGCGGCGGCCGACGACGCGGCGGCCCGGCTGCGCACTGTCGTCGGGGTCGCCTCGGTGGGCCAGCCGGTCACCGCCCGGGACGGCTCGGCGCTGCTGCTGCCGATCACGATGTCCGGTGACCCGGAGACGGCCTCGGAACGGGTGCAGCCGTTGCGCGACGCCACCGCCGGCGTGCAGGCCGAGCACCCGCAGTTGCGCGTCGAGCAGGTCGGCGGGCCGTCGATCGGCCAGGCCCTCGACGACACCCTGGGCAAGGACTTCAAGCGTGCCGAGCTGCTCAGCCTGCCGGTCACCCTGGCGATCCTGATCATCGCGTTCGGGGCGCTGATCGCGGCCAGCGTGCCGGTGCTGCTGGCGCTCTCCTCGGTCGCCGCCGCGATGGGTCTGTCCACTCTCGCCTCACACCTGGTGCCGGCCACCGACACCACCGCCCCGGTGATCCTGCTGATCGGCATGGCGGTCGGGGTCGACTACTCGCTGTTCTACATCCGTCGGGAGCGGGAGGAACGTGCCAAGGGCCGATCCGGCCTCGACGCCGTGGAGATCGCCGCGGAGACCTCCGGACACGCGGTGGTGGTCTCCGGCTTCGCGGTGATCATCTCGATGGCCGGGCTGCTGCTCGCCGGCGACGTGGTCTTCTCGTCCCTCGCCGTCGGCTCGATCCTCGTGGTCGCCGTCGCGGTGACCGGCTCGCTGACCGTGCTGCCCGCCCTGCTGGCCAAGCTCGGCCGCTGGGTCGACCGGCCCAGGGTGCCACTGCTCTGGCGGCTGACCGCGCCGCGCACCGGCCGGCACGGCGAGCCCCGCAAGCCCCGGCTCTGGCCCGCGGTGCTCCGGCCCGCGCTACGCGCTCCGGTGGTGACGCTGGTCATCTCGGTCGGATTGCTGCTCGCGCTGGCAGCGCCGGCGCTCGGCATGAAGCTGAAGTTCCCCGGCATGGAGGACCTGCCCCGCACCACGCCGGCCATGCAGGCGTACGACCGGCTCACCGCCGCCTTCCCGAGCACCGGCACCAATCACGTGGTGGCCGTGCGGGCGCCGGCCGAGCAGACCGACCGGGTTCGCGCCGCCCTCACCGAACTGTCCACCCGTGCCGCCGGTGATCCGTTGTTCGCTCCGGTCGAGGCGGACGGTCCGAAGATCGAGGTGTCGGCCGACCGGCGGGTGTCGGTACTGGACGTGGCCACCCCGTACGCCAGTCGGGACGACCGGTCGGTGCAGTCACTGGAGAAGCTGCGCGCGGACCTGGTCCCGGCGGAGCTGCGGGGCATCCCCGGCATCGAGTACGCGGTCGGCGGCAGCGTGGCCGACAGCGAGGACTACGCCGCTCACGTCCGGCAGAAGTTGCCGCTGGTCATGGGCTTTGTGCTGGTGTTGACCTTCCTGGTCATGGTGTTCACCTTCCGGTCGGTGGTGATCGCGGCGAGTTCGATCGCGCTGAACCTGCTCTCCGCCGGCGCCGCGTACGGGCTGCTGGTGCTGATCTTCCAGGGTGAATGGGCCGAGGGTTTGCTCGGTTTCACCTCGATGGGCGCCATCGTGTCCTGGCTGCCGCTGTTCCTCTTCGTGGTGCTCTTCGGCCTCTCGATGGACTACCACGTCTTCGTGGTCAGTCGGATCCGCGAGGGGATCCGGGCGGGGATGCCCAACCGCGACGCGGTGTCCTACGGGATCACCTCCTCGGCCGGGGTGGTGACCAGCGCCGCGATCGTGATGGTCGGGGTCTTCTCGATCTTCGCCACGCTGAGCACGATCGACATGAAGCAGCTCGGCATCGGCCTCGCGGCGGCGATCCTGCTGGACGCCACGATCATCCGGGGCGTGGTGCTGCCGGCACTGATGACCATGCTGGGCGACGCCAACTGGTGGGCCCCGCGCTTCCTGCGCCCGCGTCCGGCGCCCGCGCCGGCCGACCCGCCGGCCCCCGCCCCGGAGCTGGTGCCGGTGCCCTGACCCCATCCGGAAACGGCCCGCGCCGTCCCCGCCCCACCGCTCGCCGTTCTTGCCCCTTGATCAACTCGGGTTCATTGATGTCGCGGTATCCCAGGGCGCCTGATACCGCGACATCATGAAAGGCGAGTCGATCAAGGGGCGGAGGCCAGCGGGGCGGGGAGCGGTGGGGTGTGGCGGGGCTGGGCTGGGTGCAGCCGGGCTGGGTGCAGCCGGGCTGGGTGCAGCCGGGCCACGGCCACGGCCGGGCCACGGCCCGGCCCACAGCCGTGTCAGGGCAGGGGGCAGGCTTCCCGCCAGGCGTCCAACGGACGGTCCTTCCGGATCGACGCGAAGCCGTAGCCGACGGTGGTGACGCAGAACTCGTCGGTCGAGCTGGCGTACTCCACGTGGAAGACCGGTTTGCCGGCGTCGACGAACGGCAGCAGCTTGGCGCACTGGCCCAGCCGGACGCACTCCTCGTTGACGACGAAGTCGAAGTCCGGGGCCAGTGCGGCGAGCTGGGGCACGTCGTTGACCAGCCCGGGGGAGAGGCTCAGCGCGCGGGCCAGCTCGGCCAGCCGGCGGTTGAACAGCAGTTGGTCGTCGAAGTCGAGCGGGAAGCCGGTGCGGGACGCGTACCCGTCGGCGTCGGCGAGCGCCACCGCGCCGAAGCCCTTGCCCCGGCAGAGTCGGAAACGGTCGGCCAGTACCGGCTTGAGCGCGTCCCAGCTCCGCACGTCCAGCCACCGGCTGTCGGGCCGACGTCCGGTCGAGCCCTGGACGATATCCGGGAACCGGCTGGCGTCCGGGTCGGTGGTGCGGACCGACCCGACGTGCACCTGGCAGATCAACCGGCGGTCCCGGGAGCGCAGGTCGGCGGTCTGTTCGGTGGTGGTGACCACCGGGTCGAGCAGGAAGACGTCTGCTTCCACCGTCGGGTCGAGCGGGCCGCTGAGCTGCCACTGCCACTGCCAGGTGCGGGCAGACGCGGCCGGCCAAGCGGTGGGCGCGCCGGGCGGGGTCAGCTTGGCTCGGCACCCGTACGCCGGCACGACCAGGAGGAGCGCGACGCCGGCCGACAGGACGCGGCGCAGTGGGCGTACGGCGACGTGTCGCCGCGGCCGGATCCACATCGGCAGCTCCCGGGTCCCGGACGGCCCGTCGCCGCCCGCACCGGTACGCCGCCCCGCACCCTCGGCCCGACGTACCTCACCGGGTCAAACGAGCGCGGGGGCGCGGACGACGCGCGGTCAGCGCGGCGCGGCGAAGACCTGCGTCCAGTACGGCCCGTTGCTGTTGGCGATGCCGACGCCGATCTCGGTGAACGCGCAGTTCAGGATGTTGGCCCGGTGGCCGGAGCTGTTCATCCAGGCATCCATCACCGCGGCCGGGGTCTTCTGGTTCCAGGCCACGTTCTCGCCGTACGTGCGCCAGGTGTAGCCGACCCGGTTCAGGCGGGTGCCGGCGTTGCTGCCGTCGCTGCCGGTGTGCGACATCTTCCGGTGGTCGGCCTGGTCCTGACTGTGCTTCTGTGCGGCGGTCATCAGCTTGGCGTCGATGCTCAGCGCCTTGCAGCCGGCCTTGGCCCGCTCGGCGTTGACCAGGTTCACCACCTCGCGGGCCTGGGCGCTGACGGTGCCGCTGGAGCCGCTGGACCCGCTGTTCGTGTTCGGCGCGGTGCTGCGCTCGACGCTGCGGCGCGACGCGGCGGTGGTCCGTGATGCCGCCGGGGTCGGCTTGACGACCTTGCTCGGCGAGGGGCTCGGCTGCGCCGGGCTGGGCGTGGCGGATGGGGAGGGTGCGGCCAGGGTGTCGATGGCCGGCTGCTCGGCCGGGGCCTCCGTCGCGAAGGTGTCGTCGACGGCGGTTGGCTGACTGCCCCCGTTGTCACCGCCGGGCAGCGCGAGCGCGCCGACGCCGAAGCTCACCACGAGGGTGGCCGCTGCGGCGGCGCCTCCGATCATCAGTGGCTTGCGCCAGCGGCGGGGGGAGCGGTGCCGGCCCTCGCCGGGCCGGCCGGTAACGCCGACTGTCGTCTCCGGGTCGGCGTCGGTGTGCCAGCCGCCGGTGGTCTCCGCGTCGGTGTCCGGGTGCCAGCCGCCGGTGGGGTCCTCGGCCGGGCGGCTGTTGGCCCAGGCGCCGCTCCCGCCATCGGGGCGGTGGGCCGGCCAGGTGGCGGTGTGGGCGTCGGCCGAGGCGGCGGGTGTCGCCGGGCCCGACTGCCAGTCGGCGGAGGGCTGCTCCGGGTGCCACTCGTCGCCGGTCTGGTTGGAGTCGTCACCGAACAGGTAGGCCGAGCGGGGCTCCGGACGGTCGTGCAGCCAGGCCGGCTCGTCGGTCGGCCGTTCGACGCGCCGGGGTGCGCCGTTCGGGTCCATCGGGTCGGTCCAGCCGTACACGCCTATGCCTCCAGGGGTCGGTTGCGGGCCGGGGTGACGCTACGGCGCGCCCCCGAGCTGCGGCAACGTGGCTAAGGAAGAGTTAAGGGGAAGTCGGACGCGAGGGGGCGGACTTCCGGAAATCCGGGCGTACAGTAAAGGTGTCCGGACAGAGAGTGTCCGTGCCTTGAAGGCAGCCCCCCGACAAGTGGACAGGTCGACGTGGAGATGATCTACGGCCTGCGAGAACTTGACGAAGGAGGGGGTTTCGGCTCAATATATAGGTGTCGCCAGTCGCGCCCGGTCATGCCCAGATACAGCCTGGAATGACAGCCGCGTACTTAATGGGCGCGCGTTGGCCGGCCTTTCCGGCAGCGCATATCAAGGAGTCAGCATGGCGAAGGCCCTCTACGGCCACGTAGGTGCAGCGCCCGACCGGCGTCTGCTCGACGAGGTCACCCGACTGCGTGCCAGGGTGCAGGCACTGGAGTTCGAGATCACGCGTCTGCGTGCCGACAACGATCGGCTCGCGGCGGCTGCGGCGGAGGCGGACGATCTGCTCCGTCTGGCCGAGCCGGCGCTGACCTGATCTCCACCTCGACAAAACTGAATCGCACTATCGCAAAAAGCGCGCCGACACGTTCTGTGCCGGCGCGCAACACTGTCCGGTTCCTTTCGGGCCGACGATTTGTGATCTTGTGGTCGGTCGCACGGGAACCGTCCCGGCCGCATCCGAATAGCGCGCCCACGGATAAGCCGATCATGAACTGCTCTCGCCATTATCGGGGCCGTCGGAACAACAGCGCGGTGGTGCCTCGCGCCCTCGACGCACACGACCCGGGGCGGGTCGCGTGCTCCTCCGTTCCCACCACCGGGTTAGTCTGCGAGTTCACCCAGGTCCCCAGAGCCGGCGACGGTACGGCGGCCACCGGACGAGGATCGAGAAGGTGTATCTCAAGAGCCTGACGGTGAAGGGCTTCAAGTCCTTCGCCTCCGCCACGACGTTGAAGCTGGAGCCCGGGATCACCTGTGTGGTGGGCCCGAACGGCTCCGGCAAGTCCAACGTCGTCGACGCCATCGCCTGGGTCCTCGGCGAGCAGGGCGCCAAGGCCCTGCGCGGCGGCAAGATGGAGGACGTCATCTTCGCCGGCACCGCCGGCCGGGCGCCACTGGGCCGCGCCGAGGTCACCCTCACCATCGACAACACCGACGGCGCGCTGCCGATCGAGTACACCGAGGTCTCCATCACCCGCCGGATGTTCCGCTCCGGCGAGAGCGAGTACGAGATCAACGGCAACACCTGCCGGTTGCTCGACATCCAGGAGCTGCTGTCCGACTCCGGCATCGGCCGGGAGATGCACATCATCGTCGGGCAGGGCCGACTCGACGGCATGCTGCACGCCAAGCCGGAGGACCGGCGGGCGTTCATCGAGGAGGCGGCCGGCGTCCTCAAGCACCGCAAGCGCAAGGAAAAGGCGCTGCGCAAGCTCGACGCGATGCAGACCAACCTCAACCGCCTGACCGACCTCACCGCTGAGCTGCGCCGTCAGCTCAAGCCACTGGGCCGGCAGGCCGAGGTGGCCCGCCGTGCCGCCGCCATCCAGGCCAACCTGCGCGACGCGCGGCTGCGTCTGCTCGCCGACGACCTGGCCACCCTGCGCACCACTCTCGATCGGGAGATCGCCGACGAGACCGCGCTGCGCGAGCGGCGTGAGCAGATCGAGGGCGAGCACGTCGAGGTGCAGGGCCGGCTCGGCGAGTTGGAGGCCGCCCTCGCGGAGGACGCGCCGCTGCTCGCCGCCGCCCAGGACACCTGGTACAAGCTGTCCGCCCTCCAGGAGCGCTTCCGCTCGATCGAGCAGTTGGCCCGGGAACGGCTGCGGCACCTCAGCGCCAGCGGCGACGACGAGCGGCCCGGCCGCGACCCGGACCAGCTGGAGGCCGAGGCGGAGCGCGTCCGCGAGCAGGAGGAGGAGCTGCGCGGGGCACTGACCGACGACCAGATCCGGCTGGCCGAGGCGGTCGAGCACCGCCAGGAGCTGGAACGGCAGCTCGCCGCCGCCGAACGGGAGCTGGTCGCCGCCGCCAAGGCCATCGCCGACCGCCGGGAGGGGATGGCCCGGCTCACCGGGCAGGTCAACTCGGCCCGCGCCCGGACGACCAGCGCCGGCGAGGAGATCGAACGACTCGCCGTCGCGCACGCCGACGCGCTGGGCCGCGCCGAGCAGGCGCAGGCCGACCTGGACGCGGTGGCCGCCCAGTCCACCGAGGCCGACCGGGACAACGCGGACCTGGACGCCCGGCACGCCGAGGCGGTCGCCGTGCAGGAGCGGGCGCAGGCCACCGTGCGCTCGCTGTCCGACGCCGAGCGCGCGGCGGAGAAGGACGCCGCCACCTGGAAGGCCCGGGAGGAGGCGCTGGCGCTCGGGCTGCGCCGCAAGGACGGCGCGGGAGCGCTGCTCGCCCGGGCCGGCGACGTGCCCGGCCTGCTCGGCAGCCTCGCCGGGCTGCTCACCGTCGCGCCCGGCCACGAGGCCGCGCTGGCCGCCGCGCTCGGCGGTCTCGCCGACGCGGTCGCCGTCAGCGGGGTGGACGAGGCCGTCGAGGCGATGCGCCTGCTGAAGATCTCCGACGCCGGCCGGGCCGGCCTGCTCGTCGGCAGCCCGGCGGGGCCCGGCATGACCGGTTCCGCCGACGCGCTGCGCCCGAAGCTGCCCGACGACGCCCGGTGGGCCCCCGACCTGGTGGAGTGCAGCGCCGAGCTGCGTCCGGCCGTGCACCGGGCACTGCGCGACGTGGCGCTCGTCGACGATCTCGCCGCAGCCGCCGACCTGGTCGCCAGCAACCCCGAGCTGCGGGCGGTCACCCCCGACGGTGACGTGGTCGGGGCGTACGCGGCGGCTGGCGGGTCGGCCAAGGCCCCCAGCTACATCGAGGTGCAGGCCGCCGTCGAGGAGGCCCGCGCCAACCGGCTCACCGCCGAGCGCGCCGGTGTGGAGCTGCGCGACCAGCTCGTCGAGGCGCGCGCCGAGGTCGCCGCCGCCAAGGAGACCGTGCAGCACGCCGCCGCCGAGAAGCGTGAGGCGGAGAGCCACCGCAACGCCGCCGCCCGCCGGCTGGCCGAGCTGGGTGCGGCGGCCCGCTCGGCGAAGGCGGAGACCGACCGGCTTGGTGAGTCCCGCTCCCGCGCCGAGGCGGCTCGACAGCGGGACCTCATCGCACTCGCCGAGCTGGAGGAACGGCTGCGGCTGGCCGAGGAGACCCCGGTCGACGCCGAGCCGTCCAGCGAGGAACGGGACCAACTCGCCGCGATGGTGCCGCAGGCCCGGCAGAACGAGATGGAGGTCCGGCTCGCCGTGCGTACCGCCGAGGAGCGGGTCTCCTCGATCGCCGGTCGGGCCGACTCGCTGGCCCGGCAGGCCACCGCGGAGCGGGCCGCCCGGGAGCGCGCCGCAGCCCGGCGGGCCGCGCGCACCAGGGGTGCGGGCATCGCCCGGGCCGTCGCCGGCGGCGCCCGGGAGGCCCTCACCCGGCTCACCACCTCGATCGCGACGGCCGAGGAGCACCGCGACGCGGTCGCGCTGGAACGCGCCGCCCGCGAGGCGGAGCTTCAGGAGGTACGCGGGGCAGCCAAGCGTCTCGGTGCGGAGCTGGAGCGGCTGACCAGCCAGGTGCACCGTGACGAGGTGGCCCGCGCCGAGCAACGACTGCGCATCGAGCAGTTGGAGGCGAAGGCCGCCGAGGACTTCGGGCTGGACGTGGAGACGCTGGTCGCCGAGTACGGCCCCGCGCAGCCCGTTCCGCCGACCCAGGTCGACGTCGCGACGGCCGAACGGGACGGCCTGCCGGTGCCCGAGCCGGTGCGCTACGAGCGGCCGGTGCAGGAGAAGCGCGCCGCCAAGGCGGAACGCGAACTGGCCCTGCTCGGCAAGGTCAACCCGCTCGCGCTGGAAGAGTTCGCCGCGCTGGAGGAGCGCTTCAAGTTCCTCTCCGAGCAGTTGGAAGACCTCAAGGCCACCCGTCGGGACCTGCTCACCGTGGTCAAGGACGTGGACGAGCGGATCCTGGAGGTCTTCGCCAGCGCCTTCGAGGACACCGCTCGGGAGTTCGAGCAGGTGTTCACGGTGCTCTTCCCCGGCGGCGAGGGCCGGCTGATCCTCACCGAGCCGGACGACCTGCTCACCACCGGCGTCGAGGTGGAGGCCCGCCCGCCGGGCAAGAAGATCAAGCGGCTCTCGCTGCTCTCCGGCGGCGAGCGGTCGCTGACCGCGGTGGCCATGCTTGTGGCGATCTTCCGCGCCCGGCCCAGCCCGTTCTACATCATGGACGAGGTGGAGGCGGCCCTCGACGACGTCAACCTGGGCCGGCTGATCCTGTTGCTGGCACAGTTGCGGGAGAAGAGCCAGCTGATCGTCATCACGCACCAGAAGCGGACGATGGAGATCGCGGACGCGCTCTACGGGGTCACCATGCGCAGCGGGGTCACCCAGGTGATCAGCCAACGGCTCAACCGGGCCGACGAGGACGACCAGCGGCACGGCCGCGGCGAGGAGAACGGGTAGTGGCTCGGGAACGCGCGACGGCGCTCCTGCTGGACTTCGACGGCGTACTGCGCCGGTGGGATCCGGCGGTGGCTGCCGGTGTCGAGCGGGAGTACGGCCTGTCCGAGGGGGTGCTCGGCGAGATCGCCATGCAGTGGGGCCGGCTTCAGCCGGTGCTCACCGGCCAGGTCAGCCACGCCGAGTGGGTGAGCAGCGTGGCCGACGCTCTCGCCGAGCCGGCCGGTGGCCCGGACCGGGCCCGGGCAGCGGTGGAGCAGTGGCAGCGCTACCGGGGTGAGGTGGACACCGAGGTGCTCGACTTCGTCCGCGAGGTACGCGCGGCCGGGATCACTGTCGGGCTGGGCACCAACGCCACCGACCTGCTCGACGCCGACCTGGCCGCCCTCGGTCTGGTCGGCGAGCTGGACGTGGTGGTCAACTCCTCCACCCTCGGAGTGCACAAGCCCGCCCCGGAATACTTCCAGGCCGCCTGCCAGGCCCTGGCCACCCCGCCGGCCCGGGTGCTCTTCGTCGACGACGAGGACTGGGCCGTACGAGGTGCCCGCTCCGCCGGGCTGTCGGCGCACCGCTGGGGCGGCCACGCCGACCTGCGTTACCTGCGGGCGGCTCTGGACCACTGAGCCGCGCCGCCTCTCAGCGCAGGCCGGGGACCTCGGTCACCGTGAACGGTGGCGCCGGCGCGGTCGCGTTGAGCTGGCTGTTGACCCACAGCAGCCGGTCGTGGTCGCGGGCCAGGGTGGTCGGGGACTGCTCCAGGCCGGCGGTGTGGGACTGCCGGACCACCCGGGCGGCCCGAAGGTCGCCGTCCAGCACCGCCAGGTTGACCGCGAAGCGGTACCCGCCAGCGGGATCGGGGAAGTTGACCACGCCGTAGAGGCGGTCGCCCTCCAGCAACAGCCCGTCGGCGCCGAGCTGTCCACCCGACACGGCGACCTCGCTGGCCGTGGCGTCGGCGAGGTCGATGCGCCACAGACGTTCGCTGCCCGGCTCACCGGTGCCCTGGTCGGCAACGAGCGCGAGCCGACCGTCGGCGGTGGCGACGATGCCGTTGAGGAAGCCGGGGGCGGCCGGGAAGTCGGACGGCAGCAGCCACGGTACGAGCGGGCCGACGCGTCCACCGTCCAGCGTGGCCCGCCAGATCGTGCCGCTGGCCGAGTCGGTCACGTACACGGCATGGTCGGTGATCACCAGGTCGTTGAGAGCCGACCTGGTCACCGCGCTCCGCTTCGCCAGCAGGCGGCCGTCCGGGTCGTACACGAAGAGGGTCGCGGTGTCGTAACCGGCCACGAAGAGCCGGCCGGCGCGATCGACGTGGACCCCGGCGGCGCGGGTCCGCCCGTCCGAGCCGGCGGGGAGGAACGGGCGCAGCCACCGGTGCCGGACGTCGCCGCGGTAGACGGCGCCGGTGGCGACGCTGGTGACGTACATGGTGCCGGTGCGGGTGACGGCGATGCCCTCGGGCAGCACCCCCGGCTCGCCGGAGACGACGTACGTGTCGGGACGCGCGACGGCGGCGTGCGCTGGCGCTCCCGAGGTGCCGGTGAGCACGACCAGGCTGGTGGCCAGGACAAGGAAGATGTTCATGGGCCGAGGATTCCGGTCCGGTCGCAGCCTGCTCCATGCCCTTTCAGGCAGGGCCGAAGGGTGGCTAGCGTCGGCTCATGCTGACGTTGCAGCTCACCGCGACGGATCTGAGCCGCACCGTCTTGCGCTCCGAACCCGCGGTGCTGCTGGAGCTCGGGGCGGCCGGCCAGCGGCTGTTCGAGGCCGCACCGGAACACCTCACGGTCTGGCGGGCACGCACCCGGGCGGCGCTGCGCCCGGAGATGCGCCCGTACCTCGACCTGTGCCGGCTGCCCTGGTGGTTTCCGGACTTCCTCACCCCGCCGAGCCTCGGCAGCGACCTGCCGGCCGCCCTGGACGAGGTGCTGGCCACCCCGACGGCGACGCTGGCGGCGGAACTGCGCCCCCGGATCGCCGCCGGCGACCTGCCGGCCCGGGTCGGTGCCCTCGCCTCCGGCGAGACGGCCGCCCGGCAGCGACTGAGCGCGGCGATGCGGGCGTTCCACCAGGTCGCGGTCGCGCCGTACCAGGACACGATCACGGCAGCGGTCCACGGTGACCGGGCCGTGCGGGCCCACACCATGGTGGACGCCGGGATCGACCGGGTCCTGCGTGACCTGAGCCCGTACCTGTTCTGGAAACCGTACGGCGAGCGGTACGAGTTGTCGTACGAGTGTGGGTTCGCCACCGGAGTCACCCTGGCCCCGGCCGGCCGAGGCGTCACGCTGGTGCCGTCGTACCTGCTGCCCCGACCCTGCGTCCTGGACGACCCGGCCGGCCCGATGGTGCTGGCCTACCCGATCCGGCCCACCCGACGGGCGCTGGTGAGCAGCAGACCCCTGGCCGACCTGCTGGGGCGCACCCGAGCGGCGGTGCTGGGTGTGATCGCCGACGGCCCGAGCACCTCACAGGTGGCCCGGACGGTCGGCATCTCCCTGGCCTCGGCCAGCCAGCACGCCACCATCCTCCGGTCGGCCGGGTTGGTCACCACCCGCCGGGCGGGCCCGGCGGTGCGACACACGCTCACCCCGCTGGGCGAGCACCTGCTCCGGGCCGGGCGCCCCGGCTGACGAGGGCAGCGGGTCAATCGCCGGTGACGCCGTCGATGCGTTCCCGGATCAGGTCGGCGTGGCCGTTGTGCCGGGCGTACTCCTCGATCATGTGCAGGTACGCCCAGCGCAGGCTGAAGGTGCGTGTCCCGTCGCTGCGGGTCAGCATGAACGTCTCGTCCAGGGACCGTCCCTCGGTGGCCGCCCGTGCCGCTTCGACCTCGGCTCGGAAGGCGGCGAAGGCGGCCTCCGCGTCGGCGCCCGCCGCAGCGTGGAAGTCGGCGTCGTTGTCGGTGGAGTAGTCGAAGAGGTCGGGCAGGTCCTGGCCGGCGAAGCGCTGGCGGAACCAGGAGCGCTCGACGTCGGTCATGTGCAGGACCAACCCGAGAAGGCTCAGGCCGGAGGGCTCGACGCTTGCCGTGCGCAACTGCTCGGCGGTCAGGCCGGCGCACTTGTGCAGCAGGGTGTCGCGGTGGTAGTCGAGCCAGCCCTCCAGCATGGTGCGCTCATCTGCGACCAGAGGCTCGTGACTGCGGTCGATCTCCGGTGCTCTCCATGTCGTCATCGGGTCATCCTGCGGCTCGGGTACGACAGCCGCGACCGGTTATCAGGGCACCACGACGACGGGCCACCGGCCGGTGCGGACCAGCCGGGTGGCGACCGAGCCGACCAGCCGGTGACCGGCCTGCTCGGACGCGCCCACCACCACCATGTCGGCCTGGAACTCGTCCGCCGCCGCGCACAACTCCCCGTACGCGTCACCGCGCCGGGACAGGAAAGTCAGCGGTACGCCCAGTTCCTCGGCCCCGCGGCGGCACTCCCGGCGCAGATCGGCGGCCAGCTCGTCGTGGGTCCGCTGCACCGCGCCGGCGTCCATCCCCGGCATCAGGGCGGTCAGCCCGCTCGTCGAGCTGACGTAGACCACCACCAACGCGGCACCCTGCCGGCGGGCCAGGCCGGCGGCGTACCAGCCGGCCCGCTCGGAGGTGCGGGTGCCGTCGACGCCGACCAGGACCACCCGGGGCCCGTCCGTGCCGCGTTCGAACGGCAGCGGGCGGGTCCGGGGGCCGTACTCCTCGCGGTCCGGTGCTCCCACGCTCATGGCTGGCTACCTCACCTCTGCTCGCCGGTGCGGACCACGGCGGCACCAGCGCCGGCCGCGATGGTTGATTCCTGCTCGACCTCGGTGCCGACCGGAGAGCTGCTGTGCTGCCGCAGCGGCACCTCCTTGATGAAGCTCACAGCGATCAGTGCGATCAGCGCGAAGGGGGCGGCGGCCAGGAAGATGTCGCCGGCGCCGTGGCCGTACGCGCTCTCCACCACGGCCCGGATCGGCCCGGGCAGGGTGTGCACGTCGGGCAGGACACCACCGCTGCCCGAGCCGGACGCGGCGATCCCGAGCCGGCCGAGGCCCTCAGCGGTGTAGCCCGTGACCTTGTGGGCGAGCACCGCGCCGAGCACGGAAACGCCGATCGCGCCGCCCAGGCTGCGGAAGAACGCAACCGTCGAGCTGGCCACGCCGAGTTCGTGCGTGCCGACGGTGTTCTGCACGGCGAGGACCAGGTTCTGCATGGTCATGCCCAGGCCGATGCCGACCAGCGCCATGTAGATGCTGAGCAGTGTGAAGCTGGTGTCGGCCCGGAGCGTGCCCATCAGCGCGAAGCCGGCGGTGAGCAGCGCCGTACCGATGACCAGGAACCTCTTCCAGCGGCCGGTACGGGTGATGATCCGTCCGCTCAGCGTGGAGGAGACCAGCAGACCGAGGATCATCGGCAGCGTCATCAGGCCGGACATGGTCGGGCTCTGGCCGCGGCTGATCTGGAAGTACTGGCCGAGGAAGACCGAGGCGCCGAACATGCCCACGCCGACCGCGATGCTGGCGACGACGGCCAGGGTGATGGTGCGGTTGCGGAACAGCCGCGGCGGGATCATCGGCTCGGCGGCCCGGGTCTCGACCCGGATCGCCAGCGCGCCGAGCACCAGGGCACCGACCACCATGACGGCGCTCTGCCAGGAGGCCCAGGCGAACTGGCCGCCAGCGAGCGAGACCCAGATCAGCAGCAGCGAGACGGCTGCGGTGATCAGCGTGGCGCCCCACCAGTCGATCTGTGCCTTCCGCTTGATCACGGGCAGGTGCAGGGTCTTCTGGAGCACGACCAGCGCGGCGATGGCGAACGGCACGCCGACGTAGAAGCACCAGCGCCAGCCGAGCCAGGAGGTGTCCACGATCACACCGCCGATCAGCGGGCCGCCGATGGTGCCGACGGCCATCACAGCGCCGAGGTAGCCGCTGTAGCGGCCCCGCTCGCGTGGCGCGATCATGGTCGCCATGATCACCTGAGCCAGCGCGGTGAGGCCGCCGGCGCCGATTCCCTGGAGCACCCGGCAGGCGATCAGCTCGCTGGTGCCCTGTGCGGCCCCGGCCAGCACCGAGCCCAGCACGTAGATCCCCAGGGAGATCTGGACCAGGAGCTTCTTGCTGGTCAGGTCCGCGAGTTTGCCCCAGATGGGGGTGGTCGCGGTGGTCGCGAGCAGGGCTGAGGTGACCACCCAGGTGTACGCGGACTGGCTGCGGTGCAGTTCGGTGATGATCCTCGGCAGCGCGTTCGAGACGACCGTGGAGGAGAGGATCGCGACGAACATGCCCAGCAGCAGGCCGGAGAGGGCCTGCAGGATCTGCCGGTGCGTCATGTCGACGCCGGTCGCCCGTGGGGGCGCTGTCGCCTGGGTCATCGTTGCTGCCTCCGGAGGGAGTCGAGGTGAAGCGACGGGGGCGGTTTCGCGAGGGTCGCCTGAGAGTTGCCTGAGGCAACCGTATATTTGGTTGCCTGAAGCAACAACCTGACGGAGCGGTGCGCTATTCCCCGTCTCGGAGCGCTACTGCCAGGAGTCGTTGAACCGGCCCAACAGCCGGGCGAACTCCTCGACGTCCCGGGCCGGCCAGTCGTTCAGCGTGCGCAGCAACTCTCCCACCCGCGCAGACCGGGCTGCGTCGAACCGGCGCTGGCCCTCCTCGGTGAACGTGATCTGCGCGGCCCGTCGGTCGCTCGGGTCGGGGTCGCGGTAGACCAGGCCGAGGACCTCCAGGGCGTTGATCTGCCGGCTCAGCGTTCCCTTGCCCACACCGAGCCGCGCCGCCAACTCGGTCAACCGGATCGACCCACTGCGCCGCAACCAGAGCAGGAGCCCGTAGGTGTTCGGCTCCAGGTTCGGGTGCACCTCGCGGGCGATCTCCCAGGAAACCGCCCGCCCACGGCGCAGCAGGGCGGTCAACTCGTGCTCGACCGCCCGGATCGGTTCTGGCAGGTGCTCGTCCACGCGTAGAGACTACGGCGAGGTCGGCCGTGCGGCGGCCGAGAGTCGGCGCCGCATCACGGGGCGTAGGTGGCCGTCCTTCGTGGTGCCCTCGATGACCACGTCAGCCCTGCGCCCCTCATGCGTCAGGGTCGCGACCGCGTTGCCGAAGTAGGGACCGGCCAACTTGCGCCACCGCACCCCCGGCCGCCGGACACCCGCGGAGCGAGCCAGCGCCCGGGTGGCACCGGCCGGACCGGCCGACCAACCGAGCCGCATCAGCGGACGGATGCCGGCCGGCACCTGGTTGTGGATCGGTGAGCAGGTGAGCTGGTGCACGGGTGTGACCACCGCCGGGTCGCCGAACCGGGCCCGGGCCACGTACGAGTGGTGCACGTCCCCGGAGAGCACGCTGATCGACGCCGGCGGGGCGTACGCCGGACCGGCGCCGACCCGCGCGCCGGACTCCCGGGGGGTGCCGGTGCCGATGCGGGTGAAGGTCTCCGCCAGCGCCTCGAAGGAACGCCGGAACGCCGCCCAGTGCTCCAGGTCCAGTGCGCGGCGCAGCTTCTCCGCCCCGCGTGCCACCCAGGGGCGACGCGAGTCCGCCAACTTCTCGTTCCACGCCTCGATGTGGTGGATGCCCTGCGGCAGCAGCCAGGGCAGCGAGGCGCCGACCACCAGGTGGTCGTAGACCCCGTGCGCCTGGTCGAGGAACCAGGACCACTCGCCCGGCGGCAGCATCGCCCGGCTGCCCGGGTCGAGCACCCGGCTGCACCTGTTGTCGAGCATGACCAGCCGGGTCCGGCCCAGGTCCAGTGCGTAACTCCACTGGTACTGCACCGCGCGCCAGCGCTCGGTGTCGTGCGCCACATCCGACTCCTGGTCGACCCGGTGCCCGAAATCGCGCAGCACCCCGGTGGCGTCCTCGGCGGCGGCGACCTTCGCGAAGACCGGGTCGGCGGCGATCTCGTCCGGGGAGAGGTTGCCGAGGTGCTGGTAGACCCAGTACGAGGCGAGCCCGCTGCCGATCCGCTCCTGCCACCACGGCTGCTCGCGCATCTCGGCACGCCACGCCGCCGAGGTGTTCCAGTCGTCGATGATCTCGTGATCGTCGAAGATCATCACGCTCGGCACGGTGGAGAGCAGCCAACGGATCTCCGGGTCACGCCAGGACTCCAGATAGAGCTTCGTGTACTCGTCGAAGCTCACCACCTGGTCGGCCGGGGCGCCCTTCGGACGCCGCCGGCGCCGACGCAGCAGCCGGCGCACCGTGGGCGAGGTGACGTCGGCGTAGACCTGGTCACCGAGCAGCACCAGCAGGTCCGGCGGCGGGTTCGCCTCCGGGTCGGCCATCAACCGTCGGGCGTACGCGTCCAGCGCGTCCGGTGGCAGCTTGCGGGTCGTGGAGTGCTGGGTGGTCTCGCGGCACGAGCCGAAGATCAGGTTGACCGGCTGGTCCCGGTCGTCGGCGGCCCGGGTGCGGATCACGCTCGGCGGGAAGCCGCTGCTCGGCACCGGCCAGACCACCTCGTCGTCGACGACCACCTCGTAGGTGGTCGCGCTGTCCGGGGTCAGCCCCTCCACCACCACGAGGGCGTAGTGGTGGTCGTACGCCGAGAAGGTGGGCGCGGTGCCGGTGGCGCCGTCGGCGGTGCGGACGGTGACCACGGCGGGCGCGGCCGTCTCCACCCAGACGGTCGCTCGGGTGTCCACCACTCGCCGCAGGAGTGGGCCGATGAGGAGGTGTGCGGCGGGCATGCGGCCGAGCCTACCGCCGGTTCCCGGCACCGGCCTGGTGCGGTGGTTGAGACTCCGGGCACCGCTCGGGGTGCGGTGGCTGAGACTCCGGGCACCGCCCCGGGTGCGGTGGCTGAGACGCCGCCGCCCGCATCTGACAGGATTCCGGCATGGCCGAATATCTCGTCCTCGCTCTGGTCCTGCTCGGTGTGTTGATCGCCGGCACAGTAGGGCTGGTCGTGCCGCGCCTGCGGCGTCGGCCCGAGCCCCCGCTGCCGCACACCGAGGTCGACACCAGGGCCGAGGAAGATCTCGCCGGCCCGCCGGTCGAGGCACCGGAGTCCGAACTGTCCACCGGCGTCCTGGTCGAGCCGCCGCCGGTCATCGAGGCGCCCGCACCGGTGGAGGTGCCCGAGCCGACCGCCGGGCGGCTGGTCCGGCTCCGCTCGCGACTGTCCCGCTCGCAGAACGTCTTCGGCAAGGGCCTGCTCGGCCTGCTCGCCCGCGACCACCTCGACGAGGACGTCTGGGAGGAGATCGAGGACAGCCTGATCACCGCCGACGTCGGCGTCGACGCCACCCGCGACATCGTCGACCGGCTTCGTGAGCGCACCCGGGTGCTCGGCACCCGTTCGGCGTCCGAGCTGCGGGCACTGCTCGCCGCCGAGCTGGTCAACGCGCTCGACCCGAGCCTGGACCGCTCGTTGCGGACCGCCCCGAAGGACGGCGTGCCGGCGGTGGTCCTCGTCGTCGGCGTCAACGGCGCCGGCAAGACCACCACCTGCGGCAAGATCGCCCGAGTGCTGGTCGCCGACGGCCGTACCGTGCTGCTCGGCGCCGCGGACACCTTCCGGGCCGCCGCCGCCGACCAGCTGGAGACCTGGGGCTCCCGCGTAGGCGCGGAGACCGTCCGGGGGCCCGAGGCCGCCGACCCGGCCAGTGTCGCCTTCGACGCGGTCAAGCGCGGCATCGACACCGGCGTGGACACCGTGCTCATCGACACCGCCGGCCGCCTGCAGAACAAGGTCGGCCTGATGGACGAGCTGGGCAAGGTCAAGCGCGTGGTGGAGAAGCAGGGCCCGATCGACGAGACACTGCTCATCCTGGACGCCACCACCGGCCAGAACGGCCTGGAGCAGGCCCGGGTCTTCACCGAGGTGGTCAACGTGACCGGCGTGGTGCTGACCAAGCTCGACGGCACCGCCAAGGGCGGCATCGTGATCGCCGTGCAGCGCAAGCTCGGCATCCCCGTGAAGCTGGTCGGCCTCGGTGAGGGCAAGGACGACCTGGCCCCGTTCGACCCGGCGCAGTTCGTCGACGCGTTGCTGGGGACCGAGGCCACCGGACGGGACGCGTAGTCTCGGGTGTCCAGTGACAACCGCGCATACGCGGGCTGGCGTGACCCCGGCCACCCCTCGCAGCGCCTCGGGAGACCGTACGTGACTTCGCAGGAGATCCCGCTGCACGGCGGCAACGTGAGCACCGTCGTCCGCGTCGGTGACACGGTCCGCCGCAACGCCGGGCCGTGGACACCGTCCGTGCACGCCCTGCTGCGGCACCTGGAGTACGTGGGCTTCACCGGCGCACCCCGGGCGCTCGGCATGGACGAGCGCAACCGCGAGGTGCTGTCGTACCTGGAGGGGGAGTGCGGGGAATACCCGCTCGCCCCGCACTGGGTGACCGACGAGGCGCTGGTCACCGTCGCCACCATGCTGCGGATGTTCCACGACGCGCAGTACGGCTTCACCCCGCAGCCGGGGGCGGTCTGGCGCTCGTTCGGGCCCCCGCCACCGGACACCGAGGTGATCTGCCACCACGACGCAGCGCCGCACAACGTGATCTGGCGGCCGGACGGCACCCTCGGGCTGATCGACTTCGACCTCGCCTCACCCGGCGCGCGGATCTACGACGTGGCGTACGCGGCCTGGACCTGGGTGCCGATCTTCGCGGACCGTGACTCGATCACGCTCGGCTGGAAGCACCCGGACCGGCCGCGCCGGCTCCGGCTCTTCGCCGACGCGTACGGGCTGATCCCTCGGGACCGGCACCGGCTGATCCGGACCATCCGTAAGCGGATCGTGGACCACGTCGAGGGCATCCGCCGGATGGCCGCCGCCGGTGAGCCGGCGTTCGTCCGGATCGTGCACAAGGGCCACCTGCGCCGACCGATGCGCGATCTGCGGCTGCTCGACTACGAGCGGCACGCACTGGAGAACGCCCTCCGCTGACCGTCGACCGCTCGATGCTCGGCCGGTCCCGTCAAGCGGACCGGTCGATGGGCCTGGCCGGTCAGCCATCGACGTCAACCGTCCGAACGATCCACCATTGTCCATGCCGCCGACTGTGCGGACTTCGTGACACGTACGAAACAACCCGTCACGAAACGGAAACCCGCCCGGGACCCTGTGTGAAACAGCCGGCCGCGAAGCTTCCGCGCAACCGGCCTACGGGCGACGCTGCCCCGGAAAGCCGCGAAGGAGGAATTCACCCTTTAGGAGGCCAGCGTGCCTGAAGCACCGACGATCGACGGCGCCAACACCACGTGGCTGCTGGTTTCGACCGCGCTCGTGCTGCTCATGACCCCGGGACTGGCGCTGTTCTACGGCGGCCTCAACCGGGCCAAGGGCGTACTCAACATGATGATGATGAGCTTCTCCGCTATCGGGCTCATCTCTATTCTGTGGTGGTTCTACGGATTCAGCGTCGCCTTCGGGACCGACGTGAACGGCTTCTGGGGCGACCCGGGGGCGTACCTCGGCACCAAGACGTTCCTCGCCGAGACCGACCTGTGGGGTGCCACGGCGGAGAACCCCAGCGGCATCGGGGTCCCGCTCTACGTGTTCATGGCCTTCCAGATGGTCTTCGCGGTGATCACCGTCGCGCTGATCAGCGGTGCCATCGCCGACCGGGCAAAGTTCGCCGGCTGGCTGCTGTTCGCCTTCGGCTGGGCCACCCTGGTCTACTTCCCGGTCGCCCACTGGGTGTGGGGCGGCGGCATCATCGGCGCCGACATCCACGCCCTGGACTTCGCCGGTGGCACCGCGGTGCACATCAACGCCGGTGCGGCGGCCCTGGCCGTGGCTCTGGTGCTCGGCAAGCGGCTCGGTTGGCCGCGTGAGGGCATGAAGCCGCACAACATCCCGCTGGTCGCGCTCGGTGCGGGTCTGCTGTGGTTCGGCTGGTTCGGGTTCAACGCCGGCTCCGAGCTGACCGTCGACTCCGTCGCCGGCCTCGCCTTCATCAACACCCAGCTCGCCACGGCGGCGGCGGTGCTCGGCTGGATCGCTGTCGAGTGGGTCAAGACCCGTAAGCCGACGATGGTGGGCGCCTCGTCCGGTGCCGTCGCCGGCCTGGTCGCCATCACCCCGGCCTGTGGTTTCATCGCCCCGTGGGCGGCCGTCCTGCTCGGCATCGTCGCCGGTGCGGTGTGCGCGCTCGCCGTCAGCCTCAAGTACAAGCTCGGCTACGACGACTCGCTCGACGTGGTCGGCGTGCACTTCGTCGGTGGTTGGATCGGCTCGCTCTGGCTCGGTCTCTTCGCCACCAACTCGGTCAACGCCGCGATCAGCGACGTGGTGGGCGCCTCCGACGGTCTCTTCTACGGCGGCGGCGCGACCCAGCTCGGGCGGCAGGCCCTCGCCGGCCTGATCGTCACCGTCTGGTCCTTCGGCATCGCCTGGGTGCTGGCCTTCGTCATCGAGAAGACGATCGGCTTCCGGGTCAAGGGTGAGGACGAGGTCGAGGGCATCGACATCGCCGAGCACGCCGAGAGCAGCTACGACCTGTCCCCGGCCGGTGGTGGCACGGGCAGCGCGTTCGCGATGGCCGGTATCGGCACCCCCGGTGGCGGCACGAGTGGTGCCAAGCCGCCGGCGGAGCCCGCCGAGACGGTCAGCGAAAAGGTCGCCGGTTAACGTTCCTGGGATGGAGGGGTTGGACATGAAGCTGGTGACCGCAGTCATCAAGCCGTACCAACTGGACGCGGTGAAGGAGGCCCTGCACGCCCTCGGGGTGGCCGGGCTGACCGTCAGCGAGGTTCAGGGGTACGGGCGCCAGAAGGGGCACACCGAGGTCTACCGGGGTGCTGAATACACGGTCGAGTTCCTGCCCAAGATCCGGGTGGAGGTGCTCACCGACGAGATCGACGTGGACAAGGTGGTGGACGCCATCGTCGGGGCGGCCCGCACGGGCAAGATCGGTGACGGCAAGGTCTGGGTCACCGGTGTCGAAGAGGTCGTCCGGGTGCGTACCGGCGAACGCGGCCTAGACGCCCTCTGATCGCGCAACGACCGACATGACCTCGTTGATCAAGAAGAACGCGTCAGGACACGCCGGCGACGGTGACGCGAACCTCTTGATCAACGAGGTCGTCGGCGTTCCCGGGGGGATCGGGGAGTCCGCCCGGCTGGGGCGGGCGGGCGCTTACGACACCTTTCTGCGAGGGCTGCTGCCTTCGCGGGAGGGGGTCGCGCTGATCGCCGTCGGGGGGTTGGGGAGGCGGCAGTGCGCCCCGTACGGCGACCTCGACTTGGTTCTGCTGCACGCCGGGGTGCCCGGCACCGACGAGTTGGCCGCCTCGGTCTGGTACCCGATCTGGGATGCCGGCCTACGGCTCGACCACTCGGTACGCACCGTCTCCGAAGCACTGTCGGTGGCCCAGGACGACGTCAAGGTCGCCCTCGGGCTGCTCGACGCCCGGCTGGTGGCGGGCGACCAGACGTTGGCCGACGCGCTGATCCGCACCGCCGCCGACCACTGGCGGCGCACCGCGGTCCGGCACCTGCCCGGCCTGCGGGCGGTCACCGAAGCACGCTGGCAGGCCCACGGCGAGCTGGCCTTCCTGCTGGAGGGCGACCTGAAGGAGGCCGCCGGCGGTCTGCGCGACGTGGGGCTGCTGCGAGCGATCTCCGCCGCCGGCATCACCGACGCGCTGCGCCCCGCCGTACGCGCCGCCCACCTGCGTCTGCTGGACATTCGGGACGCCCTGCACCAGCAGGTCGGCCGCCGGGTCGACCGGCTGGTCGCCCAGGAACGAGACGGTGTGGCCGCGCTTCTCGCGCTGGAGGACGGCGACGCCCTCCTGCGACGGGTCGCCGGTGACGCCCGCACGGTCAGCCACGCCCTGGACGACGCGTTCCGTGCCGCCGACCGGCTGCGATCCGGCCGGTCCCGAGGGGGCGGCGCTCCCCCCGCGCGCCGCCCGGTGGCCCGCGACGTGGTCGAGCACGACGGCGAGCTCGTGCTGGCCCGTACGGCAATCGGGGCTCGCCCCGACCCGAGCCTCTCGCTGCGGGTGGCCGCCGCGGCGGCCACGACCCGACTCCCGATCGCCCGGGCCACCTGCGAATGGCTGGCGGCGTACTGCCCGCCACTGCCCGCACCCTGGCCGGCTGATGCCCGGACCGCGCTGACCACCCTGCTCGGCGCCGGTCCCGGCCTGGTGCCCGCCTGGGAAACCTGCGACCGGTACGGACTGGTCGACAACTGGCTGCCCGAATGGACCCGGCTGCGCAGTCTGCCGCAGCACAACCCGGTGCACCGCTACACCCTCGACCGGCACCTGGTGCAGACCGCTCACGAGGCCAGCCGGCACGCCCGTGAGGTGGAACGGCCCGACCTGCTGCTCCTCGGCGCTCTCCTGCACGACATCGGCAAGGGACTTCCCGGTGATCACAGCACCGTTGGGGTGCCCGTCGCCCAGGCGGCGGCGACCCGGATCGGTCTGCCCCCCACCGAGGTCGAGCTGATCGGCACGCTGGTCCGGTTGCACCTGCTGCTGCCCGACGTGGCCACCCGCCGTGACCTGGCCGACCCGGTAACCATCGCCTCGGTGGCCGAGTCGGTGGGGGACACCGGCACCCTCGACCTGTTGCACGCGCTGGTCCGCGCCGACGCGGCGGCGACCGGGCCGGCGGCCTGGTCGGACTGGAAGGGCCGACTCGTCGCCGAACTGGTCGGTCGGGTCCGCACCGCGCTGGACACCGGCGTACTGCCCGAACCGCCCACCCCGGACCCGGCGCTGCTGGCCGGGCCCCTCCCGGTCGTCCACCTGACCGGCGATCGGGTGTCGGTCGCCGCGGCCGACCGGCGGGGCCTGCTCGCCACGGTCGCCGGCTGCCTGGCGCTGCACCGGCTGGAAGTGATCTCCGCGGATGCCTCCGTGGTCGACGGCCGTGCCCTGGTCGAGTGCCGGGTCCAACCCCGCTACGGTCTCCCGCCCGACCCGGTCCCGCTCCGCGCCGACCTCCGTCGTGCGGTCGGCGGCGACGTGTCGGTCACCCAGCGGCTGCGGGGTCGGGCGCTCGCCGCCCGCGGCGGTGGGGCTGCTCCCCGGGTCGTCTGGCACCGCGAGGCGGCCACCAACGCCGTGCTGCTGGAGTTGCGCGCCGCCGACGCCGCCGGGTTGCTCTACCGGGTCGCCTGCGCGCTCGACGAGGCGGGCGCCCTGGTCCGCGCGGCCCGCATCTCCACTCTCGGCGCCGACGTGGTGGACGCCTTCTACCTGGTCGGCGGCTGGCCGGACGACGCCACCCGGGCCCGTCTGGAGGCGGCCGTCCTCGCCGCCGTCTGACCTACGGCGACACCGCTGGCGGTTGCTGTCCGGCTGCGGCGCGTTGCACGGCCTGGCCGCCTCGTCGACCTGCTGCCTTGCCGCCTTGCTGCCTGGCCGACGAGTGCGGCCCGGTGCTGCTCGGCCGTTTGGCCGCCCGTGCCAGCCGGTCACCCCCGCGAGCGTGATGCCCCAGAGTCATCTTGATGCCTCACAGTCATCAGGCTCATGAGGGTGTCCGCTGCCGCTGCGGGGTGCGGTCGGGCGTGTCATCAGGATCGTGAGGTGTCCGCCGCCAACGCGGCGCGATCGAAGGCCCGGTGCGCGGGTACGTCCGGGGGCGTAGGTGCGGTGCCGCTCGTGGACGCACGTCAGGTGGCCTCGGCGCGGGCAGAATGACGGCCATGCGAGGCAGCGGGCGGTGGCGGTGGCCGGAGGTGGCGGCAGACGCCGCGCTGGCTCTGGTGCTGCTCGGGTTCGGGCTGCTCGCCACCGGTCTGGCCGGGGACAACCAGCCGGGGTCGACGCCGGTGGACGCCGCCAGCCGGGTGCTGATCGCGGTCGCCGCGCTCGCTCTGCTGTTCCGCAGGCGCGCCCCGATCGCCACTCTCGCCGTGGTCACCGTGGCCACGTCGACGTACCTGGTGTTCGGCTACCCGTACGGGCCGATCCTGGTCGCGTTCCTCATCGCGGTGTACACCGTGGCGGTGCGACTGCCGGTGCGCCCGGCGGCGCTCGCCCTTGGCGGCGCGTTCGTCCTGTTGTTGGCGCACGTCTTCTGGTCCGAGGGTCCGGCGCCCGGCTGGGCCGGAGTGCTGCCCGCGTCGGCGTGGGTGGTCGTACCGTTCGCGGTGGGGGTCGTGGTGCGGGTCAACCGCGAGACGGCCGCGCGCAGCCGGGCCGAGGCGGCCCGCGATCGCGCCGAACAGGCCCGGCGGCAGGCCGACGAGGAGCGACTGCGCATCGCGCAGGAGGTGCATGACGTGGTGGGGCACGGGCTTGCCGCGATCAGCATGCAGGCGGAGATCGCCCTGCACCTCCTGCCGAAACGGCCTGAGCAGGCGGAGACCGCGCTGACCGCGATCAGCCGGACCAGCCGGGAGGCACTGGACGAGCTTCGGGTCACCCTCGGCGCGGTGCGGCAGGGCGCCGAGCGAGGCCCGGTGCCCGGTCTGGCCCGGCTCCCCGCGCTGCGCGACCGGCTCGCCGGGGCCGGACTCGCCGTCGACCTGCGTGTGACCGGCGACGCTCGGGACCTGCCGGCGGCGCTGGACCTGACCGCGTACCGGGTGGTGCAGGAGGCGTTGACCAACGTGCTGCGTCACGCGGGGGTGGCCAACGCGGAGGTGCGCGTCGACTACCGCGCCGACGAGGTGACCGTCGAGGTCACCGACGAGGGCACCGGCGTGCGGCGAGGCCGGACGGATCCGGTCGACGACGAGAGTGGGCACGGTCTGGCCGGGATGCGGGAGCGGGTCGCGGCGTTGGGCGGGCGGTTGGCCGCCGGGCCGCGCCCCGACGGCGGATTCCGGGTGTACGCCCGGCTGCCCGTGGGGCCCACCACGTGATCCGGGTGCTGGTCGCCGACGACCAGGACCTGGTCCGGCTCGGTCTGCGCGCGCTGGTGGAGAGCGAGGACGACCTGGCCCTCGCCGGCGAGGCGGCCGACGGTTTGCAGGCGGTCGAGCTGGCGCGCCGGGAACGGCCGGACGTGGTGCTGATGGACATCCGGATGCCCGGCATCGACGGCATCGAGGCGACCCGGCGGATCGTCGCGGACCCCGACCTGACCGGTACGCGGGTGGTGGTGCTGACCACCTTCGAGCTGGACGAGTACGTCTTCGACGCGCTGCGGCACGGCGCGAGCGGGTTCCTCACCAAGGACACCCGACCGGCCGAGCTGCTGCGCGCCATCCGGTTGGTCGCCGAGGGGGAGGCGCTGCTGTCGCCGTCGGTGACCCGTCGGGTGGTGCGGGAGTTCGCTACCCGACCGTCGCGGGTGCTTCGTCCGCACCCCCGGCTGGGCGCGCTGACCGATCGGGAGCGCCAGGTCGTCGGTCTGGTCGGGGAGGGCCTGAACAACGAGGAGATCGCCGCCCGGTTGGTGGTCAGCCCGGCGACCGCGCGGACCCACGTCAGCCGGGCGATGGGCAAGCTGGGAGCCCGGGACCGGGCCCAGCTCGTCGTGTTCGCGTACCAGTCGGGGTTGGTGTCGGGGTGAGGCCCGGGCCGGGCGACAGCGGCCTTGCGGCGGGGCGGTTACCCTAGCGGTGGCCGGACTCCGCAGTGCCGGCCGCGTTGTGCCCGCCGGAACACTGACAAACGGGATGTTCGCGTGTTTGACACCTTGAGTGACCGCCTGTCCGGGATCTTCACCAAGCTCCGCGGCAAGGGGCGGCTCACCGACGCCGACATCGACGCCACCGCGCGCGAGATCCGCCTCGCGCTGCTGGAGGCGGACGTCGCGCTGCCGGTGGTCAAGGGCTTCATCGCGGCCGTCAAGGAGCGGGCCCGCAGCTCCGAGGTCTCCCAGGCGCTGAACCCGGCCCAGCAGATCATCAAGATCGTCAACGAAGAGCTGATCACCGTGCTCGGCGGCGAGGGCCGGCGGCTCCAGTTCGCCAAGCAGCCGCCGACCGTGATCATGCTGGCCGGTCTCCAGGGTTCCGGTAAGACCACCCTGGCCGGCAAGCTGGCCCGCTGGCTCAAGGGCCAGGGGCACCAGCCGCTGCTCGTCGCCGCCGACCTCCAGCGCCCCAACGCCGTCGGGCAGCTCCAGGTGCTCGGTGGCCGGGCCGGTGTCGAGGTGTACGCCCCGGAGCCCGGCAACGGCACCGGTGACCCGGTGCAGGTGGCGCGCGCCTCGATCGAGCACGCGAAGCGGGCTGCCCGCGACATCGTCATCGTCGACACCGCCGGCCGCCTCGGCATCGACGCCGAGATGATGCAGCAGGCCGCCGACATCCGCGACGCGGTCCAGCCGGACGAGGTCATCTTCGTCATCGACGCGATGGTCGGCCAGGACGCCGTCCGCACCGCCGAGGCGTTCCGCGACGGCGTCGGCATCACCGGCGTGGTGCTCTCCAAGCTCGACGGCGACGCTCGCGGTGGTGCCGCGCTGTCGGTGCGCGAGGTCACCGGGCAGCCGATCCTCTTCGCGTCCACCGGTGAAAAGTTGGAGGACTTCGACGTCTTCCACCCCGACCGGATGGCCAGCCGGATCCTCGGCATGGGCGACGTCCTCACTCTGATCGAGCAGGCCGAGCAGGCCTTCGACTCCGATCAGAAGGAGAAGATGACCGCCAAGCTGATGGGCGGCGAGCAGTTCACCCTGGAGGACTTCCTCGACCAGCTCATCGCGGTCCGACGGATGGGCCCGATCGCCAACGTGCTGGCCATGATGCCGGGCATGGGGCAGATGAAGGACCAGCTCGCCGAGCTGGACGACACCCACTTCGACCGGGTCACCGCGATCATCCGGTCGATGACCCCGGGCGAGCGGACCAATCCGAAGATCATCAACGGCTCCCGCCGGGCGCGTATCGCCAACGGCTCCGGGGTCACCGTGATGGACGTCAACCAGCTGCTCAACCGCTTCACCGACGCGCAGAAGATGATGAAGCAGATGGGCGGCATGATGGGCCTGCCCGGCGGTGGCCGGCGCAAGGCGACCAAGTCGCCGAAGAACAAGCGCAAGGGCACCAAGGGTGGCGGTCGGCCGCGTACGGGAGCGGGTGCCGGGGCCGGGATGCCGGGCGGCTTCCCGGGTGGCATGCCGCAGCTCCCGCCGGGGATGGACCCGAACGATCTCGCCGGTGGCCAGGGCCTTCCGCCCGGCTTCAAGCTCCCGAAGATCGACTTCAACAAGCTCGGCAAGGGCGACAACCGCCCCCGCTGACCTCGGTGCCGGTCGAGGGTGACCTGCTCGCCCCCGACCGGGCGTGATCGGGTAGGACTGTGCGCATGGCTCTTCACGTGCGCGGTGTGCTGCTCCCCGACGACGAGGTCCGGGATCTCTGGCTGGTCGGGGACCGGGTGACCTTCACTCCGGTGTCCGGTGCGGAGACGGTCGTCGACGGCGGCTTCGTCCTGCCGGGGTTGGTCGACGCGCACTGCCACATCGGTATCGCCCGAGGCGGCGCCCCGATCACCTCACTCGACCAGGCCCGCGAGTTGGCCCACATCGACCGGGACGCCGGCGTGCTGGCGATCCGCGACGCCGGGTCGCCGTACCCGTACCCCGAACTCGACGACGAGCCGGATCTGCCGCGACTGGCCCGCGCCGGCCGGCACGTCGCGCCGCCGAAGCGCTACCTGCGGGACATCGGCGTGGAGGTCGACGCCACCGACGTGGCCGCGACGGTGGCCGCCCAGGCGCGGGCCGGCAACGGCTGGGTCAAGCTGGTCGGCGACTGGATCGACCGGGGCGTGGGTGACCTCGCACCGGCCTGGGACGCGGACACCCTCACCGCGGCCGTCCAGGCCGCCCACGACGCCGGGGTACGCGCCGCGGTGCACACCTTCTCCGAGTCGGCGGTCGAGATCATGGTGCGGGCCGGGGTGGACTCGGTGGAGCACGGCACCGGGCTCAGCCTGGACCTGATCGACGAGATGGCCCGGCGGGGCACCGCGCTGATCCCCACAATGATCAACATCGCCACCTTCGGCGGCATCGCCGAGCAGGCGAGGGGCAAGTTCCCCGGGTACGCGGAGCACATGCTCGCGCTGCGCGACGGCTTCCCCGAGGTGGTGCGTGCCGCGTACGAGGCGGGGGTGCCGATCTACGTGGGCACCGACGCCGGAGGCGGCATCGACCACGGCCTCGCCGCCGAGGAGATGCTTCTGCTGCACGAGCAGGCTGGCATGGCGCCCATCGACGTACTTGCCGCCGCCTCCTGGGGCGCCCGACAGTGGCTGGGCTTCCCCGGCCTGGTCGAGGGTGGCCTCGCCGACCTGACCGTCTACCCCGAAGACCCCCGCCGCGACCTGCGCGTCGTCCGCGCACCCTCCCGCACGATCCTGCGCGGCCAGGTAGTGCGCTGACCCCTGGCCGTGCCCCGGCGCGCCGTGCCCCCGGCCAGGGGAGGCAGCAACATCGGGGATGCTGCTGCCTCCCGCGCGCCGGAGGCAGCAACATCCGGGAAGTTGCGGGCGCGGCGCCGCTCGGCGGTGCGGGTGCGGGTGCGGGTGCGGGGGAGTGCGGCGCGGCGGGCGGGGTCAGCGGATTGGGCGGATGGCGGCGCTGAAGAGGTGTACGGCCAGGTCGGCGAGGGCCGTGGCGGTCTGGTCGATCGGCGCGCGGGGGAGCACGATGTGGCTCACCACCAACCGGACGATCGTGTCGGCGGCGAAGGCCAACGCGGCCTGATCCGCTCCGGGAAGGTGATCGCCGGCCCACTCGATGAGCGCCCCGGACGCCTCGGTGAGCACCACCTCGGCCCGCGTGGTGAGGTACGGAAGCAGCTCGTCCGAACCACCTCGGGCGCTGGTCAGGATGGCCTTGACCAGCGGGTTGTCGGCTGCCGTGGCGAGGGTGTGCGCGATCGCGGCGTACGCGCCGGTCCGTACGTCGGTCCCGTGCGCGAGCAGGGCGGCACGGACGTCGCCGACGAAGCGGTCCACCTCGCGGCGGGCGAGTGCCTCGGCCAGCCCGGCCTTGTTGCCGAACTCGTTGTAGACGGTCTGCCGGCTCACTCCCGCCGTGGTGGCCACGCCGCCCATCCGGACCGCGTCCCAGCCGGCGGCGATGGTCTGCGCGCGGGCGGCATCCACGATCGTGTCGCGCAGCCGCTGACGCGGCGAGTCCGTCGTTGCAGTCATGATGGTCGAATTCTAGGGGCCGCGCGGCCCGCCCGCCCAGAGCGCATGGCCCGCCCGCCCGACGTGCGCCACCAGCCGGCCAGCGAACGCCGTCGAGCCGCCCACCGGCCGCCGTCGAGTTGTCCAGCGCCGTCACCACCGACGCCGCGAGCGTGCGCAACAGCCACCAGAAGGGGCTGCGACACGGCGCTGCGGCTCCCGGGCGCGGTGTCGCCCCGCGTGACGCATAGGATGTGCGGTCATGGCACGCGTGCTCACTCCCCGTGCGGAGGATTTCCCCCGCTGGTACCAAGACCTGATCGCCAAGGCAAAGCTGGCCGACAACGGCCCGGTTCGCGGCACCATGGTCATCCGACCGGCCGGCTACGCCATCTGGGAGCGTATGCAGGCCGAGATGGACGCCCGGATCAAGGCGGCGGGTGCGGAGAACGCGTACTTCCCGCTCTTCATCCCGGAGAGCTACCTCAAGCGTGAGGCCCAGCACGTCGAGGGTTTCTCGCCGGAGCTGGCGGTCGTCACCCACGGTGGTGGCAAGCCCCTGGCCGAGCCGATCGTGGTGCGCCCGACCAGCGAGACGGTCATCGGCGAGTTCATGGCCAAGTGGATCGACTCGTACCGGGACCTGCCGCTGCTGCTCAACCAGTGGGCGAACGTGGTCCGGTGGGAGCTGCGCCCGCGGCTCTTCCTGCGTACCAGCGAGTTCCTCTGGCAGGAGGGGCACACCGCGCACGCCACCCGCGAGGACGCCCGTGCGTACGCGCGGAAGATCCTGCACGAGGCGTACGAGGACCTGATGGTCAACGTCATCGGCATTCCGGTGGTGGTGGGCCTGAAGACGACGCGCGAGCGGTTCGCCGGGGCGACGGCCACGTACACCTGCGAAGGCATGATGGGTGACGGCAAGGCGCTGCAGTTGGGCACCAGCCACGAGCTGGGCCAGAACTTCGCCAAGGCGTTCGACATCAGCTATTCCTCCAAGGAGGGCGGCCGGGAACACGCCTGGACCACCTCCTGGGGCACGTCCACCCGGATGCTGGGTGGCCTGATCATGGCGCACGGCGACGACAACGGTCTGCGCGTGCCGCCGAGGCTGGCCCCGATCCAGGCGTACGTCATGATCGTCAAGGACGGCGAGGGCGTCGCCGAGGCGGCGGCCAAGCTGCGCGACGGCCTGCGTGACGCCGGTGTCCGGGTCGCGCTCGACGACCGGACCGACACCGCGTTCGGCCGCCGGGCCGTCGACGCCGAGCTGCGTGGCTATCCGGTACGCGTCGAGGTCGGCCCCCGGGACCTGGCCGTCGGCAACGCGACGGTGGTGCGCCGCACCGACGGCTCGAAGTCCCCGACGCCGGTGGCCGACGTGGTCGCCGCTGTGCTGGCCGCGTTGGAGACGGACCAGCAGGTGCTGCACGACCAGGCGTTGGCCAACCGCGAGTCGCGCACGGTGGAGGTCGCCACGCTGGCCGAGGCGATCGAGGCCGCCGCGAACGGCTGGGCACGGGTGCCGTGGTCGGCGGTCGGCGTGGCCGGCGAGGCCGAGGCGAACGGTCAGGGCGTCACGGTGCGCTGCCTGCTGCGCGCCGACGGCTCGGTACCGGACTCCGAGGACGAGCCCGACCTGGTCGCCATCCTCGCCCGCGCCTACTGAGGTGTAGGGACGCCTGGGCCGGCGCGCCTGGGCATCCTTCTCCACGCCGGCGGCAGAGGAAGAACAACCCGAAGGTGGGTGCGGTGCGCTTCGAGCCGGGTCGGTTGATCATGCATCGGAACGTGCGGCACGGTCGGATCGGGTGGGTCCGGCCGGGCCGCGTGGTCAGCGACGACGACCGGGGTCTGCTGGTGTGGATCGCCCGCGACTCCCCGGTGGCCCACGAGGTGACCGAGGCCGGGCTGGGGATGCGGGCGATGCCGTTCGCCCAGTGGATCTCGTCGTCGTACCGCTTGGCGCACGGGCGCTGGAACGGGCCGCCGCTGCTGAAGTTCCTGCCCACCGGGGCGGCGCACTCCGTCTGGTGGTTCCGCGACGCGCAGGGCCGGTTCGCCAACTGGTACGTCAACCTGGAGGAGCCCGGTGTCCGCTGGGACGACGGTCCGGTGGCCGGCGTCGACGTGGTGGACCAGGACCTGGACGTGGTGGTGCGACCGGACCTCAGCTGGGACTGGAAGGACGAGGACGAGTTCGTCGAGCGGCTCGCCTTCGGCGACGACTACTGGGTGACCGACGAGAAGGCGGTCCGCGCCGAGGGGGAGCGGGTGATCGCGCTCGCCGAGGCCGGCGAGTTCCCGTTCGACGGCACCTGGTGCGACTTCACACCCCCGCCAGACTGGGACGTACCGGATGAACTTCCACCTGGATGGGACCGTCCGCCGGTGCGCTGAGAGGTGTCCCGCGTCACCGGTGACGCGGTGTCCGGGTCCGATGCGTGCGATCGGCATCGGATCTGGCAGAATGGGTCGCTGGTATCCGGCGCGCGTCCGGCGCCCTCTAACCCGGGCACGTCGCTAGTCCACCGAGTAGTCTCCGGCCCAACCCCACGGGTCCGGTCGGCGCTCACCCATGCACACCGCCCGCACGGGCCGGTGAGATCGCAACAGGAGCGAAACAACTGTGGCCGTAAAGATCCGGCTCCTGCGGATGGGCAAGATCCGCAACCCGCAGTACCGCATCGTCATCGCCGACTCGCGCACCAAGCGTGACGGTCGGGCGATTGAGTTCGTCGGGATTTACCAGCCGAAGGAAGACCCTTCGATCATCGAGGTCAAGTCGGAGCGGGTCCAGTACTGGCTGTCCGTCGGCGCTCAGCCGAGCGAGGCGGTGCAGCGGCTGCTGGAGCTGACCGGTGACTGGCAGAAGTACAAGGGCCTGCCGGCCCCGCCGCCGCTCCTGGTCGCCCCCGAGCGGGCCGACCGCAAGGCTGTGTACGAGGCTGAGTCGAAGGCCGCCGCCGGGCTCGCCCCGGAGACGCCGGCCAAGCCGGCCAAGAAGGCCGCCAAGACCGCTGAGGCTCCGGCCGAGGCGCCCAAGGCTGAGGCTCCGAAGACCGAGGCTCCGGCTGAGGCTGCGAAGACCGAGGCTCCGAAGGCTGAGGCTCCGGCCGCCGCTGCCGACGCCGGTGAGCAGGCCTGACATGCCTCTGCGTCCGGCGTTGGAGCACCTGGTCAAGGGCATCGTCGACCACCCGGACGACGTCCGGGTGCGGATGGTCGATTCCCGTCGGGGCAAGCGGCTCGAAGTCCGCGTGCACCCCGAGGACCTCGGCACGGTGATCGGGCGGTCCGGCCGGACCGCCAAGGCGCTGCGCCAGGTGATCGGCTCCATCGGCGGGCGCGGGGTACGCGTCGACATCGTCGACTCGTACTGATGCAGCTCGTCGTTGGCAGGATCGGCAAGCCGCACGGCGTCCGCGGTGAAGTCACCGTGGAAGTGCGGACCGACGAGCCCGAAGCACGGTTCGCCCCCGGCACAGTGCTGCGCACTGAGCCGGGGGCGATGCCCCCGCCCACAGCCTCGGAAGACGAGCCCGGCGTTCCGTTCCGAGTTCCGGCGGAGCTGACCATCGAGGAAGCTCGCTTCCACCAGGGCCGGGTGCTGATCGCGTTCGCTGGAATCCCGGACCGCAACACCGCAGAGGCGCTGCGCGGCACCCTGCTCGTGGTGGACAGCGCCGATGTGACCCCGCCGGACGACCCGGAGGAGTTCCACGACCACCAGCTCGTCGGGCTGGCCGTGGTCACCCCGAGCGGTGAGCGGCTGGGCGAGGTGGCCCGGATCGACCACGCGCCGTCCTCGGACCTGCTGGTGCTGCGACGCCCCGAGGGGCGTACCGCGTTGATCCCGTTCGTCCGGGCGATCGTCCCGGAGGTCGACCTGGCCGGTGGACGTGTGATCGTCGACCCGCCAGCCGGACTGCTCGATCTCTAGGATCACCCCGCTATGCGCGTCGACGTTGTGTCGATCTTTCCGGAATACTTCGCCCCGCTCGACCTGTCGCTGATCGGGCGGGCGCGGGCCAACGGCGTACTCCAGCTTGCCGTGCACGACCTGCGGACCTGGACCCACGACGTGCACCGCACCGTCGACGACACTCCCTACGGCGGCGGGCCGGGGATGGTGATGCGTCCGGAGCCGTGGGGTGAGGCGCTGGACGCGCTCGCGCCGGCCGAGGCCCCGCCACCCCGGTTGCTGGTGCCGTCGCCGGCCGGTGCCCCGTTCACCCAGGCCATGGCTCACGAGCTGGCCGCCGAGTCGCATCTGCTCTTCGCCTGCGGCCGGTACGAGGGCATCGACCAACGCGTTCTGGCGCACGCCGCCACCCGGATGCCGGTCACCGAGGTCTCGCTCGGTGACTACGTCCTCTTCGGTGGCGAGGTCGCGGTGCTGGTGATCCTGGAGGCGGTCACCCGGCTGCTGCCGGGGGTGCTGGGCAACGCGGGCTCGCTGGACGAGGAGTCGCACGCGCACGGGCTGCTGGAGGCGCCGATCTACACCAAGCCGCCGAGCTGGCGCGGGCACGACGTGCCCGAGGTGCTCCGCTCCGGTGACCACGGCAGGATCGCCCGTTGGCGGCGCGAGGAGGGTCTGCTGCGCACCGCCGCCCGCCGCCCTGACCTGCTCGCCGCGCTGCCCGCCGATCGGCTCGACAAACGGGACATCGCGGCCCTGGACCAGGCCGGATTTCAGCTGCCGGCGGGGGATGTGGCAAAGTAGGGGGGTTGCCGCATCCGTCCGCGCCCGCGGGCGGCTGCGAGGATCCCCGACCGGGGTCGGTCCGCCGACATCACCCGGGGATCAGAATCACCCACCCGCGCACCGAGTGACGGTGCGCCGTGAGCCTTACGAGGACGCAGCGATGAACATCCTGGACGCCCTTGACGCCCAGTCGAAGCGGACCGACCTTCCCGACTTCCGGGCCGGTGACACCGTCAAGGTGCACGCCCGCGTCGTCGAGGGCAACCGGTCCCGTGTCCAGATCTTCCAGGGCGTCGTGATCCGCCGCCAGGGTGACGGTCTGCGCGAGACCTTCTCGGTCCGCAAGGTCAGCTTCGGCGTCGGCGTCGAGCGGACCTACCCGATCAACGGCCCGGGCATCGACCGGATCGAGATCGTGACCCGCGGTGCCGTGCGCCGCGCCAAGCTCTACTACCTGCGCGAGCTGCGCGGCAAGAAGGCCAAGATCAAGGAGAAGCGGGAGAAGCAGCCCAGCTGACTTCCCGCTCACCACGCCGCCTGAGCTGTGCGTATGCCGTACCGACCAGACCGCACTACCCTGGTCGTACGGGCGCAGCGAGGCGGCGGCCCCGCCCACGTGGCGGGCAGCCGTCCACTACCGCCCGTGGAGCCTCGACGAGGCTCCCGGGCGGTAGTGCTTCTGTGGACCGGGGAGTGGCGTGGTGCAGACGCTTGACGAGGACGGCACCGTCGATCCGTGGCGCCGGCGGGCTCGCCGTGCCCGCCGCCAGATGCCCCTCTGGCAGGAGCTCCCGCTGCTGCTGGTGGTCGCGTTCTGCCTCGCGGTGCTGATCCGCACCTTCCTGCTCCAGGCGTTCTTCATCCCGTCCAGCTCGATGGAGGACACGCTCCTCATCGGGGACCGGGTGCTGGTCAACAAGGTCGTCTACGACGTACGCGACCCGCAACGCGGCGAGGTGGTGGTCTTCCGGGGCACCGACCGTTGGGCACCGCAGGTCGACGAGCAGCCGGCGCCCGGCGTCGCCGGCAAGCTCACCCGCACCGTCGGTGACCTGGTCGGGGTGAGTCGCCCCGGCGAGAAGGACTTCATCAAGCGGGTGATCGGTCTCCCCGGCGATCGGGTCAAGTGCTGCGACAGCCAGGGCCGGGTGACCGTCAACGGCACGCCGCTCAACGAGCCGTACGTGCTGCGGGACTCCCCGCTGGACCTGCCGCCCAACCCGGCGGAGTGCCGCTCCCGGCGCTTCGACGAGGTCGTCGTACCGCCCGGTCAGATCTTCGTGATGGGTGACCACCGCGAGGTCTCGCAGGATGCACGCTGCCAGGGTCCGGTGCCGATCGACAACGTGGTCGGCCGGGCCTTCATCGTGGTCTGGCCCCAGTCGCGGTGGACTTCGCTGTCGGTGCCGTCGACCTTCGACGACGTGTCCGCGCCGGCGACGGCTTCCCCCGGCGCACCCCCGGTGCAACCGACCCCGCAGGGCGGTGTGCTGCTGATACTCCCGTTGGTAGCCGCACTGCGTGGTTCCCGCGCGTTCCGGTCGGTGGCGTCCAGTTCGGCAACGTAGGCTCCTTGGCGTGATTGACGAGCAGACCGACAAGCCGCGCAGCTCCTTCTGGAAGGAGCTGCCGATCCTGCTGGGTGTGGCGATCCTGGTCGCGGTGCTGGTCCGCGCCTTCGTGCTGCAGACCTTCTTCATCCCCTCCCCGTCCATGGAGAACACTCTCAAGATCGACGATCGGGTGCTGGTCAACAAGCTGGTCTACGACTTCCGATCGCCGCACCGCGGCGAGGTGATCGTGTTCAAGGCTCCGACCGCCTGGAGCGGCAACCCCGACGGTGAGGACTTCATCAAGCGGGTGATCGGCGTCCCCGGTGACCACGTGGTCTGCTGCGACCCGGAGGAACGGCTGATGATCAACGGCAGGTCGTTGGACGAGCCGTACATCTTCTCGATGGACGGCATCCGCGACAAGCCCGCCGATCAGGAGTTCGACATCACCGTGCCGAAGGGCCGGCTGTGGGTGATGGGCGACCACCGCTCGGCTTCCGGCGACTCCCTGGAGCACTGGCAGCAGTCCGGGCAGAACATCACCGAGGCCACGATCCCCGAGGACGACGTCGTCGGTCGAGCGTTCACCGTCTTCTGGCCGGTGAGTCGGGCCACCTGGCTGACCGTGCCAGACCAGTTCGACGGCATTCCCAAGCCGTAGGCCGCCCGGGGCGTGGGCGATCCGCCGCCGGTCTGGCAGGCTGGGGCGGTGACCGTGAGCGCGAGGAGTGAGCCTGCGAGCCCCGCAGCCGCGAGCAGTGCCGACCGTGCCTACACCCCTCGACGCGCCGCCCGCGTGCTGCTCGTCGACGCGGCCGGCCGGGTCCTGCTGTTCGAGGGCTTCGACCCGGCCCGACCAGGGCACCGCTACTGGTTCACCCCCGGCGGTGGGCTCGACCCGGCGGAGTCCCCGGCAGCCGGCGCGGCACGGGAGCTGGCCGAGGAGACCGGGTTGCGGCTCGACCCGGCCGAGTTGGGCGAGCCGGTCTGGTGCGACACGACCGAGTTCACGTTCGACGGCACCTGGTACCGCCAGGAACAGGACTTCTTCCTTGTCCGGGTGCAGTCCTGGCAGGTGGACACCACGGGCTTCAACGACGTCGAGCAGCGCAGCATCGCCGATCACCGCTGGTGGCTTCCCGCCGAGTTGGCGGTCAGCGGTGAGCGGTTCTATCCCCCCGAGCTGCCCGTCCTGCTGACCCGGCTGGGGCAGTCGACCGGCGCGGGCCAGGGCGAGGCGTCGTGCTGACCCCGCCGCGCACCGTCGTGCGCCGCGAGGCCGGCCTGTACGCCCTGGAGCGAGCGCTCCAGCGGCGCGGCTTCCGGCACGTCGCCGGCGCGGACGAGGCGGGCCGGGGCGCGTGTGCCGGTCCGCTGGTCGCCGCGGCGGCGGTGCTGCCCGAGGGGCGGCGCGGCGAGATCGAAGGGCTGGCCGACTCGAAGCTGCTCACCCCGGCGAGCCGGGAACGGGTGTACGCGGAGGTGGTGGACCGGGCACTCGCGTACGCCGTGGTGGTCATCCCCGCGGACGAGGTCGACGCCCGGGGGCTGCACGTGTGCAACCTCGCGGCGATGCGTCGGGCGCTCGCCTCCCTCACCACCCGCCCGGAGTACGTGCTGACCGACGGCTTCGGCGTGGACGGCCTGGGCGTGCCCGGCCTGGCGGTGTGGAAGGGTGACCGGGTCGCGGCGTGTGTGGCGGCGGCCAGCGTGCTCGCCAAGGTCACCCGGGACCGGATCATGGTGGAGCTGGACGGGGTGTTCCCGGCGTACGGCTTCGCCGAGCACAAGGGTTACATCACCCCGGAGCACTCCGCTGCGCTGCGGGAGCACGGGCCGTGCCGGGAGCACCGGTTCTCGTACGTCAATGTCGCCGCGGTCTCCGGCCGCGACGGCCGGCCGCCGCGGGCCCGACGGCCCGGCGGTCACGCGCTGGAAGAGCCGATGGAGCGCTCCTGGGCGTCAGGGGGTACCGTCGGCGTGGCGTTGGGCGAGCAGCCTCGGCCTCCGGCGCCGGTGGGGGAAGATGTGGCCATGGAAGGCGGAGTGCGATGAGCGCGGAAGATCTCGAGAAGTACGAGACCGAGATGGAGCTGCAGCTCTACCGGGAGTACCGCGACATTGTCCGCCAATTCTCGTACGTGGTGGAGACGGAACGTCGGTTCTACCTGGCCAACCAGGTCGACCTGCACGTGCGCAACTCCGACGGCGAGGTCTACTTCGAGGTCGAGATGCACGACGCCTGGGTGTGGGACATGTACCGTCCTGCCCGCTTCGTGAAGAACGTCCGGGTGATGACCTTCAAGGACGTCAACGTCGAAGAGCTGGAGAAGCCCGACATCTCGCTGCCCGCCGACTCCGGCTTCGGCGGCTGACCGCACCCACGCCGACCGGCCGCACCACGGGCCCCCACCCGCGGTGTGACCCCCGCCGCCGATCACTCGGCCGGCACCAGGTCACTCGGCCGGCACCACGACCTCGACCCGCTGCACCAGGTTGTTGGCGAAGCCGCCACGGTTCCACGGCTGCTCGACCGGCTGGGTGCGACCCGACGCGTCGGTCGCCCGGGCACCGAGCACGTGCCGGCCCGGCGTGGCGGACCACTCGTAGCGCCACCGCCGCCAGGCGAAGTCGCCGCCGTCCGCCGGGTCCAACTCGGCCGGCACCCAGCTCTGCCCACCGTCGGTGGTGACCTCCACGGAGACCACCGGCGCGTGCCCCGACCAGGCCCGACCGTCCACCGTGCACGGCCCGGGCCGCAGCACCCGGCGGCGGGACATGAAATCGGGGAAGCCGGGCGGGCGGACCAGCGCGCGGGGTTCGATCCGGGTGACCGGAACGCCCGGGTCGTCGGCGTCGGTGCGCACCCGGTACGCGACGGCGTTCTGGTAGCCCTCGAACGGCTCGGTGCGGATCTCGACCGACTGGAGCCACTTCACGTGCGCCATGCCGTACCAGCCGGGCACGATCAGCCGAAGCGGGGCGCCGTGCTGCGGCAGCAGGGGAGCGCCGTTCATCTCGTACGCCAGCAGCACCTCCTCGCGCAGCGCGTCGGCGACCGGAAGGGCCCGCTGGTAGTCCTGCTCGACCCCACGCTCGACGCCGTGGTCGGCGCCGGTGAAGACCACGTCCAGGGCGTCCGGCCCGAGGCCTGCCTCCCGCAGCAGCGGAGCGAGGGGGGTGCCGGTCCACTCGGCGTTGCCGACCGCCTCGACCAGCCAGGGCTGGCTGACCGGCCGGGGGTGCAGCAGGGCTCGCCCGTTGCCGGCGCACTCCAGGGTCACCTGCTGGGTGACCCGTGGCCGCTCACGCAGGTCGGCGAGGGTGACCGTCAGCGGGCGGTCCACCGCGCCGCCGATGGTCAGCGTGTGCGCCGCCGGGTCGACGTCCGGGATGTCGTAGTGGATCAGCAGGTAGTGCAGCCCGGCCGGGGTGACGTCGTAGCGCAGCGCTTCCAACGGGATGCCGTGGTTGCGGGCGGCGAGCTGCAACTCCTCGGCGCTGATCGCCTCGTCCGGCTCCGCGAGCCGGGACGGGCCGCTCACGTCGGCCACCGTCGGCGTCCGGTCATCGACAGTGGTCATGCCTGGGCCTCCCCGGTCCACACGGCGGCACCCGCCGTACGCGGACCAGCCTAGGCCCTCCCTGGCAGCACGAACATGGCCCGGGGGACGGTGGGGTGAGGTCAGCGGGGGAGGAGGAGACTGGCGCCGGTTCGGCCGAACAGTCCCGGTGGAGGCTCCCAGTGCTCGCGGATGAGGAATTCTGGCGGCTCGTCGACATGTTGGGCGGTCAGCCGGAGGTCCAGGACGACCGTCCGTACGAGCGGTTGACCTCGGTGCTGTCGGAGCAGCCGGTGGAGCGGATCGTCGACTTCGCCGAGGCGCTGGCGTTCAAGCTCCACCAACTGGACCGTCGGGTGCTGGCCCAGGCCGTCCTGCCCGGCGCCGACCGGCTGTCCGATGACGACTTCCTGTATGCGCGGTGCGCGGTGGTGGTGGCGGGACCAGCGGCGATGGCAGCCGTGCTGGCGGATCCCGCAGCGTTCGAGCGCTTCACCACCGTCGAGGCCGCTCATGCGGAATCGATCCTCGACGTCCCCTCCGACGCCTACCAGCAGGCGACCGGGAAGGAGTGGGACCACGTCGAGGAGTACGACTACGAGACCGGCTCGAACGAGCAGTGGTGGTGACCTGACCGGCCGTAGCAGATCCTCGGCATCACTGGGTGGTCGTCCACAGGACCTCCGGTTGTCCACAGGTCCGCAGGCCGGGCTGGCGGACGACCCGGCTTCGGTCGGAGGCTGCCGTCATGCGACCCCCACCCGTCCCGCGCACCGGCCCGGTCCGCCATGCCGGGCTGCTCCGCGCCGCGCTTGCCCTCGCGCTGATCGTCCAGCTCTGCGGGTTGGTCGAGGCGACACCCCGCGAACCACCGACGCCGACCGTGCCGGTCGCGGCGGCCCTGCCGTCCTCCCCGGAGCCTGCGGGCCGGTTCCGCTGGCCGCTCGACGGGCCGCCTCGTCCGGTACGCCGATTCGACCCGCCGCCCCGGCCGTGGCTGCCCGGTCACCGGGGCGTCGACCTGGCCGCGCCGGCCGGAACGGTGATCCGCAGCGCCGGTCCGGGCACCGTGCTCTTCGCCGGTCTGGTGGCCGGGCGACCGGTGATCACCGTGGGGCACCCCGACGGGCTGCGAACCACCCACGAGCCGGTCCGACCGGCCGTACGTCCCGGCCAGCAGGTCACCGCCGGCACGCCGCTGGGCGAGCTGCTCCCCGGACACCCGGGTTGCCCGGCCGCGGCGTGCCTGCACTGGGGCCTGCGCCGTGGCACGGACTATCTGGACCCGCTGGCACTGCTCGGCCTCGGCCCGGTGCGACTGCTGCCGGTCCATGAGGCCGGCCCACCGCTGCCGGTCCATGGGGTCGGCCCACCGTTGCCGGTCCGCGGGGCCGGCCTCGGCGAGGTCAGCGCTGGGCGAGCAGGGCCGGCAGCCGCACGGCCAGCCGCTCGTACTCGTCGGCGGTGTTGTAGACCTGACCGGTGAGGCGCAACCACCCCCGGCCGTTCCAGCTCATCACCGCCACCTCGGCGGTGAGCCGTTCGCCGATCCGCGCCTGCAACGCCCGCGCCGCGTCGATGGTGGCGGCCAGGCCGGCCGGCAACGGAATGAGGCGCAGAGACACCTCCGGCCCGCCGGGGTCGGGCAGTTGGGCGGGAGGCACCCCCAGCGCGTCCGCGACCACCCGCTGGCCGTACGCGGCGAGCGCGGCGTTGTGCGCCCGCACCCGGTCGACGCCGAGACTGCGCAGCGTGAACAGACCCGCCGGAGCGGCCAGCCAGGACGTGTAGTCGAGGGTCGCCTGCCACTCGACCCGGGCCGGGAAGCCAGACTCCTGCTCCCAGGACACCACCAGCGGCTCGATCCGGTCCCGCCACTGCGGTGCCACCGCCAGCAGGGCGGTCCCGCGCGGGGCGTACGCCCACTTGTGCAGGTTGCCCACCCAGAAGTCCGCGCCGATGCTGGCCACCGTCGTGGACAGCATCCCCGGGGCGTGTGCGGCGTCGACCAGGACCGGTACGCCGTGTTCGCGGGCCACCCCGACGATCGCGGCGGTCGGGAAGAGCTTGGCCGTGGCAGAGGTGAGCTGGTCGACGACGAGCACCCGGGTCCGACCGGGGCGCAGGCCTTCGCGGATGATCTGCACGAGCTGCTCGTCGCTCGCGGCCAGCGGGATCGGCAGCACCCGGCTGACCGCTCCGGTGCGACGGCACTCGCGCTGGATGGCCAGGCTCACCGCCCCGTACCCGTGGTCGGTGCTGAGCACCTCGTCGCCGGGTTGCAGACCCAGCGACTGGAGCACGACGGCGACGCCGGTCGTGGTGTTGCCCACCAGGGCGCTGCCGTCGGGGTCGGCACCCAGGAACCCGGCGAGGTGCCGGCGGGTGTGCGCGATCCGGTCGACCAGGCCCTGGGTGAAGAAGCGCAGCGGGTTGGCCTCCATCTCGTCACGCAGCCGCTGCTGGGCCCGCTGCACCCCGATCGGGACCGCGCCGAACGAGCCGTGGTTGAGGTGGCTGACCGCCGGGTCCAGGGAGAAGAGCAGGCGGGCGCCCGGAATGGGTTCAGGGGGCTGCGGGACGCTCACGTGATGATCGTAACCGCCGGGGCCCCCGCCCTCCGGCCCTTGATCAGGCGCGCGGGTGGGCCTGACGGTAGGCGGCACGCAGCCGCTCCACAGAAACGTGCGTGTAGATCTGCGTGCTGGCCAACGACGCGTGGCCGAGCAGCTCCTGCACGGCCCGCAGGTCCGCGCCGCCCTCCAGGAGGTGGGTGGCCGCCGAGTGGCGCAGACCGTGCGGGCTCGTCCGGGGCAGGCCGGCGGCCTCGGCGTACGCACCGACGATCTGACGGGCCGTCGTCGGGTTGAGCCGGCCACCCCTGGCACCCAACAGCAGCGCGTCCCCGGAACGCGCACCCACCAACGCCGGACGGCCTCGGCGCAGCCATTCGTCCAACGCCCGCTGTGCGGGCACCCCGTACGGCACCGCGCGCTCCCGTCCGCCCTTGCCGAACACGCGGATCACCCGTCGGCCGTGGTCGACGTCCCCGACGTCCAACCCGCACGCCTCGCTGACCCGTACACCGGTGGCGTAGAGCAACTCCAGCAGCACCCGGTCGCGCAGCGGCACGGCCTCGGCCTCGGCCGTCTGCGCCGCGCCCGGTGTCGGCCCGGGAGATGGGTCAGTGGGAGCTGGGCTTACGGACGGCGCCGGCCGCACCGGCGGGTTGGTGGGAGCTGGGTCCACGGGCGGTGCCTGCCGTGCCGGCGGGTTGGTGGGAGCTGAACCCACGGGTGGTGCCTGCCGCGCCGGCGCCTCGACCAGGGCGGCGGCCTGGTCGGCGCGTAGGACGCTGGGCAGCTCGCGGTGCGCACGCGGACTGGCCAGCGCCGCACCGACGTCGGCGGAGAGCAACCCGGCCCGGTGCGCCCATGCGCTGAACGCCCGTGCCGACGCGGCCCGGCGGGCCAGCGAGGTGCGGGCCGCGCCGGTGGTGCGTTGCTTCGCCAGCCAGCTGCGCAGCACCGACAGGTCCAGCTCGGCCAGGTCGACGCAGCCCATCCGGACGGCGTGGTCGAGCAGCGAGACGAGATCGGTGACGTACGCGCGGACGGTGTGCGCCGACCGGTTACGCACCCGGGACAGGTGCTCGGCGAAGTCGTCCACGGCGTCACGCAGCTCGGGCGGTAGTGCCTGGTGCATGGCCCGGGTGCCCCGGTCCGGCCGGCTCATCGTGGCTGCACCAACTTGCGGACCGGGCCATCGGCCCCGGCACCTTCACTGGCAGCTGGCACGGCACCAGCCTACGGCCGAGCGACGAGGATCACCGGCCCCCACGGTGCCGGTGTTCGTCGGGCCTCGACTATCGCCTGTTGGACCTCCTGATCAGCACCACCACCAGGCCGGCAATGAGCACGGCGGACGTGAAGAGACAGCACAGCACCGTGATGTGCCACGGCTTGACAGCACCCATGACCGGGCACCGTACCGGTAGGAGCGACATCTCAGTGCCCCCGCGCTGAGGCCCTCAGGCCGACCCGGACGTCGTCGCCGCCGTCGTGCGCTTCGGTCGGGAGCGCGGGATGAGGGCGTAACCGCCGTCGCGACGAACCACCATGGACAACTCCTCCAGGAGAGACAACTTGCGCAACGCGGTCCGCACGTCGACACCCGCGCGGGCGGCGAGGCGGTCCACGCCCATCACGCCTCGCCGCGGCAGCGCCTCCAGCAGTGACCGCGCGTCGTCGTCGAGCGCGTCGGCGGGCCGTTGCGGGCCGCGCGTCAACGGAGCCAGGTCCGCGCCGATCCGGCCCACCTCCTCCAGCACGTGCGCCACCCCGGTGACCAGCCGGGCCTTGTCGGGGAACTCGCGCAGCAGCTCGTGCGCACCGACGGACATCGCCGAGGTCACCGGCCCGGGCACCACCATGGCCACGCGGTTGGTGTGGATGGCTCGCCGCGCGGTCTGCGTCGCGCCACTGCGTGCCGACGCCTCCACCACGACGGTGCCCAGGGTGCCTCCGGCGATCACCCGGTTGCGGATCAGAAACCGGGGTCGCAGCGGTTCGGCGCCGGGCGGCCACTCGCTGACCAGCAACCCGGTGTCGGCGATCCGGTCGAAGAGTGCGGCGTTGCCCATCGGGTACGGCCGGTCCAGCCCACAGGCGAGCACCGCGACGGTCAGGCCGCCGGCGTTGAGGGCACCCCGGTGGGCGGCGGCGTCGATGCCGAACGCGCCACCAGACACGACCGTCCAGTCCCGCTCGGCGAGCCCGTAACCCAACTCGGTCGCGACGTGCTGCCCGTAGCCGGTGGCCGCCCGCGCGCCGACCACGGCCACCGAACGATCCAGGGCCTCGCCCAACGGCCAACTTCCGCGGACCCAGAAGCAGAGCGGCGGGGCGGTCTCCACGTCCACCCGGCGGGTCACATCCGGCAGGCGCAGGTTGGCCAGGACCGCGACCTGGGCTGGCCACTCCTCGTCGTCCGGCGTGACCAGGCGTGCTCCGAGCCGGTCCGCGCGCTCCAGCGCCTCGGCCGCCACCGCCCGGGCGTCGCCGGCCGCCGTCCGGGCGGCCACCGTGCTGTGCAGCCAACCGTCCGGGCTGCCGCCGTCGAGCAGCAGGTCCAGGGTCGCCACCGGGCCGTGCCGTTCGACCAGTCGGTGCACCGCGCGGGTGCCCGGCTCGGCCAGCCAGGTCAGGGCGACCCGGGCCAGCCGCCGTTCGTCGTCGGCGCTCATGTCGCTTCTCCCGTCCGGAGTTGGATCGCTTCCCGCACGTCGTCCAGGTCCGGCCGATCCCGGCCGTCCAGGTCAGCGATGGTCCAGGCCATCCGAATGACCCGATCGAAGCCGCGCGCCGACAGCGAGCCGGAGTCGAGCCGGCCCCGTAGTTCGGCGGTGACCCGGGCGGGCAGCCGCCACGGCGGTCGGCGCAGGTGCGGGCCGTCCACCTCGGCGTTCACCCGCCGGCCGAGACCGGCCCAGCGGGTGGCCGCAGCCTGCCGGGCCGTTGCCACCCGGGCGGCGACCGTCGCCGACGGCTCGGTGTCGCCCTCGGGTGCCAGCAACTCCGCCGCCCGCACCGGCATCAGCCGAACCTGTACGTCGATCCGGTCGAGCAGCGGCCCGGAGAGCCGGCCCAGGTAGCGGCGGCGGACCAGCGCTGTGCACTCGCAGTGCGCGTCGCCGGACGGCTTCGCACACGGGCATGGATTTGCGGCAAGCACCAGTTGGGTCCGGGCCGGGTACACGGTGCCACCCCCGCTGCGACTCAGCTGGATGCGACCGTTTTCCAGTGGTTGGCGCAGGGCCTCCAACGCGCCCTTGCTGAACTCGGGGGCCTCGTCCAGGAACAGCACCCCGCGGTGTGCCAGCGACACCGCGCCGGGCCGGGCCAGCCCCGAGCCTCCACCGACCAGCGACGGCACGGTCGCGGTGTGGTGCGGCGCCTGGAACGGCGGGCGACGCAGCAACCGGCCGCCCGGCGGCAGCAGCCCGGCAATCGAGTGCAGCGCCGTGACCTCCAGCGCCGCGTCGTCGTCCAGCTCGGGCAGGATCGACGGCAGCCGTTCGGCCAGCATCGTCTTGCCGGCACCCGGAGGGCCGAGCAGGGCCACGTGGTGCCCGCCGGCGGCGGCGACCTCCAAGGCGCGTCGACCCAGCTGTTGCCCGGCGACATCGGCGAGATCCGGTCCGTCGTCCAGCGGTGCCGGGACGGCCGTCGGAGGCTCGATCAGCGGAGTGCCGTCGCGAACGAAGGCGACCAGCCGGTGCAGGTTGTCCACCGCTCGCACCCGTACCCCCGGGATGACCGCGGCCTCGGCGGCGTTGCCGACCGGCACGATCACCCGCCGGACGCCGGCCTGGGCCGCGGCGGCGACCATCGGGAGCACGCCGCGCACCGGTCGGACCGTCCCGTCGAGCCCCAACTCGCCGAGGACCACGACCCCCTCCAGGGGGAGCAGCGGCAGTTCACCGGAGCCGCCGAGTAGCGCCGCGGCGATGGCGAGATCGAAGGCCGAGCCGAACTTCGGCAGCGTGGCGGGCAGCAGGTTGAGGGTGATCCGCCGGTTGGGCCAGCGCTGGCCGGAGTTGACCACGGCGGCACGGACGCGGTCGCGGGCCTCGTGCAGGGCGGTGTCCGGTAACCCGGAGATCGCCACCGCCGGCAGGCCGGCGGCCAGGTCGGCCTCCACCTCGACCAGGTGACCGGTCACCCCGACCAGGCCCACAGAGAGCACCTTGGCGTAGCTCATGGCGCCGTCACCGATCCTTGGGAGCGCGCATGTCAGAATGCGCCCTTGAGGTGGTCGACCTGCGCCGGGCCGGCGTCGGGCAGCCGCACCGACAGCACGTCGAAACGCACCTCCTCGGCGGTCGTGCCGGTCTCGGTCAGCCAACGGGCGGCGAGCCCTCGCAGCCGGCGGGCCTTGGCCGGAACGACCGCCTCGGCCGGGGTGCCGAAGTTGTCGCCCCGGCGGGTCTTCACCTCGCAGAAGGCGAGCACCGGCCCGTCCCAGGCGATGATGTCGATCTCCCCGGCCGCGCAGCGCCAGTTGCGGGCGATCGGGCGCAGCCCTGCCTCGGTCAGGTGCCGGGCGGCACACCGCTCGCCGTACGCGCCGACCGCCTGGTTCCGATTCGTCATGGCCGGCACGGTGCCCGCCAGAGAGCGCGTTTCGCGACCCCGGTGACGGCCCAGCTGTGGACGACGGGCGTCCTGTGGACAACCGGACGATCATGCCCGGATGTGCTACGACGACATCCTGGACAGGTTGTGCCTGCAGTGTCGCTGAGCTGGGGCCGGATGGCGCGCGGGCTGCCGGTCGCATACGGTGCCTGACGTGGACGGACGACGGAGCTTTCCGGAAGATCAGGAGTCGCGCTGGTACCCCGATGAGCGGGGTCGCGGTTACGGCGAGTCGGAGTGGCGCGGCACGGGCGAATCGCGGTACCGGGACACTGAGGTTCCCGAGCAGCGCGGCCCCGACGAGAGCCGCTCCGTCGAGGACACCGGCGTCGGTCGCCGCCGGGAGCCGGACTCCGGTCGCTTCGGCGCCGTCGATGCGAGCGGCCGCTTCGGTACGCCTGAGTCGGACTCGGGTCGGCTGAGCGCGGTGGACGCGGGCCGGTTCGGCGCCCCCGAATCGGACTCGGGCCGCTTCGGTGCCGTGGAAGCCCCGCCTGGTCGGTTCGGCGCGAGTGAGCCTGAATCGGGGCGATTCGGCGCGGTCGACCCGTTGAGCGATGCGCGATCGGAAGCGGACGGTTATCGGGCGACCCGCTCGCGGAGGGCTGACCGGGACCCCTCGGAGGTCTCCGGTGAGCTGCCCGGTCGACGGGCCGCCCGCGAGTCGACCGGGCTTGGTTCACCGCTGACCACCGGCCTGCCGGAGGCCACCAGGGACGCCCTGCCGGCGTCCGACACGTCCGCTGCCGTGCTCGCCGACCAGGTGCGTCCCGCCCCGCTGGCTGGCTACCCGATCATCGAGCCGAGCCGGGGCGGTGACACGCCACACCCGCTGGAGATGCCGACCGGCCCGATGCCGGGGATCGGTCCCCGCCCGGACCTACCCGCGACGGAGCCGTCGACGTACCCCCCGGTGGCTGACGGCGTCTACCGGACCCGCCGGCCGGTGCTGGCCGTACTCTTCGCTCTGCTGGTGTTGATCTTCGAAGTCCCCGCGCTGCGGGTGCTGTTGGCGGGTGTGACCGGCGACCCGGTGGACGCCGGGAACGTGGTGGTGGGTATCGCCCTGGTCGCCGGGCTGCCGATCTTCGCGACCGGGCTCTACGGGCTCCGGACCGGCGGTCTGGCGCTCTCCGACGGTGGTCGGGGGTGGCTCCGCCCGCCCACGGCCTACCTGACGGTCGGGCTGGTGCTCTTCCTCGCCGCAGCGCTCGCTGTCGGCTGACCCGTCGAGCGCCACCAGCTGTGCGTGGCGCTGCCTGCCGCGTCTTGATCGACTCGGCTTTCAGGAAGTCGCGGTGTCCGGATGGGCGCGAAGCCGCGGTTTCCAGGAAACCGAGTCGATCATCGCCGAACGCGCCGCCCCGCCGTGCGCCCGCCGCGCATCCCGCGCACTTCGCACCCCGGGGCGGCTGAACGGGCGAGGGGCGTACACTGGCCAACTGGCGACCGCCTCGTGCGGTCGACCTCGCGCGCCCTCTTCACGAATCGTCGTGGAGCGACGGCCTCCCTGGTCCCGATCTTGATCGGGTCCACCATGGGTCGGCGACCAGGCGCCAGGACGCCCGGCCACCGGCCGGGCGTGACAACCAGGGATCTTGAGGAGTACCCCAACCATGGCCGTCGTGACCATGCGCCAGCTGCTGGAGAGCGGTGTCCACTTCGGGCACCAGACCCGGCGCTGGAACCCGAAGATGAAGCGCTTCATCATGACCGAGCGCAACGGCATCTACATCATCGACCTGCGCCAAACCCTCGAGTACATCGAGAAGGCGTACGAGTTCGTGCGTGGGACCGTCGCCGAGGGTGGCAGCATCCTGTTCGTCGGCACCAAGAAGCAGGCCCAGGAGGCGATTGCCGAGCAGGCGACCCGGGTCGGCCAGCCGTACGTCAACCACCGCTGGCTCGGTGGCATGCTGACCAACTTCCAGACGGTGTACAAGCGGCTCCAGCGGATGAAGGAGCTGGAGGGTCTGGGTGACCTCAGCGGCACCGCCGCCGGTTACACCAAGAAGGAGACCCTGCAGCTCTCCCGCGAGAAGATCAAGCTGACCCGCACCCTCGGTGGTCTGCGGGACATGCAGAAGCTTCCCGCCGCGGTCTGGATCGTCGACACCAAGAAGGAGCACATCGCCGTCGACGAGGCCCGCAAGCTGGGCATCCCGGTGATCGCGGTGCTGGACACCAACTGTGACCCGGACGAGGTCGACTTCCCGATCCCGGGCAACGACGACGCGATCCGCTCGGCGGAGCTGCTGACCAAGGTCGTCGCCGCCGCCGTCGCGGATGGTCTGATCGCGCGTTCCGGCCGTCGCCGGGGCAACGACGAGAAGCCCGAGGGTGTCGCGAGCGACGAGCCGCTGACCGAGTGGGAGCGCGAGCTGCTGGAGCCGAAGAAGGCCGACGAGTCGGCCGCCCCGGCCGCCCCGGCCGAGCAGCCCGCCGCTGCTGCCGCCGAGCAGCCCGCCGCCACCCCGGAGCAGCCGGCGCAGGCCGCCACCGAGCAGCCGGCGGCCGCCACCGCGGAGTGATCGCACCGTCGCTGCCCGCCGTCCGTTTTCGCGAACGGCGGGCAGCGACGGTACGCCGGGCACGATCCGCCCGGATCCGGGTAACCGTCACCTCTGACCATCCACACGCCGTCTCAACACCGAAGAGAGAGCCATGTCCCAAATCACCGCCGCGGACGTCAAGAAGCTCCGCGACCTCACCGGCGCCGGCATGATGGACAGCAAGAAGGCGCTGACCGAGGCCGAGGGCGACTTCGACAAGGCCATCGAGATCCTGCGCGTCAAGGGCGCCAAGGACGTCGGCAAGCGGGCCGGTCGTACGGCCGCCAACGGCCTGGTCGCCCACTCCGGCAAGGCGCTGCTCGAGCTCAACTGCGAGACCGACTTCGTCGCCAAGACCGAGTCGTTCATCGCGCTGGCCCAGCAGCTGGTCGAGCACGGCGAGCGCGCCGGCGTGAACACCGCCGAGGAGCTGCTCGCCACCGAGCTCGACGGCAAGGTCGTCGCGGACCTGATCCAGGAGCAGTCGGCCAAGATCGGCGAGAAGCTGGTGCTCAACCGGTTCGCCCGGGTCGAGGGCACCACCGCCGTCTACCTGCACCGCAAGGCCCAGGACCTGCCGCCGGCCGTTGGTGTGCTGGTGTCGTACACCGGTAAGACCGACGAGGCTGGCGACGCCGACGCCCGTGGTGTGGCCATGCAGATCGCCGCGATGCGGCCGAAGTACCTGACCCGGGACGAGGTTCCGGCTGAGGTCGTCGAGTCCGAGCGGCGCATCGCCGAGCAGACCGCCCGCGAGGAGAACAAGCCCGAGGCGGCCCTGCCGAAGATCATCGAGGGTCGGGTGAACTCGTTCTTCAAGGACTACGTCCTGATCGAGCAGTCGTCCGTCGCTGACAACAAGAAGTCGGTGAAGCAGTTGCTGGCCGAGGCTGGCATCGAGGTCACCCGCTTCGTGCGGTTCGAGGTCGGCCAGGCCTGAGCCGTCACCGGGCGCCGTGGGCGCCCGTGGGCAGAAGACGTCGACGAGGAGGCCGCCGGTGTACGTGACAGGCACCGCGGCCTCCTTGTCACATAGGGTCGGCAGCGGCAGGTTCGCGGTACGCGCCGCACGGGGCGTGCGCGTGGGGAAGGGCGGGGCGGATGACGCAGGTTGTGAGTGACCGGACGCTGGCGGTGGACGATCCGACGGCACCGCCGCTGGGACGCGCCCGCCGGGTGGTGCTGAAGCTCTCCGGTGAGGTGTTCGGCGGCGGCGCGATCGGCGTCGACCCGGACGTCGTCCAGGCCATCGCCCGGCAGATCGCCACCGTGGTCCGTCGCGGCGTGCAGGTCTCCGTGGTGGTCGGCGGCGGCAACTTCTTCCGCGGCGCGGAGCTGCAGAAGCGCGGGATGGACCGGGCCCGCGCCGACTACATGGGCATGCTCGGCACCGTGATGAACTGCCTCGCGTTGCAGGACTTCCTGGAGAAGGAAGGCATCGAGACGCGGGTGCAGAGCGCGATCACGATGGCTCAGGTCGCCGAGCCGTACATCCCCCTGCGGGCGATCCGGCACCTGGAGAAGGGCCGTGTGGTCATCTTCGGCGCCGGCGCCGGGATGCCGTACTTCTCCACCGACACGGTGGCCGCCCAGCGGGCTCTGGAGATCCGGGCCGACGTGGTGCTGATGAGCAAGAACGGCGTGGACGGCGTCTACACCGCCGACCCGCGGATCGACCCCACCGCCAGCAAGCTCGACTCGATCACCTTCTCCGAGGCGCTGCGCCGCAACCTGCGGGTGGCCGACGCGGCGGCGTTCAGCCTCTGCATGGAGAACGGCCTGCCGATGCTGGTCTTCGGCGCGCAGGGTGACGACACCATCATCCGCGCTGTGGGTGGCGACAAGATCGGCACCCTGATCACCGCCTGAGCCCCGCCGACGGCGACGGCAGCGGCGGTCCTGACGACTTTCAGCAGAGCCCACCACGAGCACAGAAGGAGGCGAGGAGACCGGTGATCGACGACACCCTCCTCGAGGCCGAGGAAAAGATGGAGCGTGCGGTTGAGCACGCCAAGGAGGAGTTCGGCGCCATCCGTACCGGTCGCGCCAACGCCGCCATGTTCTCCAAGGTCATCATCGACTACTACGGCACGCCCACGCCGCTGACCCAGATGGCGTCCATCGCGGTGCCCGAGCCGCGGATGGCCATCATCAAGCCGTACGACAACTCGCAGATCAATGCGATGGAGAAGGCGATCCGCGACTCGGACCTCGGGGTGAACCCGAACAACGAGGGCAACCAGTTGCGCATCCTGCTCCCGCAGATGACCGAGGAGCGCCGCCGCGACATGATCAAGGTGGCCCGGCACAAGGGCGAGGAGGCCAAGGTGGCGATCCGCAACGTCCGCCGCCGTGGCAAGGAAGAGCTGGACCGGATCGTCAAGGACGGTGAGGCCGGCGAGGACGACGGTCGCCGCGCCGAGAAGGAACTCGACGACCTGACCCAGCGCTACGTCGCCAGCATCGACGACCTGGTCAAGCACAAGGAAACCGAACTGCTCGAGGTGTGACCGTCCGCCCGTCGCTCGGGTGAGATGCGCCGAGGCCCGACCCCCACCGGGGCCGGGCCTCGTGTCGTACGTGAGCGGGGAAGCCAGACGGTCCTGAGGCTCTTCCCGGATCGTGCGGGAGACGAGTCGGATCATGACTGCGGTCTGCGTACCGGATGGGTGGGTATCGCTCGGCGACGGGCCGCCGGCCAGGGGCGATGTCGATCGCCGTGCCTCGTCCGCCGTGCCGATCCGGCGGGTGCAGTAGGCTCGGCAGGATTCCCGGCCACCGGGCGGTGAACACCGGGAATCGACCGACCGTCGGGGCGGTCAATCGGAGGAACATCGCGCGTGTAGGGGATGCTTGTGGTCTTGCGTCATGTGGTGGTTCTCGCGCCTCGTCGCGGTGCGTGATGTCCCACCCCGACCCCTACGGCAGCGAGCCTCGCGGCTGGGACCGCGCCGAGCGCCCGGTGGCACTGCCGTGGCCCGAGCAGGACCTGGAGGCCGGCCAGTGGAGCCGCCGTCCCACGGCTGGCCCTGAGCTGTACGCCGACCCGCACACCCGGCCGTACGCGGACCCGAACCCGTACGACGAGCGCGGCCGGACCGTCCGCCCGGACGACCGGGACCGTTTCGACGACCGCGACCCTCGCGAGGACGACGAGCCCGGCCGTTACGACGGCCCGCAACCGTTCGACGGACCGGTCCGCTACGACGACGACGCCGGTTACCCGACCGCGCAGCTCGCGCCCATCGGGGCCGAGATCGCACCGGACCCGGAGCCGGTGATCGAGCCGGAGCCGCCGTCCGGTCGGCGGACGAAGGGCCGACGCCGGGCCAGTGTCGATCGACCGGCCACCCAGCAGTTGGGCACCGGGCGTGCCGGCCGCAACCTGCCGGCGGCGATCGGCGTGGGGCTCGGCCTCGGCGCGTTGATCGTGGTGCCGCTGGTGGTCTACCCGTTGGCGTTCCTGCTGGTGCTCGCCGGTGCCGTCGCCGTCGGCATGTGGGAGATGGCCCGGGCGGTCCGACGCAGCGGCGCGCACCCGCCGTTGGTGCCGCTGATCGCCGGTGGCGTGCTGACCGTGGGCCTGGCCTGGTTCGCCGGCCCGGACGCGCTCAGTCTGGGGCTGCTGGTCACCGTGCTGGGCACCATGATCTGGCGGCTGGGTGACGGGCCGGCCGGCTTCCAGCGGGATCTCACCGCCGCCACCCTGATCGCGGTCTACGTGCCGTTCCTCGCCGGGTTCGCGGCGTTGCTCGCGGCGGCCCCCGACGACGGCCCACTGCGCATCCTGGCCACGCTGATCGCGGTGGTCCTCTCCGACACCGGTGGGTACGCGGCCGGCGTCTCCTTCGGGCGGCACCCGATGGCCCCGTCGATCAGTCCGAAGAAGTCCTGGGAGGGCTTCGCCGGCTCGGTCACGGCGGCGGCCCTGGGCAGTGCGCTGCTGTTGTGGCTGATGTTCGAGGTGGCCCCCTGGTGGGGTGCGGTGTTCGGGGTGGCCGTCTCCTGCGCGGCGGTCCTCGGCGACCTGGCCGAGTCGATGATCAAGCGGGATCTCGGCGTGAAGGACATGAGCAACCTGCTGCCCGGCCATGGCGGTCTGATGGACCGGCTGGACTCGATCCTGTTCGCGGTGCCGACGGCCTACCTGCTGCTGGCCGTCTTCGTGCCGGTGGTGAACTGAGGCATGATCACGGCGTTCCGGTCATCTGGCTGCGGCGGTCGCCGCCCGTTCGACACCTCCGCACCGGCACCTGCCGCCGACGGCGTGACACACTAGACCAGCCATGACGAGCCTGCCGTTGATCCCCGCCATCTCGGACGCCACCGCCGCGCGCCGAGCCTCCATGCCGCCGAAGCACCTCGCCGACCTGGACCTGGCCGGCCGCCAGGCGCTGGTCACCGAGTTGGGTGAGCCCGCGTTCCGTGCCAAGCAGGTCTCGAATCACTACTTCGGGCGGCTGGTCCGCGACCCGCAGGCCATGACCGATCTGCCCGCGGCGACCCGGGAGCGGCTGTCCGAGCAGCTCATGCCCACCCTGCTCACCCCGGTGCGCGAGCTGGCGTGTGACGACGGCGCGACCCGTAAGGCGCTCTGGCGGCTGCACGACGGCGCTCTGGTGGAGAGCGTGCTGATGGGCTACCCGGACCGGGTGACCGTCTGCATCTCCAGCCAGGCGGGCTGCGGGATGGCCTGCCCGTTCTGCGCGACCGGCCAGGCCGGGCTGACCCGCAACCTGTCCACCGCCGAGATCGTCGACCAGGCCGTGTACATGGCCGGCGTGGCGGCCTCCGGCGCGGTGGTCGGCTCCCCGCCGCGGCTGTCGCGTGTCGTGTTCATGGGCATGGGCGAGCCGTTGGCCAACTACAACCGTGTGATCGGTGCGATCCGTCGCCTGGTCAGCCCTGCTCCGGAAGGGCTCGGCCTGTCCCAGCGGCACATCACCGTTTCCACGGTCGGCCTGGTTCCGGCCATCCGCCGACTGGCCAGCGAAGACCTCTCAGTGACCCTTGCGCTGTCGTTGCACGCGCCCGATGATGATCTGCGCGACGAACTCGTGCCGGTGAACCAGCGCTGGAAGGTAGCCGAGGTGCTGGACGCAGCGTGGGACTACGCCGCCCGGACGGGCCGTCGCGTGTCGATCGAGTACGCGATGATCAAGGACGTGAACGACCAGCCGTGGCGAGCCGACCTCCTCGGGCGGCTGCTGGCCGGCAAGTTGACCCACGTGAACCTCATTCCACTCAATCCGACGCCGGGCAGCCGCTGGGACGCGAGCCCGAAGCCGGTGGAGCGGGAGTTCGTCCGGCGGTTGCGCGATGCCGGGGTGTCCACCACCGTACGGGACACCCGAGGTCGCGAGATCGACGGCGCGTGTGGTCAGCTCGCCGCCGCCGAGGACAACGACACCAACACCGACCGCGCCGGAGAGGCACCGGCGTGACCGGGCGTGGCGAACGAGACCAGGAGACATAGTGGCGAGTCAGGGTCAGCGTTTCCGGCGCAAGGCGCTCCGCCGGGGATACAAGGTCGACGAGGTGGATGCCTTCCTCGACCGGGTCGAGGCGACACTCGACGGCCGACAGGTCGGCGCGCCGGTGGCCTCCCAGGAGGTCCACGACGTCGTCTTCCGGGTCCGGTTCAACGGCTACGACGAGTGGCAGGTCGACCTGCACCTGGACCGGGTGGAGCGGCAGCTGGCCGAGCTGGAGGAGCGCAACAGCGCCGGGCGCGGTGGCGACCCCCGAATGGGTGACCGGATGGGCCCACCGGACCGGATGGGGCCGCCGATGCGCGATGAGCGGGGCATGGTTCCGCAGCCGATGCCGCCCCGTCCGATGCCCGCGCAGGCCGGCCCGCCCGACCGCTACGGCCGCTACGACGAGCCGACCGGTGCCTTCGCCGGTGGGTACGACGCCCCCCGCGGCGGTTACGACGCGCCGCGCGGCCCGGCCGGCCCTGGCCCGATGGGTCCCGGCGGCCCGATGGGCCCCGGCCCGATGGGTGGCCACGGCGTTCCGCCGCGCGGCCTCCCCGCCGGCCCCTCGGGTTACGGCCAGGACGACCAGCGCTCGCCCGGTGGTTACGGCCAGGACGACCAGCGCTCACCGGGTGGGTACGGCCCGGACGACCAGCGCTCGCCCGGCGGCTATCCGCCGGAGGAGCCGCGCTTCGACGGCTTCGAGGCCGGGCGACACGGTCGGGCCGACATGACCGCCGAGATCCGGATGCCGGAGCGGGACCTGCGCGACATGCGCCGGGGCCCGGCCGGTCCGCCGCAGCTGCCTCAGCAGGGCATCGGTGGCCCGCCGATGGCCGGCCCGCCCGCCGTGGCCGGCCCCCCGATGGGCGGCCCGCCGATGGGTGGTCCGCCGATGGCCGGCCCGCCCGGCAGCGATCTGTACCGGGTCGACCAGATCCGCCGCAGCTTCCAGGTGCGCCGGTTCGGCAGCGGTTACGACCCGGACCAGGTGGACCGGTTCTTCGAGACCCTGCTCGGCGGCATGCAGCGCCGCAACCCGATGCCGGTCGACCCGAAGGACCTGGACACGCTCCGGTTCGGGCTGGTGCCCGGCGGCTACTTCGAGGCTGAGGTCGACGCCGCGCTCAAGGACGTGCAGGACATTCTCTTCGGGCGCTGACCCCGACGCGTACGGACGAGGGCCCGTCCCCCGGGTGGGGGCGGGCCCTCGGCGTCGTCGGCCGGTCGTCCGGCGGTCGGTCGGGTCAGGAGCGCAGACCGTTGCGCCGAAGCACGATGTCGCCGATCACGATGATCAGCAGCAGCACGGCCAGGCCGATCAGCCAGAGGTCCTCGACCCTGCCCTCGTGGTTGCCGCAGATCATCGCCAGCAGCGCCAGTGCGGACAGCACGGCGCCGATCTGCCCGGCCTTGCGGTGCCCGGGCTTGTGCTGGTCTGGCGACGTTACCGGCTCGCTTCCTGCCACTGTCGGTCCTTCCCTCGCGATCGGATCTTTGGTTAGTCTGGCACGCCTCCTGCTCGGCGCGGCGGGGTGGGGGTTTCCCGGCCGTCAGGCCCTGCCCACCCGGGGCCGAACGGCACTACCGGCGTCGCGGGGCGGCGGTCAGACTCCCTCCGGTAGCGTTTGGCGTACACCTGATTGTCTGTTTGAGGGGGACTGTGCGGTGCGAGTGACCGGAACCGGGCACGCCAGCATGCGGATCGACACGGCCGCGGGCAGCATTCTGTGCGACCCGTGGGTCAATCCGGCCTATTTCGCCTCGTGGTTCCCGTTCCCGGACAATTCCCTGCTCGACTGGGAGACTCTGGGCCAGGTCGACTACCTGTACGTGTCCCACCTGCACCGGGACCACTTCGACGCCAAGCACCTGCGGGACTTCATCTCCAAGGACGCCACGGTCCTGCTCCCCGAGTTCCCCACCTCGGAGATGGAGGACGAGTTCCGGGCGCTTGGTTTCACCAAGTTCCTGAGGGCGCCCAACGAGCAGGTCGTGGAGCTGCCCGGCGGCCTCAAGATCATGATCCAGGCGCTGACCAGCCCGACCGACGGACCGATCGGCGACTCGTCGCTCTGGGTCGAGCACGACGGGGTGCGGCTGCTCAACCAGAACGACGCCCGCCCCACCGACCTGAGCGTCTTCGCCGAGTTGGGGCACGTGCACGCGCATCTGCTCCAGTTCTCCGGCGCGATCTGGTACCCGATGGTCTACGAGCTGCCGCAGGCGGCGAAGACCGCGTTCGGCAAGCAGAAGCGTGACCGGCAGTTCGACCGGACGTGGCGCTACATCGACGACCTGAAGGCCGACCACGTCTTCCCGATCGCCGGCCCGCCGTGCTTCCTCGACGACGAGCTGTGGCAGTTCAACGACATCCACGGCGACGAGGGCAACATCTTCCCCGACCAGTCCGTCTTCCTGGCGGAGTACGCCAAGGTCGGCGGCACCAACGGCATCGTGCTGCTGCCGGGCAGCGTCGCCGAGGTCACCACCGAGGGCGCGAGCACCACCCACCCGGTGCCGGTGGAGGAGTTCTTCGCGAACAAGGTCGCCCACCTGGAGGAGATGCGGGACCGTAAGCGCCCGGTCATCGAGGCCGAGAAGGCATCCTGGCGGCACCCCGAGGTGGACGTCCTCGGGGAGATGAAGCGCCGCATCGAGCCGCTGCTGGACGAGTCGATCTACCTCGCCAAGGGCGTGGGTGGCCCGGTCCGCTTCGACCTGGTCGGCTACGACGGCGAGAGCGTCGAGTCGATCGTGGTGGACTTCCCGGGCAAGGAGGTCCGGCCGTACGCCGACGAGAAGGTCCGCTACCGGTTCCGTACCGAGCGGTCGCTGATCGAGCACCTGCTCTTCATCGACGAGGTGGACTGGGTCAACTCGCTCTTCCTGTCCTGCCGCTTCTCGGCGGCCCGGATCGGCCAGTACAACGAGTTCGTCTACGCGTTCTTCAAGTGCCTCTCCGAGGAGCGTCTCCAGTACGCCGAGGGCTGGTACGACGAGCACGAGCGCAGCACCGACGCCGAGGACATCACCCTGGGCGACTGGGTGGTGCAGCGGCGCTGCCCGCACCTCAAGGCGGACCTGACCCGGTTCGGCATCGTCGACGGTGACCAGCTCACCTGCCAGCTGCACGGCTGGCGCTTCGACCTGCCCAGCGGCCGTTGCCTCACGAGCGTCGGCCACAAGGTGAGAGCCCACCGGGTGGACGCGGAAACTCCGGCCCCCGCAGGCGAAGCGGTGATCTGACCCCGCGCCTCCAGGCGCGCGTCGATCATGGAGTTGTGGTGGGTGGCAAAGGTTGCTTCCGGTCCCAAACCAGGCACCACAAGTCCATGATCGACCCGGTGAGAGGGTTCGCGCGGTGAGGGACCGGGGTCAGACCGACAGGTCCGTGAGGATTCGGCGGGCGGCGTTGTGGCCGGCTGCGCCGATGACGCTGCCGGCCGGGTGGCAGCCGGCGCTGCCGGCGTACACGCCGTCGATGCCGGTGGCGTAGGGCATCCGGTCGGTGAACGAGACCGTGTTGTCGACGTGGTGGATGTGCCCGCCGGTGATGCCGAAGTGCTTCTCGATGCCGGGCGGGGGGAGCGGCACCGCGTCGGCGATCAGGTCACCGGTGCCGGGGGCGTACCGCTCGACGATGCCGATGAGCCGGTCGACGTAGCCGGGCAGTGCCGCGTCCCAGGTGGTGCCGGCCAGCTCGTAGGGGACCGACTGGACGAAGAGCGCCGACGAGTGGTGCCCGGCGGCGTCGGAGAGCGACGGGTCGACGGTGGTGTGCAGGTACCACTCGATGGTCGGCTCCGCCGGCAGTCGCCCGGCCTGCACGTCCGCCCACATCGAGCGCAGCGCGGTCATCGGCGACGTGTCGTCCCCGCCGACCAGCGACGCGGAGCCGGGCAGCAGGTGGATGGTCGAGCCGAACGGGCTCGGCGCGTCGGCCGGCAGACAGGAGAACCGGGGCAGCCCGGTGAGCGCCAGGTTGAGCTTGAGGGTGGTGCCGGGGCGGCGGACCGCGGCCATCCGTTCGCCGAGCGGCGCCGGGAGCGCGCCGTCGGGCAGCAGGTCCATCAACCGGTACGGGTCACACGCGCCGAGCACCACCCGGGCGGCGACCTGTCGGCCGTCGGCCAGCACCACTCCGCTGGCCGCGCCGCCGTCGAGGGTCACCGCACTCACCGGCGTACCGGTCAGGATTGTCGCCCCGGCGGCGCGGGCGGCCTCGGCGAACGTCCGTGAGACGGTGCCCATCCCGCCTTCGGCGATCATCCAGGTGCCGCCGGAGCCGGGCAGCCGGCACATGTTGTGCACGAGGAAGTTGTGGCCCGTGCCGGGGTCGTCCGGGCCGGCGTTGAGGCCGGACAGCCCGTCGGTGACCGCGTACATGCTGACCAGCAGCTCGGAGCGGAATTCGAACCGGGCCAGGTAGTCGGCCACCGAGCCCTGCACGAGGTCGACGAAGACCTGCCGCAGCGCCGGTCGCACGTGCCGCTCGGCGGTCTCCTGGACACTCAGTGGCTCGGCCAGCCAGGCCGGGGCGAGATCCTCGCGCAGCGCGGCCAGCTCGGCCTGCATGGCGTCGTCGGCGGCCACGTCGGCGGGGGAGAAGAACTCCGCGAGCTGCGCCCGGGTGGCTGCGGTGTCGCTTCCGAAGAGCAGGTACGGCGAGCCGAGGCCGCCCGGCGTGGGCAGGAAGTAGTGCGGGTCGCGGCGCAGCACCGGGATCCGGACGCCGAGCGTGGCGAGCAGTTCCGGTGGCATCAACCCGAGCAGGTACGAGCCGGTGGAGTGCCGCAGCCCTGGCACCTTCGGGAACGGGTTCTCGGTGCGGGTCGCGCCGCCGATCACGTCGGCCGCCTCCAGCACCAGGACGTCCAGACCGGCGCGGGCCAGCAGGACTGCGGAGACCAGGCCGTTGTGCCCGGCACCGACGATCACGACGTCGGCGCGGGCCGGAATCTCACTGCTCATGCCGCCGCAGCCTAGTCCGTGGAGCCGGTGCGCTGGGCGCGCCAGCGGGAGAGGGTCAGGGTGGCGGAGTAACCGGCCAGGACGATCACGTGGAACATGTAGAGCCACAGGAGCACGGCCACGCCGGCGCCGATCTCGTCGAAGCCACCGAACGGCACTCCCAGGTCCAGGGGGAGCGAGGCGAAGAGCACGAAGCCGTGCAGGAAGCCGGAGAGGTTCGCCGCGGTGAACGACCCGATCCCGAGCGTGGAGAGCCAGTCCGGGGAGGCCGACCCGACGACCCGGAACACCCACACCAGCACCGGCGTGAGCACCAGCCAGACCGCCAGGAACGACAGCACCACGCCCAGCGCGCCGACCCAGCCACCCTGACGGACGAGACGGGTGGTGAGCGGGAGTGCCAGCAGGATCGACAGCAGCAGCGCGGGGGCCGGCGCGAGCAGCGGCAGCAGGAGGATCCGACCCCGCCAGCCGACCAGGTGCTCGTCGGAACGGGGTGCCGCCACCGAGACGAACGCCCGGCGCAGCCCTTCGCCGTACAGGGACGCGGGCAGCAGCGAGGCCAGAGCCAGCAGCGGGGTCAACTCCACCCCGGCGTTGACCAACGCGTCCACCGCGCGGGGTGCGCCGATTGCGGTGGGCAGGGCTTCCACGGCGTACGAGGTGAGCCGGCGTACCCGGTCGGCTCCGGCGACCAGGGAGGTGAGCCAGATCGCCAACAGGGCGACCGGCACCACGGCGATCGCGCCGTAGAAGGTGATCGCGGCGGCGTGCAGTGACAGGTCCCGCCCACGTAGCGGGCGGAACGCGGCCCGGGTGATCCGCTTCGCCTGCTGCCATCCGCTGCCCATCGTGATGCCTTTCCCTGTCGTCGGGGCCGCCACTCCTTAAGATCGCGGGTCATGACTGTTGTCACCACGGAACGCCTCATCCTGCGCGATTGGACCGACGATCCGGCTGATCTGGCCCGGATCTACGACATCTACTCCCGCCCCGAGATCACCCGCTGGCTGGGCGCGGCACCGGGGCTGCCGCTGACCGACCCGAGCGAGGCCATCGATCGGCTGCGCATCTGGCAGGCCCGGCACGCCGCCGACGGAGGCCGGTACGGCACCTGGGCGATGGAGGTACGCGAGACCGGGCTGGTGGCGGGCACAGTGTTGCTCAAGCGGCTGCCGGGGAACCCGGAGACGCAGCTCACCGAGGACATCGAGACGGGCTGGCACCTGCATCCGGACTCTAGGGGTCACGGCTACGCCACCGAGGCGGCCCGTGCCCTCATGGCGCGGGAGTTCGCCGCCGGCACCTCGGAGATCTACGCGGTCGTGTCGCCGGGCAACGAGCCGTCGATGGCGGTCTGCCGGCGCCTCGGCATGGAGCACGTGGGCCGGCGCACCGAGTGGTACGGCGGTGAGGAGTTGGAGACCTTCGTCCGAGCGGCGCCGACTGCCTGAACACCCGGGCACCTCCGTGCCCGTGCCGTGAGCCCAACGCGTCGCGAACCCTGATGCCGGTGAGTCGTTCTGACGACTCGCCGGCATCACTGTTGTGCCGACGGGCGCCCGCCACAGCGAAGCGGCGACGGCCCGCAGGACGCGCATGCCCATAAATAGTCACGGTGGTCGAAGTGTTGACGCTCCCGTAGCACGTCAGTAACCTTTGGTCAAAGTAGCGCAAGATTTTGACAAAGACGTGCGCGATTTAACGCATGCTCTCGGAAGATTCAACGGGCCCCCTGGAGGGGCCCGTTGATGGTCGTCCCACCGCCGCACCCCCACCCCCCGTGGTCAAGCCGCCGCGGCAGCCGTCCCCGACGACAAGGACAGTGATGAGACGAACGAATCTGTTCAGGATGGTGGCGGCGGCAGCCGCGGCCACGCTGATCGCCACGGCACTGGCCACCGCCCTCGCGAACCCCGCCGGTGCCGCCCGCCCCGCCAACACGGCGGCCGCGCCGAGCGCCGGCCTCGCCGCGGCGGCCACCAACCTCGCGCAGGGCCGGCCCACCCAGGAGAGCGGCCACGCCGACGTCTACGACTCGTCGAAGGTCGTCGACGGCAACGCGGGCAGCTACTGGGAGAGCGTCAACAACTCCTTCCCGGAGTGGGTCCAGGTCGATCTCGGCTCATCGCAGAGCGTCACCCAGGTCGTACTGAAGCTGCCGACCTCCGGTTGGGGCACCCGGACGCAGACGTTGAGCGTGCAGGGCAGCGTCAACGGTTCGTCGTTCACCGACCTGGTCGGGTCCCAGACGTACACCTTCAACCCGGCTAGCGGCAGCACGGTGACCATCAACTTCGGTCAGACCTCCACCCGCTACGTGCGGATCACCATCACCGCCAACAGCGCCTGGCCGGCCGGGCAGCTCTCCGAGCTGGAGGTGTACGGCAGCGGCGGCACCACCCCGGACACCACAGCGCCGAGCGTCCCCGGCAACCTCTCGTACACCCAGTCGGGCACCACCATCAGCCTCAACTGGGTGGCCTCGACCGACAACGCGGGCGGCAGCGGCATCGCCGGCTACGACGTCTACCGCAACGGCGCGTTCCTCCAGTCCATCGGGAACGTGACCACCTTCAACGACACCCAGCCGACGACGGCCACCGTGTCCTACCACGTCCGCGCCCGTGATGGGGCTGGCAACCTGTCCGGCAACAGCAACACCGTCACCCGGACCGGCAGCAACCCGCCCGCCTGCACCAACGTGGCGCAGGGCAAGAGCATGACGGCGAGCGGCTCCACCTTCAGCTTCACCCCGGACAAGGCCAACGACGGGCAGCTCGCCACCTACTGGGAGGGCGCGGCGAGCTACCCGCAGAACCTGACCGTCGCGCTGGGTGCCAACCACTCCATCTCCGGCGTCACCGTCAAGCTCAACCCGGACCCGGCCTGGGGCACCCGTACCCAGACCATCCAGGTCCTCGGTCGCGACCAGGCCTCGTCCTCGTACACCAGTCTGGTGTCGGCGGCGACCTACCAGTTCGTCCAGGGCACCAACGTGGTGAGCATCCCGGTCACCGCGACCACCGCGGACGTGCAGTTGCGGTTCACCGGCAACACCGGCGCCCCGTCCGGCCAGGTGGCCGAGTTCGAGGTGTGCGGCACGCCGGCGCCCAACCCGGACCTGGTCGTCAGCTCGGTGACCTGGTCGCCGACCTCGCCCAGCGAGGTCTCCCCGGTCACGCTCTCGGCCGTGGTGCGCAACATCGGCTCCGCCGCCGCCGCGGCGACCACTGTGAACTTCAGCCTGGCCGGCGCCGTCGCCGGCAGCGCCACGGTGGGCGCGCTCGCCGCGGGCGGCTCGACCACCGTGTCGTTCAACGCCGGCACCCGGCCGATGGGCAGCTACGCCGTCTCGGCGGTGGTCGACCCGACGAACACGATCGTCGAGCAGAACAACGGCAACAACAGCTTCACGGCGGCGTCGCCGCTGGTGGTCGCGCAGGCGCCCGGCCCGGACCTGCAGGTGCTCAGCATCGCCTCGAACCCGCCGAACCCGGCGGTCGGCGCGTCGGTCACCTTCACCGTGGCGGTCCGCAACCGTGGCACCACCGCGACCGGCGCGACCACTGTCACCCGGTTGGTGGTGGGCAGCACCACGCTCAACACCAGCACCGCCTCGATCGCGGCCGGCGCGACGGTCAACGTGGCCGTCACCGGCAGTTGGACCGCCACCAGCGGAGGTGCCACCATCACGGCCACCGCCGACGCGACCAACGCGGTGACCGAGACCAACGAGACCAACAACGGGTTCAGCCAGTCGATCGTGGTCGGGCGCGGTGCAGCCGTCCCGTACGTCTCGTACGAGGCCGAGGCCGCTCGCTACCAGGGCACGCTGCTGGAGCCCGACGCGCTGCGTACCTTCGGCCACACCAACTTCGCCAGCGAATCCTCCGGCCGCAGGTCGGTACGGCTCAACAGCACCGGCCAGTTCGTCGAGTTCACCTCGGCCAATCAGGCCAACTCCATCGTGGTGCGCAACTCCATCCCGGACGCGCCCGGTGGTGGCGGCATCGAGGCGACCATCAGCCTCTACGTCAACGACGTCTTCTCCCGGAAGTTGACACTGTCGTCGCGGCACAGCTGGCTCTACGGCAACACCGACGGGCCGGAGGCGCTGACCAACACCCCGCAGGCCGACGCCCGACGGCTCTTCGACGAGTCGAACGCGCTGCTGGCGCAGTCGTACCCGGCCGGCACCCGGTTCAAGTTGCAGCGCGACTCGGGTGACACCGCCTCGTTCTACGTCATCGACATGATCGACCTGGAGCAGGTGGCCCCGGCGGCGAGTCAGCCGGCCGGCTGCACCTCGATCACCTCGTACGGTGCGGTCCCGAACGACGGAATCGACGACACCGCCGCCATCCAGCGCGCGGTGACCGACGACCAGAACGGCGTCATCAGCTGCGTGTGGATCCCGGCCGGGCAGTGGCGGCAGGAGCAGAAGATCCTGACCGACGACCCACTGAACCGGGGCATGCACAACCAGGTCGGCATCAGCAACGTCACCATCCGGGGCGCCGGCATGTGGCACTCGCAGCTCTACACGCTGACCGAGCCGCAGAACGTGGTGGGTGGCATCAACCACCCCCACGAGGGCAACTTCGGCTTCGACATCGACAAGAACACCCAGATCTCCGACATCGCCATCTTCGGTTCCGGCCGGATCCGTGGCGGTGACGGCAACGCCGAGGGTGGCGTCGGTCTGAACGGTCGCTTCGGCACCGGCACCCGGATCAGCAACGTGTGGATCGAGCACGCCAACGTGGGTGTCTGGGTGGGTCGCGACTACGACAACATCCCCGACCTGTGGGGGCCGGCCGACGGGCTGGAGTTCACCGGCATGCGGATCCGCAACACGTACGCCGACGGCATCAACTTCAGCAACGGCACGCGCAACTCGCGGGTGTTCAACTCGTCGTTCCGCACCACCGGTGACGACGCGCTCGCGGTCTGGGCCAACCCGTACGTGAAGGACCGCAACGTCGACATCGCCCACGACAACCACTTCGTCAACAACACCATCCAGTTGCCCTGGCGGGCCAACGGCATCGCCATCTACGGCGGCTACGACAACTCGATCGAGAACAACCTCATTTACGACACGGCGAACTACCCAGGCATCATGCTGGCGACCGACCACGACCCGCTGCCGTTCTCCGGCACGACGCTGATCGCCAACAACGGGCTCTACCGCACCGGTGGCGCCTTCTGGAACGAGGACCAGGAGTTCGGGGCCATCACGCTCTTCCCCGCCACCAGGGACATCGTCGGCGTCACGATCCGCGACACCGACATCATCGACTCCACGTTCGACGGCATCCAGTTCAAGAACGGCGGCGGCAACATGCCGAACGTCGCCATCACCAATGTGCGGATCGACAAGTCCAACAACGGCGCCGGCATCCTCGCGATGAGCGGCGCGCGCGGCAACGCCAACCTGACGAACGTGACCATCACGAACTCGGCCGACGGCAACATCGTCATCCAGCCGGGCTCGCAGTTCGTCATCAACCCCTGATCACCACGTTTTCCAGGAAGTCGGGGTGTCCGCAGCACGCGGACACCCCGACGTCCGTAAGCCCGAGTCGATCAAGCCTGTGCGTCGCGGAGACATCGCCGCAGTGCCGGCAACGCCACCGCCGTGGCGGCCAGGCCGACGCGGGCCGGCCCCGATCAGGCTGTCGGCACCGGCGCCAGGGCTGCCGCGAGCTCCTCGGCGTTCTTCTTGTCCACCCGCGGGAAGGTCAGGCTGACGCCGTCCCCCGTACCGCCGAAGGCGAGGCGGAGCAGGCTCACGAGGCCCATCTTCGCCTCGGCGAGCTCGACGTGTTCCCGGGGCACCTCGCCGAGAACACCGGTGCCGGGCCCGCCGAGGAAGGTCTGCGGCAGAAAGATCAGCCGCTGGTCGGTGAGCACGACGAACTGCTTCTTGGTCCGCGCCAGCGCGGCACCCGTCGCACCGGCAGCAGCCTGGATCAGCCCCTGAGCGACGGCCGTCCCGAGCCGACTGGCCGAGAAGCTTCCGACCATCGCCCGGGTCGCGGTGACCGGCCGTTCCCCCGGCTTCAGGATCGGCGCCACCCGCTCGAACGCGCGGGCCTGGAGTTTCTGGTTCATGGTGTTCCCCCGTCTGTGACCGTGATCGCCGCTGATGTTACGGAGCAGGCCACGGCGGGCTATCCGTCGATCGGACGCATGATCATGACGGTCGGACGGCAACGGGCCCCGAGTGAACCGCAGGCCGTGATGCCTGTTGCGGGAGAGTGGCGTCATATGTTTCGCGCGTCGATTGATTCTGGTGGCGGCCTAGTTGATATTGCTCGCATAATCAGGCTTCATGGAGAGCCTGGTCAGTACATTCAGGCGGCAGCAGCATTGCGGCAAGAGTTTTGATTCAAGATTGTTGAAGCCTTGGCTGTTGTGGGTTGGGCTGAGGGGAACGACGACAGCGAAGCATCTCTGTTAGAAATGTGCCGTAAGATCCGAACCGGAATAAGACAGCTCCATTAACCCGGGTGACGTGCTCGGCGTAGCGTCTCCTGACGCTGAACCTCCCCTTTCGATGAGCCAAGGAGAGACTGCTACCGCTCAGCGCTTGGCAACGCACGGAGGGTTGTCCTTGCGGACGCCGGACTGGGTGTGCGACGACGCACAGCTGAGGCTGCGGTGGCTAGGCTGAGCTGAGCAGAATGTCCCGCTGAGGGGGTGAGTCCGGATGGCCCAGGCCGCGTTCGCGCCGGAGCCGGCGCCGCAGCACACCGAGCCGTCGTTCGACGTGCTGCGGTGGCACGACGAGCCGTGGACCGCACAGCTCGCCCTCGACCTGTTGCCGGAGACCAACGGCCCCAAGGTTGAGGTCCTGAGCGGAAGCGTGATCGTGACACCACATGCCGGGTACGACCATCAGGACGCGGAGCTGGACCTCGCCTATCTCCTCAAGCAGGCGGCGCGTCGCGCGAAACTGTGGCTCTATCTTGAGGCGAACATCGTCTCGGGCGAGGATCTCTTCATTCCGGACATCGTCATTCTCGACGCTCCGGGCGGCGGTCGAACGACGATGGACATCGGGCACGCCGTGCTTCTGGGGGAGATCGTCTCCCCCGGAAACCGGCGCAAGGACATCATCGACCGCCCACGTGAGTACGCCGCTGCCGGCGTGCCCTTCTTCCTCCGGGTTGACCTGCGCAATCGGGTGCCCATCATCGCGTTGTACGAGCTGACCGAGGGGGAGTACCGCCCGGTGGCTGCCGCTGCGGCGGGGACGCGCTTCGTCATGCGGGAGCCGTTCGAGTTCTCCATCGATCCGGCCGACCTGCTCGGCGAGGAGGCGCTGCCGGACGCGTCGGACGGGGACGCCTGAGGCTCCCAGTGGGCATGCAGCGGGGGTGGGGAAGAATGGCCTCGTGACTTCCCCCCGCGACCTTGTCCTGCTCGGGTCCACCGGCTCGATCGGCACGCAGGCCATCGACATCGTTCGGCGTAACCCCGACCGGTTCCGGGTGGTCGCCGTGGGTGCGGGCGGCGGCAACGTTGAGCTGCTCGCCGCGCAGGCCCTCGAACTGGGCGTCGAGGCGGTCGGGGTGGCCAAGGCGTCCGCCGCGCAAGACCTGCAACTGGCGTTCTACGCCGAGGCGAGCCGGCGCGGCTGGGCCACCGGCGACTTCAAGCTTCCCAAGATCGTGGCCGGTCCCGACGCCATGACCGAGCTGGCCCAGTGGCCGTGCGACGTCGTGCTCAACGGGGTGGTCGGCTCGCTGGGCCTCGCTCCTACGCTGGCTGCGCTGCGTGGTGGTCGTACGCTCGCGTTGGCCAACAAGGAGTCCCTCGTGGCCGGCGGCCCGCTGGTCAGGGCCGCGGTGACGCGGCCGGGGCAGATCGTGCCGGTCGACTCGGAGCATTCGGCGCTGGCCCAGTGCCTGCGCTCCGGCTCGCGCCCTGAGGTGCGCCGGTTGATCGTCACGGCCAGCGGCGGCCCGTTCCGCGGTCGGCGGCGCGACGAGTTGACGCAGGTCACACCCGAGCAGGCGCTCGCCCACCCGACGTGGAACATGGGGCCGGTCGTCACGATCAACTCGGCGACCATGGTCAACAAGGCTCTTGAGGTGATCGAGGCACACGAGCTGTTCGACGTGCCGTATGCCGACATCACCGTGATGGTGCACCCGCAATCGGTGATCCACTCGATGGTCGAGTTCGTCGACGGGTCGACGATCGCCCAGGCCAGCCCACCGGACATGCGGCTGCCCATCGCGCTGGGCATCGGCTGGCCGGACCGGGTGCCGGAGGCGTCCAGGGCGGTGGACTGGACGGCCGCGCACACCTGGGAGTTCGCGCCGCTGGACGACGAGGCGTTCCCGGCCGTCGCGCTGGCCAAGGCGGCGGGGGAGGCCGGGCGTTCCCGGCCGGCGATCTACAACGCGGCGAACGAGGAGTGCGTCGCGGCGTTCGTGGCGGGCCGGCTGCCGTTCCTCGGCATCGTCGACACCCTCGAACGCGTGTTGGAGGACGCTCCGGACTTCGACGAACCAGGTACCGTCGAGGACGTGCTCGCTGCCGAGTCGTGGGCACGCGCGCACGCGCAGGAGATCATCGCGGGTTCGGTGGAAGGAGCTTGATGTCGTACCTGCTCGGGGTGGTCCTCTTCGCCCTGGCCATTCTCATCTCGGTGAGCCTGCACGAGGCGGGTCACCTGCTGACCGCCAAGGCGTTCGGGATGAAGGTCACGAAGTTCTTCGTCGGTTTCGGCCCCACCGTCTGGTCGTTCCAGCGAGGCGAAACCGAGTACGGCGTCAAGGGCATCCCGCTCGGCGGCTTCTGCAAGATCGTCGGGATGACTCCGCAGGACGACGACGTCGAGCCGGGTGACGAGTCGCGGGTGATGTGGCGCTACCCGGTCTGGAAGCGGACGATCGTGATGGCCGCCGGCTCGGTCACGCACTTCGCGCTCGCCCTGATCACGATCTGGATCCTCGCCGTCTCCGCCGGCCTGCCCAACCCGGACTTCCCGACCACCGACGCGCAGGCCCGCCAGGAGCCCGCGGTCATCCAGCTCAGCGATTGCGTGGTCCCGGAGAACGCGGTCCGCGCGTGCACGAGCGCAGACGCGGCCAGCCCCGCCGCGCAGGCGCAACTGCGCAACGGTGACCGGATCACCTCGGTCAACGGCACGCCGGTCAACTCCTACGGCGACCTGCTCACCACGCTGCGCGGGCTCAAGCCGGGCGACACCGCGCAGATCGCGTACGTCCGCGACGGGCAGCCGGGCACCACCAGCACGGTGCTCGCGCAGACCCAGCGTCCGCCGCTGGACAACCCGACCGGTGCCGCCGCGCCGGTGGCCGCGCTCGGCGTCGGGCTCGTCCCCAGCACGCCCACCCGCGTGACGTACGGGCCGGTCGGCGCCTTCGGTGCCACCGCCGACTTCACCGGTGAGCTGGCCGTCGGCACCGTGAAGGCGCTCCAGCGTCTCCCGCAGAAGGTCCCCGCCCTGTGGACCGCCCTCACCGGCGGCGAGCGGGACGTCGACACCCCGATCAGTGTGGTCGGCGCCAGCCGACTCGGCGGCGAGGCGGTGGAGAACAACGCCTGGCTGGTCTTCTTCATGCTCTTCGTGTCGCTGAACTTCTTCATCGGCGTGTTCAACCTGCTGCCGCTGCTCCCGGTGGACGGCGGCCATATCGCCATCGCCTGGTTCGAACGGGCCCGCTCCTGGGTCTACGCGCGGATCGGGCGGGCCGACCCCGGCCGGGTGGACTACCTCAAACTGATGCCCTTCACGTACGTGGTGATCCTGATCGGTGGCGCGTTCACGCTGCTGACCATCGCCGCGGACGTGGTCAACCCCATCACGCTCTTCTCAAGGTGAGTGCCTGAAGTGACCGCTATCAGTCTCGGTATGCCAGCCGTGCCGCCCCCGCCGCTCGCTCCCCGTCGGGCCAGCCGCCAGATCATGGTCGGTTCGGTGCCGGTCGGCGGCGGTGCGCCGGTGTCGGTGCAGTCGATGACCACGACCCTCACCTCCGACATCAACGCCACCCTCCAGCAGATCGCCGAGCTGACCGCGTCCGGCTGCCAGATCGTCCGGGTGGCCGTGCCGTCCCAGGACGACGTCGAGGCGCTGCCCGCGATCGCCAAGAAGTCGCAGATCCCGGTGATCGCCGACATCCACTTCCAGCCCAAGTACGTCTTCGCGGCGATCGACGCCGGCTGCGCGGCGGTCCGGGTCAACCCCGGCAACATCCGCCAGTTCGACGACAAGGTCAAGGAGATCGCCCGCGCCGCGGGGGCGGCGGGGGTGCCGATCCGCATCGGCGTGAACGCCGGCTCGCTGGACAAGCGGCTGCTGTCCAAGTACGGCAAGGCCACCGCCGAGGCGCTCGTCGAGTCGGCGCTGTGGGAGTGCTCACTGTTCGAGGAGCACGGCTTCCGCGACATCAAGATCTCGGTCAAGCACAACGACCCGGTCGTGATGATCCGCGCGTACCGGCAGCTCGCCGAGCAGTGCGACTACCCGCTGCACCTCGGTGTCACCGAGGCCGGCCCGTCCTTCCAGGGCACCATCAAGTCGGCGGTCGCCTTCGGCGCCCTGCTCGCCGAGGGGATCGGCGACACCATCCGCGTGTCGCTGTCCGCCCCGCCGGTCGAGGAGATCAAGGTCGGCAACCAGATCCTGGAGTCGCTGGGCCTGCGCGAGCGGGGCCTGGAGATCGTCTCCTGCCCGTCCTGCGGACGCGCCCAGGTCGACGTCTACAAGCTCGCCGAGGAAGTCACCGCCGGTCTGGAAGGGCTGCCGGTGCCGCTGCGGGTCGCCGTGATGGGCTGCGTCGTCAACGGTCCCGGCGAGGCCCGCGAGGCCGACCTGGGCGTCGCCTCCGGCAACGGCAAGGGCCAGATCTTCGTCAAGGGCAAGGTCGTCAAGACGGTGCCCGAGGCGCAGATCGTGGAGACGCTGATCGAGGAGGCGCTGCGGATCGCCGACGAGATGGGCGCCGAGCTGCCCGAGGAGCTGCGCGGGCTGATCACCGGCCCGACGGTCACCGTGCACTGATTTTCCAGTTGGAAAAGCGGCCGTTCCCTCGGGGGAACGGCCGCTTTTGTTGCATCCCTGCCCCGTCGGTGCGGGGCGTGGTTGGTGTGCGGTGGGTGCGGCTCGCGTCACTGCGGGCTCGCGTCACTGCGGTTTCGCGTCACTGCGGTTTGGCCTCGCGGTGGTGCGGGCTGGTGTCACTCGGATTCGGCGAGGATCGCGTACAGCTTGCGCCGCGTCTCGTCGAGCACCTGGGCGGCCCGCTCACGCTGGTCGTCGGTGCCGTTCATCATGACCTGTCGTAGCGCGTTCATCGCCTGCGCGCCAGAGTCGCGGATGTCGTGCCAGCTGCTCACCGTGCCCTGGGCGACGTCCGCCCACGCCGGGGTCTGCGCCGCCTCGGTGGCCTCGGCCTGACCGGCCTCGGTGACCGTGAACCGCTTCCGTCCGCCGCCGGACTCCTCCGTGCTGGCGACGATCACGCCCTCGTCCTCCAACAGTTGGAGGGTGGGGTAGATCGAGCCCGGGCTCGGCCGCCACGCGCCGCCGGTGCGGGAGTCGATCTCCTGGATCATCTCGTAACCGTGCATCGGCCGCTCGGTGAGCAGGGCCAGCACGGCCGCCCGGACGTTGGGGCGTCGGCCCCGACCCCGTCCACGGCCCCGACCGCCCCAGGGGCCGCCGTGTCCGTGCTCGCCATGTCCGTGCGGGCCGGGTGGAACCGGCGGGAAGCCGAACCCACGCATCCGGGCCTCGTGCATCGGGTGGTGCTGTCGATGGAACCTCATCGGGTTCTCCCTCTCTTCGTACTGTCGCTGATGCATCAACGATATATCGGCAATGCATCGCTGACAAGCAACTCTTTACAAACCGTACGTACGTATTGTTAGGGTGTCGGTCATGCGCCTGCTTCCCCCACCGGGCCCGGCCCGGGTCCTCACCGTCGGCACCCTGGTCAAGACCGTCGGGCGTGGCCTGTGGCTCGTCGCCAGCGCGCTCTTCCTGACCCGGTCGGTCGGCCTGTCGGCGACCCAGGTGGGCATCGGCCTGACCATCTCGGCCCTCGTCGGCGTGCTGGCCAGCACACCCAGTGGCTACCTGGCCGACCGGGTCGGCCCGCGCGGCGTACAGGTCGGCGCGTTGTTCGCCGCCGGCACCCTCACCGTCGGCCTCATCGCCGTCCGGTCGTTTCCCATGTTCGTGCTGGTGGGAGCCGCCACGGCGCTCGCCGACGCGGTGGAGCGCGGTGCGCGGGGCGCGCTGATCGCCGGGGCGATCCCGGCCGACCAGCGGGTACGCACCCGCGCCTACCTCCGGGCCACCACCAACGTCGGGATCTCCGTCGGCGCGGTCCTCGGCGGCTTCGCCATCGCCGCCGACACCCGCACCGGGTACGTCGCGCTGATCCTGGCTGCGGCGGCGGCGTCGCTGGCCGCAGCGGTGGTCTTCATCCGGCTGCCCAGCATCGCTCCGGTCGCCGCCCCCGCGCACGGCCCTCGACTGGTCGCCCTGCGGGACCGCCCGTTCCTTGCCTTCACCCTGGTCGACGGGCTGATGTCCATGCACTTCAGCCTGCTCACCATCGCCCTGCCGCTGTGGATCGCCGAGCACACCCGGGCGCCCATCTGGATGATCTCCGCGTTGACCCTGGTCAACACCGTGCTGGTGGTGCTCCTCCAGGTCCGCGCCGCGGGCGCCGCCGCCACCCTGCCCGGAGCCGCCCGTGCCGCCCGTCGAGCGGGGGTGGCCATCGCCCTGGCCTGCGTACTCTTCGCCGCCAGCGGCGCACTGCCCACGGCCGGTGCCGTCGGCCTGCTTGCCTGCGGTTCGGTCGCCCACGTGACCGGGGAGCTGTGGCACTCCGCCGCCGGCTGGGGGATCTCCTTCGGCCTCGCGCCAGCGGACGCCCAGGGCCAGTACCAGGGGGCGTACGGCATGGGCTACGAACTGGGCAAGATGCTCGCGCCGGTGGTGGTGACCAGCCTCGCGCTCGGCTGGGGCGTACCGGGCTGGTTCGTGCTCGGTGGCCTGTTCCTCCTGCTCGGGGCACTGGTGCCCCCGGTCGTCCGGTGGGCTGGTCGAACCCGGCCGCTCAGTGAGCCGACAGAGCAGGTGCCAGCCTTGTCACTCGACCGGCGGACCGGGGGGTCGATCTGGCAGGCTGGGAGTCGTGCTGACGGTGCCGGTACGCCAACTGGGGGAATCGGAGCGCCGCGCGGTCGAGCGACTACTCGACCATGACCCGTTCGCGGGCGCGCAGGTCGCCGAACGGATCGCCGCGCGCGGCCTCTCGTGGTGGCGGGCCGAGGGCAGAATCCTGGGGTACGGGGCACGGCGCAACCTCGAATCGCTGTGCTGGCTCGGCGGCAACCTGACGCCGGTGCTGGCGAGCGACGCCGCGGTGGCCGCCTTCGCCGACCTGCTCGCGGGCGAGGAGCGGTTGTGCTCGTCCATCGTCGGTCGGGCCGACGCAGTGCTCGGGCTGTGGGACCGGCTCTCCGACACATGGGGGCCAGCGCGAGACGTCCGCCCCAACCAGCCGCTGCTGGTCGCCGACTCCCTGCCACCCGTACCCGCCGACCCGGAGGTACGCCAGGTCCGCTCCGGCGAGGTCGACCGGCTCTTCCCCGCGGCAGTTGCCATGTACACCGAGGAGGTCGGCGTCTCCCCACTGGCCGAGGACGCCGGGCGCAGCTACCGCCGGCGGGTCAACGACCTGGTCCGCGCCGGTCGGGCGTACGCCCGCTTCGTCGACGGCAAGGTCGTGTTCAAGGCCGAGCTGGCCGTGGTGACCAAGCGGACGGCGCAGGTCCAGGGCGTCTGGGTCGCACCCGAGTGGCGTGGCCGAGGGATCGCCACAGCCGCCATGGCAGCCGTGGTCCGCGACGCGTTGCTGCGGGTCGCCCCCACTGTCAGCCTCTACGTCAACGACTTCAACCTCCCGGCCCGCCGGGTCTACGAACGCTGCGGCTTCCAGCCGGTCGGCACCCTCGCCACGGTCCTCTTCTGACCCTGGCCGGGCGCCCTGTGCCGAGCGCGGGTGCCGCACCGGCCACCGGCACCGGGTGCGGGGCGCCACGTATGCCGCACTGGACACCGGACGCCGTGTGCCGTGTGCCGTGTGCCGCATTCTGCGTGCCGGTGCCGGGTGCCGCACTCGGACACCGGACGCCGCGTGCTGTGCCGCGTGCCGCGTGCCGCACCGCCCCGCCAGCACCTGGGCCGCGCGGATCTGCCGAGTCCCCGCGGCCCCGGCGCACCCCTGCCGGGTGCCGAGGGGGCGATCTCTGCCGCGTCGTCAACGCGAGATCTTGGACAGTTTCCGTTATCGGCTAACGGAAAGTGTCCAAGGTCTGCCGGGTCTCGTTGTCGGTGTCCTTGTGGTTGTGCGGGATATGCCGCTGGCCGGCACCCCCGGGGGTGCCGGCCAGCGGTCGGGTCGTTCAGTGTTGGTGTCAGCTGTTCCAGTGCTGGGCGACGAGGTCGGTGGCCTGCTGCTCCCACTGGGCGTAGGCGTCGGGGTAGGCGGAGACCTGGACGGTCTGTGCGGCGTCGGTCAGTGCCATGTCCTGCCAGCCGTCGACCTGGCGGAGGCCCTTGAGGAACGCGGTGGTGGAGTAGGCGGGGTCGGTGATCTGCTCCGGTGTGCCCCAACCACTGGTCGGGCGCTGTTGGAACAGGCCCAGCGAGTCGTGGTCATTCTTGTCGCCGAGGTGGCCCAGGTTTTCCAGCTTGGACTCCTGCAGGCTCGTGGCGATGGAGATGACCGCGGCGCGCTCGGGCAGGCCGGCCTTCTTCGTGGCGGCGATGATCGCCTTGACGTTGGCGGTCTGCTCATCGTTGAGGGTGATGTGGGACTGGTCGCCCTGGGGCTTCGGGGCGGTCGACTGCACCGCTACCGCGACCGGCTTGCCATCCACGGGGTTGGCAGCGTGGGCGGCGATCGGGCCGGCGAAGACACCACCGGCGAACGCGAGACCAGCAACAGACAACATGCTCTTACGGAAGATCGTGTTCATGGGGGTAGCTCCTTCGGGGGTAGGAAACACCCGCACCGCCAATGGGGGTCGGCGACGCAAGGGTGTGAGCACCTCGTCCGGCGCTGCATCAAAATCAAGGGGAAAAGTCTTAGGGAGATCGGCACCGTCAAGCGGGGGGCTTGCGGGGGCCGGGTCGGCTGCCTGCGAGCGGGGCTCGGGCGCCGGGTCCATGTGTAACGACCGGGGGTCGGGGGTCATTCCCCGGTGGGCCCACCGCCGACACCGGCTCGTGTGAAGCGGTGCTCGGGTGGTCGCTCGTGGGGACTGCAACGACCGGGGACCCGGGGTCATTCCGCAGGCCGGGCCATTCCGTCGCACCCGTTGGAGCGGGGTGCTGGGGAGGCTTCAACGATGCGGACCGGGTCGGCATTCCAACCCCGCTACCAGCTGTTCCAACCCCGGTTGGGCGGGGCGGTGAGGCGGTGGTCCTGCGATCGTCAGAGTGTGTAACGACCCCGCCCGGGCCATCATTCCGACCCACCGGTGCGACCGGTCACAGGCCAAACACCCCGAAGGCCGCAACCCTCGTACCAGGCCCATCGGCGCTCTCGCCTTAACCCCTCAGACCGGACAAACCTCGCATCAGCCGACCGGTGCCCGAGCAGGCCGGGGCCGCACCGTCCCGCCGGCCCGGGTGCCGCGCGCTTGGGACCCATCGGGCACGCACCACCCCCATGCGGGCATGATCCACTCGACTTCACGGAAACCGCGGCATCCGCGACAGGCCGACACCCCGACTTCAATGAAGCCCAGTCGATCATGAGGTTGGCGATGACTGACGCCCTGCTCAGGGCCGGAAATTCGGTTGAATCTACGCGCAGGCGCCGGCAGGCTGAAGTCTCCGCCACCCCACATCCGGAGGACTTTCCATGCGCCTGCTCCGTGATCTGTGGGGCACCTCGGCACGTCGTATGACGGTCGTGGCCGTCCTGATCGTGCTCGGCGCCGCCGGTCAGGCGGGCGCCTCGGCGCTGGCCGGAGCGGTGCTGGTGCATCGTTCGGCCGGCTTTTTCGTTGTGCTGGCCGCGGCGCTGGTCGCCGTGGTGCTCAGCGACCTCGCGGTGAGCCTGCTGATGGCCGGCTTGACCGCCGACTGGTCCGCCGACGTCCGCCGACGGCTCTGCCGGGTCGCCTTCGGGCAGGACCTGCCCACCCTGGAGACCACCCCGGTGGGTGAGCTGCTCGACCGCATCGACGGGGACGTCTACCAGGTGGCGTCGGCGATCCGTAACCAGGGCACCCGGCTCGCCCAGGGGCTCTGCGTCGGTCTGTTGTCGATGGTCGTGGCGTTGGTCGTGTGGTGGCCGGCCGGTGTCGCGATGCTGCTGCTCACTGTGGTGCTCGCAGTCAGTCTGCGCCGGCCCACGGCGCGGATCGCCCCGGCCCGGATGGCTGAGGAGGAGGCGTGGTCCGACCTGGCCGCCGTGATGGAGGAGGCGGTGCACGGCCAGGACGACGTACGGACCAGCCTGGCCCGCCCGTACGTGCTGCGGCTGTACGCACGGCGGGCCGCCGCCGTGCTGTCCCGGGGCGGCCTGGTCTGGGTGTTGTCCGCCCGGGTGGCCGCCGCCGCGACCGCGACGATCCGGGCTGGCATCGGCGCGGTGGTGCTCGGCGGGGCCTGGGCGTTGACCACCGACCGGATCGACGCCGCCCGGCTCACCGCCATCTGGCTGCTCGCCCTGGCCTTCGGTGCCACCGCGGAACACGTCAGCCGGATGGTGCCGGAGATCCAGGAGGCTCTCGGCGCGTGGGCCCGGGTGCAGTTGCTGCACAAGGCACGGCAGGAGCCCGTCGGCGGCGCCAGCCCGACCGAGGGTGACCTGCGCATCCGCGACCTGACCTTCGGATACCAGGTGAGTGGCCCGGAGGGCGGTCGGGGGGCCGCGCTGCGCGGGCTCAGCCTCACCTTCGCGCGTGGGCGCTCGTACGCGCTGATCGGGCGGACCGGTTCGGGCAAGTCCACGCTCGCGAAGGTGCTCACCAGGGCTGTCGACGTGCCGTCGGGCACTGTCTTCCTCGGTGGCACCGACCTGTGTGACCTCGACGTCGAGCAGTTGCGCCGCTGGGTGGCACTGGTGCCGCAACGTACCGAAATCGTGGCCGGCACCCTCGCGGAGAACGTGGCGCTCTACGACCCCGAGCTGCTCGACGCCGCGGCCCAGGCACTGAACGAGCTGGGCCTGGCCGGCTGGATCGCCGAGTTGCCGGACGGGTTGGCGACCCGGCTGGGGGAGGGCGGGCACGTGCTCTCCGCCGGCCAGGAGCAGCTGGTGGCGTTCGCCCGGATCCTGGTCCGGGACCCGCATGTGGTGATCCTCGACGAGGCCACCGCACGTCTGGATCCTGTCACCGAGGCGCGGGTGCAGCGGGCCACCGAACGACTGCTGCGCGACCGGATCGGCATCGTCATCGCCCACCGACTCTCCTCGGTGCGCCGCTGTGACGAGGTGGTCGTGCTGGCCGACGGCGCGGTGGTCGAGGCCGGCCCGTTGGAGACGTCGACGCGCTTCGCCGAACTGCTGGCGACCAGTCACGCGGCCGCGTACGCCGCAGTGGCACCGGCCGGCCGCGCCGGCGCCGGCACCGGCACCGACCTGCTGGTCGGCCCCGACCCGGCCGACGCCTGGCCGAGCGAGCCGACCACCGAGCCGGTCGAGAGGGCCGGGCAGGTCGAGAGGGCCGGGCAGGTCGAGTCGGTCGAGAAGGCCGGGCCGACGCGGGCCGACCCGCCACCGCTGCCTCCCGTGCCGCCGGCCCGGACGCTGCGGGAGATCATCCGACTCTGCACCAACGATCCCCGGTACGGGCTGGCGGCGATCGGGTTGTTCCTCGGGCTCAGCCTGCTGGGGCTGGACGGCCCGGTGCTGCCCTGGCTGTGGGCCGACCTGGTCGACGGGACCGGCAACCCGTACCTGCCGGCGGTCGGGATCGTGGCCGGGCTGCTGGTCACCATGCCGCTGCCGTACTACACCCACGTCTGGTTCCCCCAGTGGTGGGTGCGGCAGATGCTGCGCATCGGCCTGCGCCTGGTGCACGGCCAGACCGGGGCGCGCCGGGTCAGCTCGCACACCCCGGCGGAGGTCGTGGCGCAGGGCGGTGACACCGAGCGGGTGGTCCAGCTCGCCGACAACGTGCTGGACCAAGGCGTCGCGCTGGTGCTGGTGGTCGCCATGACGGCGGTCACCGGGAGCGTCGTACCGGGGCTGTTCTTCCTCGGCACGATGGTGGTCTCCGGGCTGGCCGCGACGTTGTTCGGGCCGAAACTCGAACGCGCGGCCCGGGCGACGGTGGCGGCGCGGGCCGCCTTCGCCACTGCGTTGGTCTCCGCGCTCTCCGCGGCGCGGACGGTGAAGCTCGCCGGCGCGACCACGGCGGTGCTGCGTCACCTGGCGGGCCTGGACGTGCTGCGCAGCGACCGGCAGCGGCGGGAGATCTCGGTGCAGGTGTGGGCGCGTTCCACGCCGTCGGTGGCCAGCGGGCTGTTGCCGATCGGCGCGTGGGCGCTCTACCTGAGCGGCTCGCTCTCCGCCGGGGCGGTGCTGGTGGCCGTCTCCACGCTGGGCGCGGCGCGCTGGTTCGCCTGGACCACCGCGTCGTTGATCTCCCAGCTGCCCTCGGCGCGGGTCTGGACGCGGCGCACGGCGGCGATGACCGGAGTGAGCGCGTACTCCGCTGGGGTTTCGGCTGTCGACCTGGCCGCCGGGACGGCGCCCGCGCCGACGCCACCACCCCGGCATCCGCTGCGCCGCTTGGAGCTGCGCGGCTTCGGGGTGGTGCATTCCGACGGTACGGTGGCCGTCCGGGACGTCGACCTGACCGTGCAGCGTGGGCAGTTGGTGCTGGTCGTCGGGCCGGTGGGGTCGGGCAAGTCCTCGTTGCTGCGGGCGCTGGCCGGGATCGTGCACCACACCGGTGAGCTGGCCTGGAACGGTGACCCGGTCACCGAGCCGGAGCTGTTCCTGCGCCCCAACCAGGTCGGTTACGTCGGCCAGTTGCCTCGGGTGCTGTCCGGCACTGTCGCCGACAACATCGCGCTCGGGCACGAGGTGGACGCGGCCGGGGCGGTCAGCACCGCACAGCTTGACCACGACCTGGCCGCCGCTGGCGGTGGGCTCGGTCTGCTCATCGGGCACAAGGGCACCCGGCTGTCCGGCGGCCAGTTGCAGCGGTTGGCGCTGGCCCGTGCGCTGGCCCCGCGTACCGAACTGCTGGTCGCCGACGACGTGTCGTCGGCGCTGGACGTCACGACCGAGCTGGCGCTGTGGCAGGCGTTGCGGGACCACGGGGTGACAGTGGTCGGCTCCACCGCGAAGCGCGCCGCGCTGGTCCGGGCCGACCACGTGGTGGTGCTGCTCGGCGGGCAGGTGGCGGCCCAGGGGACCTGGCAGGACCTGGAGGGTCGCTGGTCACACCTGGCCGGCTGAGAGCGGGATGACGGTCGGGGGGCGGCGCACACCGGCCGCCGCCCGACCGCCCGGAAGATCAGGCCGCGCGGGCGTACTGGGCGGGGCCGGAGTACGGGACGCCGAGCTTGGCGGCGGCCCGGCGCGGCCAGTACGGGTCGCGCAGCAGCTCCCGGCCCAGCAGCACCAGGTCGGCCTCGCCGCTGGCGACGATCTGCTCCGCGTGCTCGGGCTCGACGATCAGGCCCACCGCGCCGGTCGGCACACCGGCGTCGCGGCGGATCTGCGCGGCCAACGGCACCTGGTAGCCGGGGCCGAGCGGGATGCGCTGGTCGGTGCTGACGCCACCGGAGGACGCGTCGACCAGGTCGACGCCGACGCCGGCCAGCTCGCCGGCGAGCACCACGCTGTCCTCGATCGTCCAGCCGCCCTCAGCCCAGTCGGTGGCGGAGATCCGGGTCAGCACCGGCACGTCCTCGCCGACCGCGGCGCGCACCGCGCGGGCCACCTCCAGGGTGAGTCGCATCCGGGCGGCCCGGTCGCCGCCGTAGGAGTCGGTGCGGTGGTTGGTCAGCGGCGAGAGGAACTCGTTGAGCAGGTAGCCGTGCGCGGCGTGGATCTCCACGGCGGCGAAGCCGGCGTCCAGCGCGCGTTCGGCGGCCGCGGCGAACGCCTGGACCACACCGGCGATGCCGGCCTCGTCGAGGCTGGTCGGCGTCCGGTAGTCGGTGGTGAAGGGCTCCGAGCCGGGCGCGACGGGCGTCCAGCCACCCTCGCTGTCCGGCACGCCACCGCGTTCCGGTGCCCACGGCCGGTAGGTGGAGGCCTTGAAACCGGCGTGCGCGAGCTGCACGGCCGGCACGGCGCCGTGGGCGGCGACGAACGCGGTCACCGGTCGCCAGGCGTCGACGTGCGCGCCGGACCACAGCCCGGTGTCCTGCGGGCTGATCCGGCCCTCGGGGAGCACGGCGGTCGCCTCGGTCAGGATCAGACCGGCACCGCCGACCGCGCGACTGCCCAGGTGGATCAGGTGCCAGTCGGTGGGCAGGCCGTCGGGGCCGGCGGAGTACTGGCACATGGGGGCCATGGCGATCCGGTTGGGCAGTGTGACCGCGCGCAGGGCCAGGGGGGTGAACAGGGAACTCATGGGGTCATCCTCTCGAAGACGGCGACGGGCCCCTCCGGGGAGGGGCCCGTCGCCGTCGGTGTCAGCTGGATCAGGCGGGTACGGGGCTCAGCTCGTCCTGTCGGGTCGGCCGGGGGTCGGCGACCGGCTCCGGGTCGGTCAGGTCCCGCCGACCGGCGGACTCGTACGCGGCCCGGTCGAGGGTGCCCTCCCGGGCGGCGACCACTGTCGGCACGAGTGCCTGCCCGGCCACGTTGGTGGCGGTGCGGATCATGTCCAGGATCGGGTCGATGGCCAGCAGCAGGCCGGCGCCGGCCAGCGGCAGACCCAACGTGCTGAGGGTCAGGGTGAGCATCACGATCGCGCCGGTCAGGCCGGCGGTGGCCGCCGAGCCGACCACCGAGACGAAGGCGATCAGCAGGTAGTCGGTCACGCCGAGCTGCACACCGAACACCTGGGCCACGAAGATCGCGGCGAGGGCCGGGTAGATGGCGGCGCAACCGTCCATCTTCGTGGTGGCACCGAACGGCACCGCGAACGAGGCGTACTCGCGGGGGACGCCGAGGCGCTCGACGGAGCGCTGGGTCACCGGCATGGTGCCGACCGAGGAGCGGGACACGAAGGCCAGCTCGATCGCCGGCCAGGCGCCGGCGAAGAAGCGCAGCGGGTTGAGGCGGCCGGCGAGGATCAGCACCAGCGGGTAGACCACGAACAGCACGATGGCGCAGCCGACGTAGACGGCGGTGGTGAACTTCGCGAGGGGGGCCAGCAGGTCCCAGCCGTACGAGGCGACGGCGTTGCCGATCAGGCCGAGGGTGCCGATCGGGGCGAGGCGGATGACCCACCAGAGCGCCTTCTGGACGATCTCCAGCAGGGACCGGTTCAGCGCCACGAACGGCTCGGCGGGCTCGCCGACCAGCAGGGCCGCGGCGCCCACGACGACGGCGAGGAAGACGATCTGGAGGACGTTGCCCTCGACGAACGCGCCGACCGGGTTGGTGGGCACGATGCCGGTGAGGAAGTCGGTCCACGAGCCGGTGTTCTTCGGCGGGGCCGCGCCACCCAGGTCGAGGGTCACGCCCTTGCCCGGGTTGGTGAGCAGGCCGAGGCCGATGCCGATGCTCACCGCGATCAGGGCGGTGATGCCGAACCACATCAGGGTCTTGAGGGCGAGCCGGGCGGCGTTCGCGACGCCGCGCAGGCTGACCACGCTGACCACGATGGCGGTGAAGACCAGCGGCGGCACCGCCAGTTTGAGCAGCTGGATGAAGAGGCTGCCGACGGTTTGCAGGGTGGTGGTCAGCCAGCTCAGGTCGTTGGCGCGGGCCAGGAAGCCCAGCGCGACGCCGAGCACGAGGCCGAGCAGGATCTGCACGGAGAAGGGAATCTTGCGCAGGCCGAAAGGCATGAGACGTTGTCCAATTGTCTGGTTCCGAGCGAGTGGGCGTGTGTGTGTCGCGGCTATGCCGGACAGACGCCGCTGGCCTGCAGTCGGAGATCGACGTACAGGCGCTCGGTGAGGCCCCAGACATTGGTCATCGCTCGCCGACGTTACGCCGATTCCCGCTCGGAGGAAGGGGTGATCGGCGTGAGGCTCCTTACATCCGGCCCGCCCGCCGTCCTATCGACGGGCCAGGGCGAGGGCTGTCGCGGTCGAGAGGCCCCACAGCACCGCGACGGCGAGGACCAGCCGTTCCAGCACGCCCACCACCGCACCCCGGCCGAGGACGAGCATCGCCAGCCCCACCGCGGCGCAGAGCGGCAGCGCCACCGCGGCGGCCAGGCCGGCCAGCCGACGGAGCACCGGGCCCGCCGGCCCGGACACGGCGAGCGTGACCATGGCGAGGACCACCGACGCGGTCGCCGCGATGCTCGTGCCGCCGTGCACCAGATCCGCCGCCGTCGCCCGCTCGAACGGTGGCAGCGGGCAGCCGGCGGAGCAGGTCACGGCCCCGGACACGGCGGTGAAGACCGCGCCGGTGGCGAGCAGGGCCGGTGCCGCCCACACCCCGGGAGGCAGCGCCGCGCCGACCAGCAGCAGCGCTGCGGCCAGAGCGAGGATCCCGATCCGGTACGTCGTGGCGTGACCACTGCCGGCGATGCCCGCCTCGCTGACGTACCCGGTGAGCCCCGGACCGGGACCGGCGATCACGGCGACGGTCACCGCGACCGCCCCGGCCAGCGCGCAGCCGGCCGCGGCGGACCCGGCGACCCGGCGGGCGACGTCGGCGCGGGCCCTCGGCGCGGTCGTGGTGCCGGGCCGACCCGGCTCAGCCACGCCCGTGTGGCGTGCTCCAACCGGAGTCGTCAGGCCCGAGCGGCACGATGCCGCTCGGGTTGATCTCCCGGTGGGTGCCGTAGTAGTGCCGCTTGATGTGGTCGAAGTCCACCGTCTCACCGAAGCCCGGGGTCTGGAACAGGTCCCGGGCGTACGCCCAGAGCACCGGCATCTCGGTCAGCTTCTGCCGGTTGCACTTGAAGTGTCCGTGGTAAGCGGCGTCGAACCGGACCAGTGTGGTGAACAGCCGCACGTCGGCCTCGGTGATCGCCTCACCCATCAGGTAGCGCTGCCCGGCGAGGCGTTCGGACAAGGCGTCCAGCCGGGCGAAGAGTGCCCGGAATGCCTCTTCGTACGCCTCCTGCGAGGTGGCGAACCCGCACCGGTACACGCCGTTGTTGACGTCGGTGTGGATCTCGGCCATCAGCGCGTCCATCTCGGGGCGCAGTTCGACCGGGTACAGGTCCGGTGCGTCGGGCGCGTGCAGCGACCGCCACTCGGTGGAGAGGTCGAGGGTGAGCTGCGGGTAGTCGTTGGTGACGACCCGGCCGGTCAGGGTGTCGACCAGCGCCGGCACTGTCACCCGGCCGGTGTAGTCCGCGTCGGTGGCCAGGTACGCCTCGGAGAGGAAGCTGACGCCGAGGACCGGGTCGAAGCCGTCCGGGTCCAGGGCGAACGCCCATCCCCGCTCGTCGCGGATCGGGTCGACGGTGCCCAGCGAGATCGCGTCGTCCAGGCCGAGCAGGCCCCGCACGATCCTCGCCCGGTGTGCCCAGGGGCAGGCGCGGCACCAGATCAGCCGGTACCGGCCGGCCTCCAGCGGCCAACGGTCCTGCTCGTCGGGCCCGCCACCGGGTGGGGAGGTGGAGTCGGCGGTGACCCGACCGGTGAACCGGTTGGGCTGACGGACGAACGCGCCGCCGCCGCTGGTCTCTGCGCTGAACTGGGCCCGGGCCATGCCGCCAACCTATCCGCTGCTGACGCGGATATCCTGGCGGCCGGCAGCCCCCGCGACCCGGTGGGCGTGCCCCACCCCCGCCGTCTGCACCCCCGAAGGACTCGCGATGACCGTGGCATACCTGGTGGCCGGTGTCCGTACCCCGATCGGCCGGTACGCCGGCGCGCTGGCCGGCGTCCGCCCCGACGACCTGGCCGCGCACGTGATCCGCGAGTTGGTCGCCCGGCACCCGTCGGTGGACTGGGCGCGGGTCGACGACGTCGTGCTCGGCTGCGCCAACCAGGCCGGCGAGGACAACCGCAACGTGGCCCGGATGGCGGCGCTGTTGGCCGGCCTGCCGCAGGAGGTGCCGGGCAGCACCGTCAACCGGCTCTGCGGCTCGGGCCTGGACGCCCTGGCCACCGCCGCCCGGTCCATCGTCGCCGGGGACGCGGAGCTGGTGATCGCCGGCGGGGTGGAGAGCATGAGCCGTGCCCCCTTCGTCATGCCGAAGGCCACGTCGGCGTACTCCCGCTCCGCCGAGGTGTACGACACCACGCTGGGCTGGCGGTTGGTGAACCCGCTGATGCGCGACGGGTGGGGCGTCGACTCGATGCCGGAGACGGCGGAGAACGTGGCCGCCGAGTACGGCGTGAGCCGGGCCGAGCAGGACGCCTTCGCGTACCGCTCGCAGCAGCGCGCGGCCAAGGCGCAGGCCGACGGCCGGTTCGCCGAGGAGATCGTGGCGGTGGCCGTGCCGGCCGGCCGCCGGGAGACCCGGCTGGTCGAGGTCGACGAGCACCCCCGGGAGACCACGCTAGCGAAGTTGGCCTCGCTGCCGACCCCGTTCCGCGACGGCGGCACGGTGACCGCCGGCAACTCCTCGGGCGTCAACGACGGGGCGGTGGCCCTGCTGGTCGCCAGCGAGGCGGCGGTGCACCGGTACGGCCTCACTCCGCTGGCCCGGATCGGCGGGGCGGCTGCGGCCGGCGTACCGCCCCGGATCATGGGGATCGGCCCGGTGCCGGCCACCCGCAAGCTGCTCGACCGGGTCGGCGTCGAGCTGAGCGCGGTGGACGTGGTGGAGCTGAACGAGGCGTTCGCCGCGCAGTCGGTGGCGGTGTTGCGCGAGCTGGGGCTGCCCGTGGACGCCGAGCACGTCAACCCGAACGGCGGGGCCATCGCACTGGGGCACCCGCTCGGCGCCAGCGGCGCGCGGCTGGCATTGACCGCCGCCCTGGAGTTGCGCCGTCGCGGCGGTCGCCGGGCTCTGGCCACCATGTGCATAGGTGTTGGTCAAGGGATCTCCCTGTTGCTGGAGTCAGCCGCCTAGAGTGGTCCACACCACACGACCCGCGGGTCGACCGGTGCCCACGCGTGACCGCTGCGCGCCCCGACGCCGGTGCTGTCCCGCGCCGCGGCGATGAACTGGGGAGCACGCTGATGCCGGACGGACTGCCGACCGAGATCGATCTGACCAGGCCGAGCGCGGCCCGGGTGTACGACTATTTCCTGGGCGGGGCGCACAACTTCGAGATCGACCGGCAGCTGGCCGAACAGATCGCCAGCATGACGCCGAATCTCGCCGCCACCATGCGTTCGGGCCGCGAGTTCCTGCGCCGGGCCGTCCGGGTGCTGCTCGACGCCGGCATCGACCAGTTCCTCGACATCGGCTCCGGAATTCCCACCGTGGGCAACGTGCACGAGGTGGCCCAGGGGGTGAACCCCAAGGCCCGAGTGGTGTATGTCGACATCGACCCGGTGGCGGTCGCGCACAGCCGGGAGTTGCTTGCCGGCAACGAGCTGACCGGGGTCATCCACGCCGACCTGCGTGAGCCGGAGCGGATCCTCGCCGAGACCCGGCAGCTCGGGCTGATCGACTTCAGCCGGCCGATGGGCATCCTGCTGGCCGGGGTGGTGCACTTCATCCCCGACAGCGACCGGCCTGAGGAGATTCTGGCCACCCTGCGGGCCGCCGCCGCTCCGGGCAGCTTCCTGGTCATCTCGCACTCCACGTTCGAGGACCAGCCGCAGGAGATGCTGGACGCCCAGCGTCTCTCCGCCCGGACGGACACCGAGATCACCCTGCGCTCCCGCGCCCAGGTCACCGGTTTCTTCGGGGACTGGACGGTCCTCGAACCGGGCGTGGTGCACATGCCGCTCTGGCGGCCCGACTCACCGTCCGACGTGGACGAGCACCCGGAGCGGTTCGGCGCCTTCGGGGGCGTCGCCCGGTACGACCAGCCCGCCGGCTGATCCCGTGGCCGCCGTCCCGGACCCCGCCGGGGTCGGTGCTGGCCGGGCCGACGCCCAGGGGTACGCCGCCGACTGGGCCCGTGCGGTGCGCCGCCTCGGGTTCGTGCCGCTCAGCGCGGCCGAGACCGAGCGGCTGCTGCTGGTGCACACGATCCGGCTGGCGCAGGCGGTGCGGGCGGAGCCCTTCTCCGCCCGCCCGGCCGAGGAGGTCGGGTGGGCGCTGGTGGAGGCGCACCTCACCGAGCCGCAGGCCCTGGACTGGACGCTGCATGCCCTCGGTGCGGATTTCGCCGACCGGGTGCTGGGTGCCCTCGACCGGCCGGCGGACCTCGCCGACCGGATCGCGGCGGTGCAGGGCGGGCTGGCCGCCGGGTTCGCCCGCGCGCTTCGCGACCGCACCTTCAGTCAGCAGGAACGGATCGCCCGGTCCGCCTGGCAGGCGCGTGACGAGGTCGAGCAGGCGCTGCGCGACAGCGAGGCACGGTTCCGGGCCGTCTTCACCGGTGCCGCCATCGGGATCGGCATCGCCGGCGTGGACGGTCGGATCATCGACGTCAACCAGGCCTTCGCCGACATGCTCGGTTACTCCATGGAGGAGTTGCGCGGGACCAACGTGGCGGCACTGTTCCACGTGGACGACGCCGCCGGGATGTGGGAGCTGTACCAGGAGCTGATCGAGGGCAAGCATGACGCGGCCCGGGTGGAGAAGCGCTACCACCGCAAGGACGGCAGCGTGGTCTGGACGGATCTGGCCGTCTCACTGATCCGCCACGACGACGGCCGGCCCCGGTTCACCGTCGCGATGATCGAGGACATCACCCAGCGGTACGAACTCCAGCAGCGGCTGCGCTTCCAGGCGCTGCACGACCCGCTGACCGGGCTGCCCAACCGGACGTTGTTCTTCGAGACGCTGGCGCGGGTCCTCGACGGCGCGGACAACGGGCGGCGAGTCGGGGTGTGCTTCCTCGACCTGGACGGCTTCAAGGCGATCAACGACAGCCTCGGTCACGACCTCGGTGACCGCCTGCTGGTGATGATCGGCCGGAGGCTGGCCGCGTGCGTGGCCGACCACGGCCACCTGGTCGCCCGGATGGGCGGCGACGAGTTCGTGATCCTCGTCGACGGTGGGAACGACATCGACGACGCGGTGGCCGTCGCGGAGGCCGCGCTGGCCGCCGTCGCGTCCCCGGTGCACGTCGGTGACCACCAGTTGGCCGTCTCGGCCAGTGTGGGCATCGTGCAGTGCCCGGCTGCGGAGACCTCCCCGTCGGAGCTGATGAAGGCCGCGGACACCACGCTGTACTGGGCGAAGGCGGCGGGCCGGGGCCGGTGGGCGGTCTACGACCCGGAGCGCAGCGCCCGGGACATCGCCCGGTCGGCGTTGGTGGCCGGGCTGCCCGCCGCACTGGACCGGGGCGAGTTCGTCCTGCACTACCAGCCGATCGTGTCGCTGCTGGAGGGCAGCATGCTCGCGGTGGAGGCGCTGGTCCGGTGGGAGCATCCGGAGCTGGGCCTGATCGGGCCGGACCGGTTCATCGGCCTGGCCGAGGAGACCGGCCTGATCGTCCGGCTCGGTGAGTGGGTGCTGCGGCAGGCCTGTCACGACGCCGAGCGGTGGTGGCGGCAGTTCCCCGAGGCCAGGCTGGTGGTCAGCGTCAACCTCGCCGCGCGGCAGGCCGACGACCCGGCGATCGTGGAGACGGTGGCCGACGCGCTGCACACCAGCGGACTGCCGGCCGAGCTGCTTCAACTGGAGCTGACCGAGAGCGCCGTGATGGGCAGCGCCGACGAGCCTCTGCGCAGCCTGTACCGGCTCGCCGCGCTCGGCGTCCGGCTGGCGGTCGACGATTTCGGCACCGGATACTCCAACCTGGCGTACCTGCGGCGGCTGCCGATCCACTGCCTGAAGCTCGCCGGCCCGTTCGTCGAGGGCATCCGCGCCGACGGCACCGACGTCGCCGCCGACCACCGTGACGAACGGATCGTCGACGCGCTGGTCCGGTTGGCGCACGCGCTGGAGCTGTGGGTGACCGCCGAGGCGGTGGAGACCGAGGTGCAGGCGGAACGGTTGCGGGCGCTGCGCTGCGACACCGGGCAGGGACGATTCTTCGGCGCCCCGGCCCCGGTCGACACGATCACCGCCCGGCTCCGTGGCGGGGCGACGGCGTGAGCGGGGGCCCACTACGGTTCGGTCGGCACCGATGGCGGCGATGGAAGGTGGCGACGTGAGCCTGACGGACTCGCAGACCGTGGTGACGGTGGTGGCCGGCCTGGCCATCCTGGCCGGGTTGGCCGGCGTGGTGGTGCCCGGCCTGCCGGCGTTGCCGCTGTGCTGGGGTGGGGTGCTGGTCTGGGCGGTCTTCGGCGGTGCGGGCATGGTCGGCTGGGCGGTGTTCGGCGCTGCCACTGTGGTCGTGGCGGGCGGGACCGTGATCAAGTACGCGTGGCCGGGCCGGAACCTGAAGCGCACCGGTGTGCCGACGTCCACACTGCTCGCCGGCGGCGTGCTCGGCATCGTCGGGTTCTTCGTGGTGCCGGTCGTGGGGCTGGTGCTCGGCTTCGTCGCCGGGGTGTGGGCGGCGGAGCGGCTGCGGCTCGGCAGCAACCAGCTCGCCTGGCCATCCACAGTGCAGGCGCTCAAGGCCGCCGGTCTGTCGATGCTGGTCGAGTTCGCCGCCTGTCTGGTCGTTACCGCACTGTGGCTGGCCGGCCTGCTGCTGGCGTGATCCCCCGGTCGGACGAGTTCGGGGCGATAAGGCGGAGCGGCAGCGGCTAGGGTCGATCCCATGCGCGTCGTGGTGCTTGGCGGTCTTGGTGCCTGGCCCTCCGCCGAGCAGGCGTGTGCGGGCTTTCTGGTCGAGCACCAGGGCTTTCGGCTGTTGGTCGATCCTGGCTACGCGACAGTGCAACCGCTGCTGACCCGGCTGCCCGCCTCAGCGGTCGACGCGGTGTACGTCAGCCACGGCCATCCCGACCACTGCGCCGACCTGCAGCCACTGCTGCGGGCCAGGGTGTTGCCCGACCGGTCCGCGCCGGCCCTGCCGGTGTACGCGCCAAGCGGCAGCCTCGACCCGCTGCTCGCGATCGACGAGTCAGGGCTCATCGACACGGCGTACCGACTGCACGGGTTCACCCCCGGCGACAACTTCGGCGTCGGTCCGTTCACCGTGCGGACATGGTCACTGCCGCACTGGGTGCCGAACGCCGGGGCCCGTTTCACCGCCGGCGGGACGGTGCTGGCCTACACCGGGGACACCGGGCCGAGCCCGATGTTGGTTGAGTTGGCCCGCGACGCCGACCTGCTGATCGCCGACGCGACGTATGTCGACGAGATCCCGGACCGGCATGTCGGATTCCTGTCGAGCGCCGCCGAGGTGGGTCGCTACGCCACCGCGGCGCGGAGCAGAGCGGTCCTGCTGACGCACCTGTGGCCTGGCACGGACCCCGACGCGGCCGTCGCCGCGGCACGGCGGGCATACAGCGGTTCGGTCGACGTGGCCCGGTCGGGCCTGCTGGTCGATCTGCCCGCCTGACGCCGGGGCTCGTAGTGACGGGCTGGGGGCGCGGGGCACTGGTCGGGTACGGCGACGCGCCGTACGTGAGAGAGAGGTGTGCCCCGCGCCGCCGCGGTCCGGGCGGTCCGAGCGCCCGGGGGTACGCCCGTCGCGAACGGGCTGGTCACGGGCTCAAGGATGCGGCCGGGGTGGCCGCAGGGGCAACACAATTAGCCGTCGGCGGTGACATTCCCGCCGAGTATGTATTGACCGTCTTGATCGCCCGGGATCACACTTTGCCCACTCGCACGCGGAACCACCTCAGGGAGGTGTGCAGTGGCAACGACCCCAGTGCCGACCGCCGAGCACCCGATGGACGACGACGCCCGACGGCTCGCCGAACTCGGCTACAAACAGGAGTTGCGCCGCAAGTGGAGTGGCTTCTCCAACTTCGCCATCTCGTTCTCGATCATCTCGATCCTGGCCGGCTGCTTCACCACCTTCGGTCAGGCGTGGAACAACGGCGGCCCGGTCGCCATCTCCTGGGGCTGGCCGCTGATCTCCCTGTTCATCCTGATCATCGGTTTCTGCATGGCCGAGCTGGTGTCGGCGTACCCGACCGCTGGCGGGATCTACTGGTGGGCGGCCACCATGGGTCGCCCGGTGCACGGCTGGTTCACCGGCTGGCTGAACCTCATCGGTCTGGTGGCGGTCACCGCCTCGGTGGACTACGGCTGCGCGACGTTCCTCAACCTCACCCTGTCCGCGCTCTTCGACGGCTGGGCGGGGACGCTGCGCCAGGCGTTCGTCCTCTTCGTGATCATCCTGGTGCTGCACGGGCTGATCAACATCTTCGGGCACCGGATCATCGACGTACTCCAGAACGTCTCGGTCTGGTGGCACGTGGCCGGCGCGGCCGTCGTGGTGGCCATCCTGGTCTTCGTGCCGGACAACCACCAGAGCTTCCAGTTCGTGTTCACCGAGCGCTTCAACAACTCCGGGTTCGGTGACGGCGACGTCGGCGGGCTGACGTTCTGGTTCTACGTGCTGCCCCTGGGTTTCCTGCTGACCCAGTACACGATCACCGGCTTCGACGCCTGCGCGCACGTCTCCGAGGAGACCCGCGGCGCTTCGCAGGCCGCCGCGCGGGGGCTCTGGCAGTCGATCTTCTATTCCGCTGTCGGCGGCTGGATCCTGCTGCTGGCGTTCCTCTTCGCGGCCACCGACGTCGAGGCGGTCAACGCCGCGGGCGGCTTCTCCGGTGCCATCTTCGAGTCCGCGTTGACGCCGGTCTTCTTCAAGATCGTCATCATCATCTCCACCATCGGCCAGTTCTTCTGCGGGATGAGCTGCGTGACCTCGATGAGCCGCATGGCGTACGCGTTCAGCCGGGACCGGGCGGTGCCCGGGTGGCGACTCTGGTCGACTGTCGACCGCAACGGCACCCCGGTCAACGCGATCATCGGTGCGACCCTGGCCGGCCTGGTGCTGACCCTGCCGGCTCTCTACGAGAGCTCGGCCGGCATCCCGATCGCCTTCTACGCGGTGGTCTCGGTGGCGGTGCTCGGGCTCTACCTGTCCTTCCTCATCCCGATCGCACTGCGGCTGCGGATGGGCGACCGGTTCGTGCCCGGGCCGTGGACGCTCGGCCGCAAGTACAAGCTGCTCGGCTGGATCGCGGTGATCGAGATTGCCGTCATCGCGGTCTACTTCGTGCTGCCCATCGTGCCCGCCGGGGTGCCCGGCAACGACGGGTTCACCTGGTCGGCCGTCAACTATGCGCCGCTCGCCGTCGGCGGGGTGCTGCTGGTGGTCGCCGTCTGGTGGTACGCCTCGGCCCGCACCTGGTTCACCGGGCCCGTCCGTACCGTCGAGGAGCCGGCCGCGAGGTCAGAGCCTGCGGCGGTCGACGGCCCCGAATGACCCGAGCCCTGCCGGGGTCAGGGCTGCACCGGGTCCGCGAGACGGAACCCGGCACGGCCGGCGGGTGGCGGCTGCCGCTCGCCGGTCGTGAACCGGACGATGCGGTCGTCCTGTGGCCTCGGCGTGCCATTGCCGTCGCGGTTGCTGGTGGCCACCCAGAGGGAGCCGTCCGGGGCCACCTCGACGGTACGGAGCCGGCCGTAGGCACCCACCAACTCGGCGGCCGGTGTGCCGACCGTCCCGGCGGGGCTGATCGGGACGGCCCACAGCCGGGCTCCCCGCAGCGCGGCGACGAACAGGGTGCCGCCCGCGAAGGCGGCACCACTCGGCGACGCCTGCGCCGGGGGCCAGACGACCACCGGGGCACGGAAGCGGGGATCGTTGCTCGGGCCCTCCACGACCGGCCAGCCGTAGTTGCCGCCCGGGACGATGCGGTTCACCTCGTCCCAGGTGGCCTGGCCGAACTCGGTGGCGAACAGTCGGCCCTGCGCGTCCCAGGCCAGACCCTGCACGTTGCGGTGGCCGTAGCTGAACACCGGCGAGCCGGGGAACGGGTTGCCCGCGGGGACGCCACCGTTCGGCCGGATCCGCAGGACCTTGCCATTGCGGCTGGCCAGGTTCTGCGCGTTGGCTGGGACGCCGGCGTCACCGACGCCGACGTAGAGCATCCCGTCGGGGCCGAAGGCGATCCGTCCACCGTTGTGGATGGACGCCCGCACCGGGCCGCTGAAGATCACCTGCTGGCGTTGCGGCGCGTTCAGCCGGAACCGCGCGATCCGGATGTCGGACGCGGTGGTGAAGCAGACGTAGACCCACCGGTCCAGGCGGTACCGGGGAGAGACGGCCAGGCCGAGCAGGCCTCCCTCGCCGCCGCCGACCACTCCGGCGATCCGGGCGACCTGCACCGTCGGTTGGCCGGGTCGGACCCGCAGCACGGTGCCCTGGTTGCGCTGAGCCACCAGGGCGCTGCCGTCGGGCAGGAAGTCGAGCCCCCAGGGTGCTTCCAGCCCGGTCGCGACGACCTCCGGTTGGGCGAAGTCGAACCCGCCGGCACCGGCAGCGGTGACCGACCCGTCCGGCGTACGAACCCCCGCCTCGGCGCTCACCGCCGTGCCGAGCGCGATGGCGAGAGTGACGACGGTCAGGACTGCTCGAAGACGCATGACAACTCCTCGCGTGGTTTGCCGCCGACCACGCCGGGGGCATTGACGGTGATCCGGTTTGCCAGTAGACCTTGGTGATGGAGGCCCGCTCATGAGCAGAACGCCACTGACGCTGGAAGAGTTGCGGGTCGCTGTCGAGGCCGGCGAGATCGACACCGTGGTGTTGGCCCTGGTCGACATGCAGGGGCGCCTGCAGGGCAAGCGGTTCCACGCGCCCTTCTTCCTCGACCAGGTGGTGGCCAACGGCAGTGAGGGTTGCAACTACCTGCTCGCCGTGGATGTCGACATGAACACCGTCGACGGGTACGCGATGTCGAGCTGGGAGCGCGGCTACGGCGACTTCGCGATGGTGCCGGACTTCGGCACGTTGCGCCGCACACCGTGGCAGCCCGGCTCCGCGATGCTGCTGGCCGACCTGACCTGGCTCGACGGAACGGGCGACGTGGTCGCCTCGCCCCGGCAGATCCTGCGCCGGCAGTTGGACCGGCTGGCCGAGCACGGGCTGACCGCGTACGCCGGCACCGAGTTGGAGTTCGTGCTGTTCCGCGACTCGTACGAGGACGCCTGGCGGCGCGGCTACCGCGATCTCACCCCGGCCAACCAGTACAACGTCGACTACTCCCTGCTCGGCACCGCCCGGGTGGAGCCGCTGCTGCGCCGGATCCGCACCGAGATGGCCGCTGCCGGGCTCACCCCGGAGAGCGCCAAGGGCGAGTGCAACCTCGGCCAGCACGAGATCGCCTTCCGCTACGACGAGGCGGTCGCCTGCGCCGACCACCACGTGATCTACAAGAACGGCGCCAAGGAGATCGCCGCCCAGGAGGGCATGTCGATCACCTTCATGGCCAAGCCGAACGAGCGGGAGGGCAACTCCTGCCACATCCACTTCTCCCTGCGGGACAGCACTGGTGGCTCGGCGATGCTCGGCGACGGCCCGGCGCACCTGTCGCAGACCGGGCAGCGGGTGCTCGCCGGGCTGCTGGCCACCATGCGGGAGTTCAGCCTGCTCTTCGCCCCGAACATCAACTCCTACAAGCGCTACCAGCCCGGGTCGTTCGCCCCCACGGCACTGCGGTGGGGGGTGGACAACCGCACCTGCGCGCTGCGGGTCGTCGGGCACGGGCAGGGCATGCGGGTGGAGAACCGGGTGCCCGGCGCCGACGTCAACCCGTACCTGGCGATCGCCGGCCTGGTCGCCGGCGCGCTGCACGGCATCGACAGTGAGCTGGAGTTGGGCGACGAGTGCACCGGCAACGCGTACGACGACCCGGAGGCCGAGCGGGTCCCCGGCACCCTGCGCGACGCCCTAACCCTCTGGGAGGGCTCCACTGTCGCCCGGGAGGCGTTCGGCGACGAGGTGGTGGCCCACTACGCCAACCAGGCGAGGGTGGAGCTGGCCGCCTTCGATGCGGCGGTGACGGACTGGGAATTGACCCGAGGCTTCGAGCGTCTGTGATCGACGGAGCAGGGGGGCGAGCGTGACGGTTCTGGTGGACCCGGCTTCCGGGGTGGGATTTCAGGAGGTCGCGGGGGCTTCCGTCGACGAGGTTGACCAGGCGATCTCGCGGGCGGCCACCGCGTTCGAGGCGTGGCGGAGGGTGGCTCCCGGGGACCGGGCACGCCTGCTGCGGCGGTTCGCCTCCGTGGTCGACGCGCACCTGGACGAGCTGGCCGCGCTGGAGGTCCGCAACTCCGGCCACACCGTCGGCAACGCCCGGTGGGAAGCCGGCAACGTGCGGGACGTCCTGGACTACTACGCCGGGGCGCCCGAGCGGTTGACCGGGCGGCAGATCCCGGTGCCGGGCGGGCTGGACGTCACCTTCCACGAGCCGCTCGGCGTGGTCGGCGTGATCGTCCCCTGGAACTTCCCGATGCCGATCGCGGCCTGGGGGTTCGTCCCGGCCCTCGCCGCCGGCAACACAGTGGTGCTCAAACCCGCCGAGCTGACCCCGCTGACCGCGCTGCGGCTGGCCGAGCTGGCCCGCGAGGCAGGCCTGCCCGACGACGTGTTCATCGTCGTACCGGGCGAGGGCGCGGTGGTGGGGGAGCGGTTCGTCAGCCACCCGGCGGTCCGCAAGATCTGCTTCACCGGCTCCACCGAGGTCGGCACCCGGATCATGGCCGGCTGCGCGGCCCAGGTGAAGCGACTCACCCTGGAGCTGGGCGGCAAGAGCGCGAACATCGTGTTCGCCGACGCCGACCTGGAGCGCGCCGCCGCGACCGCGCCGGGCGCGGTCTTCGACAACGCGGGCCAGGACTGCTGCGCACGGTCGCGGATCCTGGTCCAGCGCCCGGTGTACGACAGGTTCCTGGCACTGCTCGAACCAGCGGTACGCGCGGTGCGGGTGGAGGACCCGTCCCGGGACACCGCCGAGATGGGTCCGCTGATCTCCGCGGCCCAGCGCGACCGGGTCGCCGGCTACCTGACCGGGGCGACTGTCGCCTTCACCGGCTCCTGCCCCGACGGCCCCGGGTTCTGGCACGCCCCCACAGTGCTGCTGGCCGACTCTCCAGCCGACCGGCACTGGCGGGAGGAGATCTTCGGCCCGGTGGTCTCGGTGCTGCCGTTCGACGACGAGGCCGACGCGGTCCGGCTCGCCAACGACACCGAGTACGGGCTCTCCGGCTCGATCTGGACCCGGGACGTGGGTCGGGCCCTGCGCCTGGCCCGCGCCGTCGAGTCGGGAAACCTGAGCGTCAACTCGCACTCCTCGGTGCGCTACTGGACCCCGTTCGGCGGGATGAAGCGTTCCGGGCTCGGCCGTGAGCTGGGCCCGGACGCGCTGCACTCCTTCACCGACGTCAAGAACGTGTTCATCGCGACAGAGGAGTGACGCCAGTGCAGGGTCGATTGCAGGACCGGGTGGCCGTTGTCACCGGAGCGGGCAGCGGCATCGGGTTGGCCACCGTCCGGCGGTTCACCGCCGAGGGGGCCCGGGTGGTCTGCGTGGACATCGACGTGGCGGCCGGCGAGAAGGCCGCCGAGGAGTGCGGCGGCGAGTTCGTCCGCGCCGACGTCGCCGACGAGTCGGCGGTACGCGACCTGTTCGACGGGGTGGTCGACCGGCACGGCCGGGTGGACATCGCGTTCAACAACGCCGGCATCTCGCCGCCCGACGACGACTCCATCCTGGACACCGGCCTCGACGCGTGGGAGCGGGTGCTGCGGGTCAACACCACCAGCGTCTACCTCTGCTGCAAGTACGCGATTCCGCACATGCGCCGCCAGGGCAAGGGGTCGATCATCAACACGGCCTCGTTCGTGGCGCTGATGGGCGCGGCGACGTCGCAGATCGCGTACACCGCGAGCAAGGGCGGCGTGCTGGCGATGACCCGGGAGTTGGGTGTGCAGTTCGCCCGCGAGGGCATCCGGGTCAACGCGCTCTGCCCCGGCCCGGTGGCCACCCCGTTGTTGCTGGAGTTGTTCGCCGCCGACCCGGAGCGGGCCGCCCGTCGGCTGGTGCACGTACCGATGGGCCGCTTCGGGCAACCCGAGGAGATCGCCGCCGCGGTGGCGTTCCTGGCCAGCGACGACGCCTCGTTCATGACCGCCGCGCAGTTCGTGGTCGACGGCGGCATCACGGGCGCCTACGTCACCCCACTGTGAGCGCGAGGAGTGAGCCGGTCTTGCGAGCCCCGCAGTCGCGAACGAGGCCGGCACTGTGAGCGCGAGGAGTGAGCCGGTCTTGCGAGCCCCGCAGTCGCGAACGAGGCCGGCACTGTGAGCGCGAGGAGTGAGCCGGTCTTGCGAGCCCCGCAGTCGCGAACCTTGGCAGCCTTGTGAGCGCGAGGCCGCTGATCGGGATCAGCGCGTACGTCGAACCGGCCGACTGGGCGGTCTGGAGGGGCGTGCCGGCCGTGCTGGTGCCGGCGGCGTACGTGCGGGCGGTGACGGCGGCGGGCGGCCGGGCGGTGGTGCTGCCCCCGGACGACGTGGACGGCGAGGTGGTGGCCGTCCTCGACGGGCTGCTGCTGGCTGGTGGTGCCGACGTGGGTCCGGGGCGGTACGGCCAGCGGCCCGACCCGCGTACCGAGGACCGGCCGGACCGGGACGCCGGTGAGTTGACCCTGCTGACCGCCGCTCTCGCCGCCGAGTTGCCGGTGTTGGGGGTGTGCCGGGGGATGCAACTGCTCGCCGTGGCCTACGGCGGGACACTGCACCAGCATCTGCCCGATGTGGTCGGTCACGAGGCACACCGTCCGGCGCCCGGGGTGTATGGCAGCCATCCGGTGCGGTTCGCGCCGGGCAGTCTGGCCGCGACGGTGTTGGCCGGGGTGGACCGGGTCAACTCGTACCACCATCAGGCGGTCGCCGACCCGGGCCGGTTGTCGGTGACGGGTTGGGCGGAGGACGGCGTGGTCGAGGTGGTGGAGGACCCGGCCCGGCCGTTCGTGCTGGGGGTGCAGTGGCACCCGGAGAACGAGCCGGACCCTCGTCCGATCACCGCACTGGTCGGGGCCTCTGGCCAGCGGGTGTGACGGACATCGCCCCCGCGCGCTCGTGCCGCCGGTGGGAGGATCAGCGTATGGGCAAGGTCTATCCGGAGATCGACGCTCGACTGCGTGACTTCATCGCGGCCCAGGCGGTCTTCTTCGTGGCCACCGCTCCGTCCGGCGCGGAGGGCCACGTCAACGTCTCGCCGAAGGGCATGCGGGGCACGTTCGTGATCCTCGGGGCGCACCGGGTGGCCTACCTCGATTACCACGGCAGCGGGGCAGAGACCATCGCCCACCTGCGGGACAACGGCCGGATCACGCTGATGTTCTGTGCCTTCGACGGGCCGCCGAAGATCGTCCGGTTGCACGGTCGGGGCAGCAGCGTCGCCGTGACCGAGGACGCCTTCGCCGACCGGCTCGCCGAGTTTCCCGCACCGCCGGACGTGCACGCCGTCCGGGCGGTGATCACGGTCGAGGTGGAGCGGGTCAGCGACTCCTGCGGCTACGCGGTGCCATTGATGGACTTCCGCGCCGAACGTGATCTGTTGCTCACCTCACACTCGCGTCGTACGGCCGATGACCTGGTGGTCTACCGGGCCACCAGGAACGCGGCGAGCATCGACGGGCTGCCTGTCTTCTGACGCGTCGGGGCGCCTCTGCGACCGCCGTCCGACGCCGCCTCGGGCCCGCAGTGTCCGGTGCCCGACCGCTCAGGCGTAGGTAAACAGCGTCCGCCGGTCGTGATGCGTTACGTTGCTGGTCCGCTTGGGTACAAGTCGAGGCACGGCGGGTGAAGATCAACGGTCGAGGGGTACGGCCGGAGCGGGAGGCTGCATGAGCTCGGCTCAGGGGGGCGGGGACGTCGGGCATCCCTTCGTGTCCGGCCGCGAGATCCCCCCGATGCTGGCAGCGGCGTTCGCGTCCGGTGGCGAGATGGGCGAGCGGCTGAGCAGCTTCGACTGGTCCACCAGTTCGCTCGGCGAGCCCGGTCGCTGGCCGTTGGCGCTCTCCAACGCGGTCGGCATGATGCTCGCCTCCAGTGCGCAGATCGTCATGTTCTGGGGCGACGAGCAGTCCGCCTTCTACAACGACGCCTACCGGCCGACCATCGGTGCCAAGCACCCGCAGGTGATCGGCCAGCCGGCCCGCCAGCACTGGGCGGAGACCTGGGCGGTGCTCGGCCCGCTGCTCGACGGCGTCCGGAGCACCGGGCGTTCCTACCGCGGAGAGGATCACCCCTTCCTGCTGGACCGGTACGGCTTCGTCGAGCAGACCTACTTCAACGTCTCGTACGACCCGATCCTGGGCGACGACGGCTCGGTCAGTGGCGTCTACTGCATCGTCAACGAGACCACCGGGCGGGTGCTCGGCGAGCGTCGGCTGCGGGCGCTCGCCGAACTGGGTGCCGAGCTGAACGACAGCGGCAGCGCCGCCGAACTCGGCCGGACCGCCGCCACGGTGCTCGGCCGGCACCGGGCGGACCTGCCGTTCGCCCTGATCTACCTGGCCGACGACAGCGGCCAGCTCGCCCTGTCTGGCGCCACCGGCACCGCCCCGCCGGCCGTCGACGTCACGTCTCAGCTGCTCACCCGGGTGATCGCCGATGGCGCGCCCGCCACGGTCGAGGTGACAGAGCTGCTCGATGCACCGCCGGCCGACGCCGCCGGTGAGGCCCTCGTGCTGCCGCTCACGGCGACCAACCAGACGGTCGGCGCGCTGGTCGTCGGCGTGGCCCGCCAGCTGCCGCTCAACGACGACTACCGCGACTTCCTCGACCTGGTCGCCGCCCAGATCTCTCGGGCGGCGGGCATTCAACGGGCGTACGAGCAGGAACGCGCTCGCGCCGCCGAGCTGGCGGCGTTGGATCGGGCGAAGACCAACTTCTTCGCCAACGTCAGCCACGAGTTCCGTACCCCGCTGACCCTCGTGCTCGGCCCGCTGGAGGACATGCTGGCCGACCCGGCGCTGCCCGCCGCCGACACCGAGCGGCTCACCATGATGCACCGCAACGCGCTGCGCCTGCTCAAGCTGGTCAACACCGTGCTGGACTTCTCCCGACTGGAGTCCGGCCGGCTCGCCGCCCGCTATCAGCCCACCGACCTCGCCGGCTACACCGCCCGGCTGGCCAGCACCTTCCGCTCGGCCACCGAGCGGGCCGGACTGCGGCTGGTGGTGGACTGCCCGCCGCTGCCCGCACCGGTCTTCGTCGACCGGGACATGTGGGAGAAGATCGTCCTCAACCTGGTGTCCAACGCCGTCAAGTTCACCTTCGACGGCGAGATCCGGGTGCGGGTCCGGGCCGTGGACGACATGGCCCGGCTGGACGTGACAGACAGCGGCATCGGCATCGTGCCGGAAGAGTTGCCGCACGTCTTCGAGCGGTTCCACCGGGTGCCGGGGGTGCGTGCACGCACCCATGAGGGCACCGGGATCGGTCTGGCACTGGTCCGGGAGCTGGTCGAGATGCACGGCGGTGAGGTCGGGCTGACCAGCGAGGTCGACCGGGGCAGCACCTTCACGGTGACCGTGCCGTTCGGGTCGGCCCACCTGCCCGCGGACCATGTGGCGGCGTTCCGCCCGCTGCCCGCGGGTGAGCCCGAGCAGGCCCGGCTCTATGTGGCGGAGACCGCGCTGTGGACCGGCGTCGAGCCGGCAGCCGAGTTCGACAGCCGACCGACGGCGGCCGCTCCGGCCGGTCGGATCCTGGTCGTCGACGACAATGTGGACCTGCGCGAGCACGTCACCCGGCTGCTCTCGCCCACCTGGGAGGTGGTCACCGCGAGCGACGGGCTGGCCGGCCTGCAGCTGGCCCGCGAGGGCGGGTTCGACCTGGTGCTCACCGACGTGATGATGCCCCGGCTGGACGGGTTCGGGCTGGTGAGCGCGCTGCGCGCGGACCCGCGTACCCGTCATGTGCCGATCGTGCTGCTCTCCGCCCGGGCCGGCTCCGCGGAGGCCGTCGCCGGTCTGTCCGTCGGTGCCGACGACTACCTCACCAAGCCGTTCACCGGCCAGGAGTTGATCGCCCGGGTCCGGGCCAACGTCGAGCTGGGTCAGCTCCGTGGCCAGATCATCCGTCGGCTCCGGGCCCTGGCCGACGCGGCGGTGGATGTCAACACCGCCCGCTCGACCGGCGACGTGCTCCAGGTGGCCGCCGGGCACGCGCTCAGCCTCGCCGAGGCCGCCCGGGTGGTGGTCACCGCGACCGGCGCCCGTGGCGAGGCGGACACCGGCGGCGCCACCGCCACCGACCCGTCCTTCGTGGCCGAGCTGACCGGCACCACCAGCAAGCCCCTCGGCGAGCTGCGGGTCTGGGGGCCGGCCGCTGACGACACGCAGGCCGACGAGGCCGCGTTGACCCAGCTGGCCCGCCTGGTCGGGGTGCGGCTGGAAAACGCCCAGCTCTACGAGGCCGAGCACCGCATCGCCAGCACGTTGCAGCACAGCCTGCTGCCCCGGTCGCTGCCTCGACTGCCGGGAGCGGTCGTGGCCAGCCGTTACCTGCCCGGCAGCGCCGACGTCGAGGTCGGCGGCGACTGGTACGACGCGATCGCCCTCGAAGAGGACGAACTGGTGCTGGTCATCGGCGACGTGGTGGGCAAGGGTGTCCAGGCCGCTGCGGCCATGGGACAACTACGCAACGCGCTGCGGGCGTACCTGTTGGAGGGCTACGACCCGGGGGAGTCGCTGACCCGCCTCAACCGACTGGTCGTGTCCACCGAACGCCGATCCTTCGCCACGGTGGTCTGTCTGCTGTTCAACCCGCGCACCGGCCGTCTGCGATACGCGAGCGCCGGCCACCCATCGCCGCTGCGGATCACGGGAGGCGACGTGACGTTCCTGCACGACCGGGCGCTCGGTCCACCGGTCGGCGCCCTCCCCGGCGCGACGTACGAGGCGGTCGACGGGGAGTTGGCTCCCGGCAGCCGGCTGCTGCTCTACACCGACGGGCTGATCGAGGACCGCCAGATCGACATCGACGCCGCGCTGGCCCAGCTGCGCGTCGACGCGGCGGCCCCCAGCGAGCACATGGCGGACCTGATCGACGCGGTGGTGAAGCGGGTCGCCGGTCGGCCGCGCCGCGACGACGTGGCCGTCCTCGCACTGGAGGCGGTGGAGCTGAACCGTTTCGCGTTGCGACTGCCGGCGGACCCGACCCGGCTGAGTGTGCTGCGTAAGCGTCTGGAGGACTTCCTGGTCGCGCACGCCGTCAACGAGACGGACGTGTTCGACCTGACCGTCGCGGTCTCCGAGGCCGCCGCCAACGCCATCGAGCACCCGATCCACCCCGCCGAGGCCATGATCAGCGTGGAGGTGGCCATCGAGGACCGGACGGTGACGGCCACCGTGCGCGACAGCGGGCAGTGGCGCGAGTCGACCGACTCCGGTTTCCGGGGGCGCGGCCTGTCCCTGATCAGGGCGCTGGGCGACCTCACGGTGCGGCGTACCGATGAGGGCACCGAGGTGACGCTGCGCCGGCAGCTGCGGGACTGACGGTGCGCCCGGCGGCGTCTCTCAGGCCGGGTCGAGCCAGGTCTGCTCACCCAGGCCGGAGATCTCCAGCACCCGGCGGACCTGCCGGGACGGCAGGACGGTGAGCGCGCCCGGAAACTGCTGGGCGAGCCGGACCAGAGCATGGATGGCGGCCGAGTCGAAGAAGGTGACAGCGCTCAGGTCCAGGGTGATCTGCCCGGCGGGTTCGCGCAGCGCGGTCTGGAGCATGGTGTCGGCAGTGGCCATGTCGACCTCACCAGCCACCACCACGTGGAGGTGGTCACCATCGATCTCCGCGCTGGCGGAGAAGACTGGCGGTGCTCCACCTTGATCCACGCTGACACCATGGCACAGCCGACCAGGCTGGGCAACAACCACTCCCGGGCGGCCGTGGCGCGGGTCACCAGCCGCCCCGGCGATAGGCTTGTCGCATGACCGTTCGCCCGCCGCTGACACCAGGCACGCTCTCCCCGCTGCGACCGGTGCCATCCCAGATCACCCGACCGGAGTACGTGGGCAAGAAGCGCCCGCAGGAGTGGCGCGGCTCGCACGTGCAGACGCCGGAGACCATCGAGAAGATGCGAATCGCCAGCCGGCTCGCCGCCCAGGCGACCCAGCTCGCGGGCGAGCACTGCAAGCCGGGCGTGACCACCGACGAGATCGACAAGGTGGTGCACGAGTTCCTCTGCGACCACGGCGCGTACCCGTCGACGCTGGGTTACAAGGGCTTCCCGAAGTCCTGCTGCACCAGCCTCAACGAGGTCATCTGCCACGGCATCCCCGACTCCACAGTCCTGCAGGACGGCGACATCATCAACGTCGACGTGACCGCGTACATCGGTGGGGTGCACGGCGACACCGACGCCACCTTCTGCGTCGGTGAGGTCAGCGAGGAAGCCCGACTGCTGGTCGAGCGCACCCACGAAGCGATGATGCGCGGCATCCGCGCCGTCGCCCCGGGCCGCCAGATCAACGTGGTGGGCCGGGTCATCGAGTCGTACGCCAAGCGGTTCGGCTACGGCGTCGTCCGCGACTTCACCGGCCACGGCATCGGCGAGTCCTTCCACAGCGGGCTCTACGTTCCGCACTACGACAGCCCGCGCCCCACGGACATCATGGAACCGGGAATGACGTTCACCATCGAGCCGATGATCACGCTCGGCACCTACCAGTACGACATGTGGGACGACGGGTGGACCGTGGTCACCAAGGACCGCAGGTGGACGGCCCAGTTCGAGCACACCATCGTGGTGACCGACAGCGGTCACGAGATCCTGACCCTGCCGTGAGCGCGAGGAACGCAGCGAAGCGAAGTCCCGCAGTCGCGAACGAAGGGCAGGCGCCGTGACCGACGCCCCGGCAGCCCTGCGCGAGGCGCACCACGCGGACGTCTCCGGCGGTTGGTTGCGCCCTGCCGTCTTCGGCGCGATGGACGGCCTGGTCACCAACATCGCCCTGATCGCCGGCGTCGGCGGCGGCGGGGTTTCGTCGCACAGCATCGTGCTCACCGGCTCCGCCGGCCTGGTCGCCGGTGCGATCTCGATGGGCCTCGGCGAGTACACCAGCGTGCGCTCCGCCAACGAGCAGGTCGCTGCCGAGGTCGCCAAGGAGCGGCGGGAGCTGGAACGGCACCCCGAGGCCGAGGCCCGGGAGCTCGCCGACGCGTGGGTGGCCCGCGGCCTTCCCCGTGATCTCGCCACCCAGGTCGCCGAAGCCGTGCGGCGCGACCCGGAGGAGGCGCTGCGGGTGCACGTCCGCGAGGAGCTGGGCGTCGACCCCGACGACCAGCCCAGCCCGTGGGCCGCGGCGATCTCGTCGTTCCTGTTCTTCTCGTTGGGCGCACTGGTCCCGCTACTGACCTACCTGTTCGGCGCCACCGAGCTGTGGCTCGCACTGGCCGTCGGCGGGCTCGGGCTGTTCGTCGCGGGCGCGGTGGTGGCCCGCTTCACCAACAGGCCCTGGTGGACCAGCGGCCTGCGCCAACTGCTGCTGGGTGCCGCCGCAGCCGGCGCCACCTACCTCATCGGCTCGCTGATCGGCGTGCAGGGCGGGCTGTGACACCGGTCAACCGGTGAGCAGCTCGTCGATGGTGCCGTCCACCCCACGACCACGGGCGGCCAGCTCCTCGGCCTGCCGGGCCAGCACCACACCCACCTCGGTCATGTCCGCGCCGGCCAACCCGGTGCGTCGAACCGCGTCCCCGGGATCACGGAAGTAGGTGCGACTCAGCAGACCGGTCACCGTGGCCGCCGCCAACCGGGCCTCACCCAGCATCAGCAGGGCCTGGTCGGTCTCGTACCACTCGGCCAGGCGGGCCGCCCGGGCGTGCGCCGCGCTGCCCCTGTACCAGGCCTGCCGCGCCGCGGTGCTGAACTCCGCCGGCCGGGCCCTCGCCAACCGGCCGAGGTGCTCGTCGCGCAGCGTCCGCAACCAGCCCGTCGGGTCGTGCAACGCCTGCGTGGTGACGTACCGGTCGGCGGTCAACGGCCACAGTGGGGAGAGCACCCGGGCCTGCGCCAGGTAGTCCTCGGCAGCGGCCACGGTCAGGTCGACCAGCACCCCGTCCACCCGCCGGGTCGCGGGCGGTGGACCCGCGCCGGACCGGTAGGTGACCACCAGCATCCCCGCCTCGCGATCACCACCGCCGTCGTCGTCGCCGTGCGCCAGGGGCCCGTGCACCGCGACCGCGAGCACGTCCGCCGGAAACCGCCGTCGGACCGCCTCGGCGACCCGCTCCGCGACCGTCCACCGTCGATCATCGAGGTCCCGGCCGCCAGCCGGCTCACTCCTCGCGCTCACGGGGTCGCCTCTGTTCGCGACTGCGGGGCTCGCAAGCCCGGCTCACTCCTCGCGCTCACGGGACCACCTCGCCTCGGCTACCGAGCGTCAGCCTAGCCAGCCGGCGGCGGGCCGGCCGGTGCGCCGCGCCCGGTCGGCACCAGCCGGAAGATGCGGATCTCCCGGCCGCCGGCCCGCTGCACGTAGCTGCGGTACGCGGGCCACTCGGTGACCAGCAGTTGCCACAGCCTGTCGCGTTCGGCTCCGGACGCCAGGTCGGCCCGCACCGGGACCCGCAGGCCCTTCACGTCCACCTCGGCGGTCGGACTGGCGAGCAGGTTCATCGCCCAGCCGGGCTGCTGCGTCTGCCCCCAGTTGGAACCGATCACCACGTACGCGTCGCCGTCGGGCACGTAGAGCAGCGGGTTGCTGCGTGGCTTTCCGGAGCGGCGGCCGGTCGTGGTGATGACCAGGGAGGGGATCAGGCCGAGTGCCACCACCCGGCCCCGGGTGAGCCGACCGACCACCCGGTCGGCGGGCACCAGCAGGCGTGCGGCGGCACCGAACCAGCGATGATGACCGACTCGACGGGTGAGAGTTCCCAGCACTGACACGCGAATCAGTCTGCCCGCTGCGGGGCTCCGGCGGCACCCCCCGTACGCGCCCGGATCGCCGACCGGCCGGCCACTGGGCGGCGGTCAGTCCATCTGCCGCTCGATCGGCAGCCGGGCGCGGGTGAACAGCCCGGCCCCGAGCATCGCCACCACCGGCACCAGCACCAGGACCCCGAGCGCCGGCCACGGCACCAGGATCGGGTACGGGTCGGCGAACGGCCAGTCGTCCGCGTACTGCCGGTTGACCGAGAACAGCACGATCGCGGCGGTGCCGAGCCCGGCCACGATGCCGAGCACCGAACCGAGCCCAGCGATGACCCCGGCCTGGCAGATCGCCAGCAGCCGGCGTAACGCGGGTGCCGCGCCGACGGCCGCGAGGGTGGTCATCTCGGCGCGCCCCTCGGCAGCGGCGAGCGCGGTGGCGATCCCCGCCGCCCCCACCGTGATCACACCGGCCGCCGCCGCGAGGAGCAGCAGCAGCGGTGACACGTCGCGGGGTGCACCGCCGTACTCCACGCTCAGCGAGACCGTCCCGGAGGACCGCAGGGCGGCGGTGAAGCGCTTCCGATGGTCCTCGTCGGGCGGAGTGGTGGTGCCGATCACCCAGCCGGCCGGGGACCAGCTCAGGCCGAGTTGTCTGGCCGCGGTCCCGGACAGCAGCAGGCGGGGCGGGCCGACCGCCCGGGGCAGCGCGTACCCCGGGAGGTCGCGGACACCGGTCGGCGGGTCCGGTCCGGCCTCCACCTCGTTGACGCGTACGGTCACCAGGCCGTCGTGCAGGTAGCGCGGGTCGGTCACCACCACGCCACCGGCGCGCAGCACCGCCGCGGCGGCGGCGGTCGTCGCCGGGTCCGCGCCGGTGAGCAGTGGCAGAGCGGTCCCGTCGTCCACCCCGGTCTGCACGTACCCGCCGAAGTAGTCCATTTCACGGATGCGACAGCGGGGGTCGGCGCGGGCCTGCCGGCGGTCGGACTCGGGAAGGCCGACCCGGGGCTGCCAGGGGCAGGCCTGTTCCACCGGGAGCACGGGCGTGACCTCGCAGTAGCCGGTGCTCGCCGGCCCGCAGCCCAGGCTGTGCAGCGGGGCGACAGCGCCGGTGCCCAACTGTTCCCGGGCCGCGGCGGCGACCTGGGTCAGCGTGGGCTGCCGGGTCGACTCGATCGGGTCGACCCGCACGTGGCCGACCGGCAGCGCCGCCTGGTAGGCGCGCGCGTCGCGCTCACCGTCACTGGCGAGGTACGCGCCGAGAGCGACGCTGCTGGCGACGGCGGCCATCACTGCACAGATGGCCGGCGCCGCGGCGGCCCGGTTGCGGCTCGCGTCGCGCAACGCGATCCGCGGGGCCAGTGGCAACACCCGACCGAGGCGGGCGAGCGCCCCGATCAGCGTGGGCGTGCAGCAGACCAGGCCCAGTTCGCCGAGGATCAGGCCGGTGAGGATCACCGCCGGTGAGGTCCGGGCGGCCCCGAACGCCGCCAGCCCGGCCCCGCCGGCCACCAGTCCCAGGCCGAGGGCCAGCCAGCGGGCCTGGGACACCGGTGGGGTACGCCGACCGGTCAGGCCGGCGCTGACGTCCTGCCGGGCGGCCGACCAGGCCGGTGCCAGCGCGGCGAGCACCCCGGCCAGGACCGCGACCCCACCGAGCAGCACCAGCGCCGCGGGCCAGCAGCGGTACCCGCCGAAGCGCGCGCCGAACACGTACTGCTCCACCAGGGGACGAGCGGCGAACGCCGCGAGGACACCGACGAGCAGGCCGGCGGCGGCGCCCAGCACACCCAGCACCACTCCGTCGGCCAGCACGACCCGGCGGAGCTGGGCGGCGTCCCCGCCGGCCACCGCGACCAGCGCCAGATCCCGCCGACGGCGACGGACGCCGACGGCGAACGCCGGCCCGACCAGGAGTACGACCTCCAGCAGCCCGAGGCCGGCGATCAGCACGCCGGTGCTGAGGTCGTTGGTGTCGCCCAGGTTGATCGAGCCGAGCCACGACCGGTCCGGTTGGGTCGGGGGACGTGGGGTGACCACCACCCCCCGGTCGTTGAGCCGGGACACCAGGGCGGCGTCGACGGCTCCGGGTATGTCCGCCAGCCACACGCTGTCCGTCTCGGGACCGGTCGGCGGCGCGGCTCCCGGGTGCAACGCCACCAACGGGCCGAGATCGTCGGGGAACTCGACCACCCCGACCACGGTGTACGCCCTGCTTCCGTCGGCCACGGCGACGGCACGGCCGAGGTGGAGGTCCAGGCGACGCAGCGCCGCCGGGCTGACCGCGACCTCGCCGGGCTGCTGCGGCGCCCGGCCGGCCCGGAACTGCACCAGCGCGCGGGCCAACGGGTCGTCGAGGTCCAGCGCCCGCCCGGTCACCTCCTCGTCGCGGTGTGGGCCACGCAGCGTCAGGGTGATGTACGTGCGTATCTCGGTGACCCGGCTTCCGGGCCCGAGCAGCGCGGTCAACTGGGCCGCGGTCGCCTTTGCGGGGGGCAGGTACGTGTCGTCCCGCGTGAACCAGCCCTCACCCCGATCGTCCTGTCCCACCGGGTTGTCGGCGATCCAGCGCAGCTCCGCGTCGGCCACGCCGAGCCGGCGGTCGACGCGTTCCTGCGGAGTCAGCTCGGCCATGTCGTAGCTCGCCGCCAGGAAGGCCAGCGCCGCCACCGGCAGGGCGATCATCGCGAGCACCAGGGCGGTCCGTCGTCGGGCCCGACGGGACTCCCGCCGGGCGATGCGCAGCGCCGCCCGCCAGGAGCCGGTCAGCTCGGCGATCCGCCGCCGGCCGACGAGAGCGGGTGGCTCGACCGGCTCCGCCGTGGGGGCGTCCACCCGGCCAGGGGCCTGCCTGGTCCGGCGGATGGTCACCGGTCGCTGCCGGACAGCAGTTGCTCCACGCTGCCCAACGGTGCCGTGGTGTCGACCAGCACACCGTCGCGGAGGAACACCACCCGGTCGGCCCAGCCGGCATGTCGCGCCTCGTGGGTGACCAGCACCCCGGCGGCGCCCGCGTCGATCCGGCGGCGCAGCAGGTGGAGGACCGCCTCACCGGTCTGCGAGTCCAGTGCCCCGGTGGGCTCGTCGGCGAGCACCAGTCGGCGTTCTCCCACCAGGGCACGGGCGATGGCCACCCGCTGCTGCTGGCCGCCGGAGAGCTGGTCGGGGAAGCGGTCACCCAGTGCGGGCAGACCCACCTCGGTGAGCGCCGCCATGGCCAGCGCCCGGGCCCGGCGTCCGCTGGTGCCGTCGAGTTCCAGCGGGAGCGCCACGTTCTCCAGTGCGCTCAGGCTGCCGAGCAGGTTGAGCTGCTGGAAGATGTAACCGATCCGGCGGCGACGCAGTTGGGCGAGCCCGCGCCGGTCCAGTGCCCCCAGCGGTTGCCCCTCGACCCGGACCTCGCCGCCGGTCGGGCGGTCCAGCCCTCCGGCGAGGGCCAGCAACGTCGACTTGCCGGAGCCGGACGGCCCCATCACGGCGACCAGCTCACCGGGCCGGACGGCCAGGCTGACGCCGCGCAGCGCGTGCACCGCCGCCGGTCCGGCGCCGTGGGTGCGGTGGACGGCGCGGAGTTCCAGCACCGCGTCGTCCGATCCGCTCACCGTCGCGCCTCCTCGCCGGCCCATCTGGCAGCGGCACGTGCCTCGGCGTCACCCGGTCGGGGAGGTGCGGGTGCCTGATCACTGGGCTGGTGCCGGACCAGGCTCGTCTCGCAGTGGTCCAGCCAGCGCACCTCGGCCTCGGCCTGGAACACCATCGAGTCCAGCACGAGGCGCCAGGGGAGGTCCTCCGGTCGGTTGCTGCCGTACTTCAACCGGGTCAACTCCTGCAGGGCCCGCATGGTCGCGCTGCGCTGGGCCTGCACCACGGAGCGGACGTCGACACCGGGGGTGGTCAGCGCCAACGCCAGCTTGATCGCCAGCTCGTCGCGGGGCCGGTCGGTTCGGCTGACCGGGGTCGCGAACCACAACGCCAGGTCCGCCCGGCCGGCGTCGGTGATCTCGTACGGGCGCTGCCCAGCCTCGCTCTCCGGCAGCGGGCGCACCAGACCGTCGCGCTCCAGCCGGGACAGCGTGGTGTAGACCTGCCCGATGTTCAGCGGCCAGGTCGAGCCGGTCGACTCCTCGAACGCGGCGCGCAGCTGGTAGCCGTACATCTGGCCGCGTTCGAGCAGGGCGAGCAACCCGTGACGGATGGACATGGCAACGGAGTATGCATACCTGGTATGCGCACCGCAACCGGAGTGGACCCGCTCAGGCCGGACGTCCGGGAAACGGGACAGTCAGCGGGGTCGACCCGGCCGTCTTACGCCACCGGGTGGCGCGCACGGCGTACTCGACCAGGGCCGCCAACGCCTGGTCCCGGTCGGCGCCGGTGGTGGACGCCAGAGCCGCCCGCCAGTGCGCTGCCGTGCGTTCCTCGACCTCGGCGGCGAGCCGCAGGGCGCTCGCCCGGTCGGTGACCGGGAACGGCAGCGCGTACCCGGCGCGGTCCGGAGGCACGACGCCGCCGGCGGTGGTGAGCTGCACCACGAGGGTGTCGCGTCGGCGTCGATGCGCGGCCTCCGCCTGGTGCGCCGCCTCCCGGGCGGCGCCGGTGAGCCGGACGCCGATCCGCCCGTAGGCGTAGATGGCCGCGTACTCGGCGGACAGGGCGGAGGCGAGGGCCTCGCCGGAGGACGGCTGCCTCACTTCAGTGCCTCCTGGTGGGTGGCTCGGGCGGCGACGATCGACCCGAGCAGCGCGGCCCGTTCCGCTGGCGCTGCGGCGCAGGCCTGGGTGGCGGACTGCTGGGCGGTCTTCTCCAGGGCGCGCAGTGCGGCGAGCGCTCCGGCCGGCTCGGCCGCCGGGGCGGTGGTGGGGGCGGTGGCCGCCGCCGACGGCAGGGCGACACCGATCACCCGGGCCAGTTCGGTGGCGTGTGCGGTGTGCGCCTCGGCGATCGGACCGAGCCGGTCGGCCAGGTCGGGATGAGCGGTGGCCGCACTCCGGTATGCCTCGGCCAGCGCCAGTGACTCGTCCACCATCGGGCGCAGCGGGTCCGGTGGTGGCGCCGGCTGGTCGTCACGGTCGAAAAGATCACAGCCGGTCAGCGGCGCAGCGACGCCGCCGAGCACCAGCAGCGCCCCGCCGCGCAGCAACTTTCGCCGGGAATGTCCGGATGCCTGGTCGCGCTGTGTCGTTCTGCCGATCCCCACCGGGCAAGTCAACACCATCGGCGTCGGTCCAGGGGCGACCGGCGTCGGTGCGCCGCCCGGTCCGCTGCCGGGCAGGCGCGTTACGCTCTGCGCAGCCACCGGCGTGTCCGCTCCGGTGGCGTGCCGGCATGGCGGGACGGCCGATCACCGTCGACCAGGGAAAGGGTGCGGAGATGACGCAGCGTGGCCGTGCCACCAGGCCGACAGGTCGACCCCGTGATGCCGCGGGTCCCCGCGGTGGTGATCTCGCCGGGCGACGTGCCCGACTACGAGCTGTGATCGAGCCGGTCGTCAACGACGCCGGCTACGACCTGGAGGACCTGACGGTCTCCCGGGCCGGTCGCCGGCACGTGGTGCGGGTGATGGTGGACGCCGACGGCGGGATCGACCTGGACGCCGTCGCGGACGTCTCCCGGGCGGTCTCGGCCGCGCTGGACGCCGCAGAGGAAGCCGGCGGCGACATCGTCGCCGGGGAATACCAGCTGGAGGTCAGCTCGCCGGGCGTCGACCGGCCACTGACCCTGCCCCGGCACTGGCGGCGCAACGTGAGCCGGCTGGTCAAGGTCACCGTCCGGGGCGCGGCCGCGCTGCCCGAACAGCGCGGCGAGCAGCCCACCGGCGACCGCCAGCTGACCGGTCGGGTGATCGCGGCCGACGACGAGGGCGTGCAGCTGGAGACCGAGGACGGCCGCACCTCCTGGGCGTACGCCCAGCTGGGCCCGGGCCGCGTGCAGGTCGAGTTCACCCGGCTCGCCGAACTCGGTGAGCCGGACGAGGAGTTCGACGACGCGGACGATTCAGACGAGATCGACGATTCAGACGACATCGACGACGAAGATGATGTGGAGGACGAGGAGAGGTGAACATCGACCTCGCGGCGCTGCGCGCACTCGAGCGCGAGCGGGAGATCCCGTTCGACACGATTCTCGCGGCGATCGAGACCGCGTTGCTGACCGCCTACCGGCACACCGACGGCGCCGAGTCGCACGCCCGGGTGGAGATCGACCGTAAGTCCGGCGCCGCCCTGGTGTACGCGCAGGAGATGGACGCCGACGGCAGCCTGGTGCGGGAGTGGGACGACACCCCGCACGACTTCGGCCGCATCGCGGCCATGACCGCCAAGCAGGTGATCCTCCAGCGTCTGCGGGAGGCCACCGACGAGGTGCACTTCGGCGAGTACGTGGGCCGCGAGGGTGACCTGGTCACCGGCGTGGTGCAGGCGCACGAGACGCGCACCGAGAAGGGCATCGTCAGCGTCGACCTGGGCAAGCTGGAGGGTGTGCTGCCGCAGTCCGAGCAGGTGCCCGGTGAGCGGTACGCCCACGGTGAACGGGTCCGCTGCGTCGTGGTGCACGTGGCCAAGGGCATGCGCGGGCCGCAGATCACCCTGTCCCGGTCGCACCCGGCGCTGGTCAAGAAGCTGTTCGCGCTGGAGGTGCCGGAGATCGCCGACGGCACTGTGGAGATCGGCGCGATCGCCCGTGAGGCAGGTCACCGTACGAAGATCGCCGTACGCTCCACCACCCCCGGTGTGAATCCCAAGGGCGCCTGCATCGGCCCGATGGGCCAGCGGGTGCGCGCCGTGATGAGCGAACTGCACGGCGAAAAGATCGACATCATCGACTGGTCGGACGACCCGGCCACCTTCGTCGGCAACGCGTTGTCACCTGCCAAGGCGTTGCGGGTCGAGGTGGTCGACCTGGCCAACCGGGCCGCCCGGGTGACCGTCCCCGACTTCCAGCTCTCGCTCGCCATCGGTCGGGAGGGGCAGAATGCCCGACTCGCTGCCCGCTTGACCGGTTGGCGGATCGACATTCGCTCGGATGCGGAGCAGACCGCCCCGGCCGCGCGAGGGTCGGCTGATCACGTGCGGGAGCCGGGCGGAGCGATCTCGGGCAGCTAGGGGTAGACTTCCTCCAGTGGTACGACGCGCGCTGCCGGAGCGCACCTGTGTGGGTTGCCGGCAACGTGCGCCGGCCAGCGAATTGCTGCGGATAGTCGCGGTCAGGGACGAGGCTGGTTACAGTCTCCGGCCTGATCCGCTTCGCAGGCTGCCGGGTCGGGGAGCGAACATGCACCCGGATCCGGCCTGCTTCGCGCTGGCGGTGCGGCGCCGCGCCTTCGGGCGTGCGTTGCGCATCACCGAGGTCCTTGACCACGGTGTGCTGGCGGAGCACGTCGATGCGCCAACCACTACGTCCGGTCAGCCCGACCGGGCGAGGGTCGCTAGCAGGGTAGGACGACCGACATGAGCACACGATGAAGTCCCTGAAATGACCAGGCTTCAAGTGCACGAGTGAGGTCGCTGCGGGTGCTGCCCGCACGACCTCGGAGTGAGGAGTGCAGTGGCAGGCAAGGCCCGCGTACACGAGCTTGCAAAAGAGCTCGGGGTCGAGAGTAAGACCGTTCTCGCCAAGCTGAAGGAAATGGGCGAGTTCGTGAAGTCCGCGTCGAGCACCGTCGAGGCGCCCGTCGCCCGGCGACTGCGTAACGCATTCGTCGCGTCCGCCGGTGCTCCGGCACCGGCCGCCGCCCCGTCGGCGCCCGCGTCGACGCCGGCTTCGACCCCGACCCCGACCCCGACGACGGCCCCGACCCCGGGCGCGCCCCGGGTTTCGGCCAAGCCGATGCCGCCCCGGCGGCCGACCGCGCCGGCTCCCGGCCCGAAGCCGAAGGGTCCGGTGCCTGGTGCACCGCAGCCCGCGGCTCCGGTCGCCAAGCCGGCGAGTGCCCACGACATCGAGGTGGCGGCCGCGGAGGCGCGTGCCGCCGCGCTGAAGGCTGAGCAGGAGGCCGCGGTCAAGGCCGCGCAGGCCGCCCGCCAGCAGCAGCGGGACAACCCCGTACGCCGGGAGCCCCCGGCAGACGGCGGCAACCGCCCCGGCCCTCGGCCGGGTCCCGCTGCAATGCCCCCTCGTCCCGGTTCACCGGCAGCTCGTCCGAGCACGCCGGCTCCGGGTCCGGGTGCCCGACCTGGTGGTCGCCCGCCGGCGCGTGGCGCCGGTAACAACCCGTTCGGCATCCAGGGTGGCCAGCAGCAGCGGCCCCCGGCCGCGGGTGCGGGTGGCCCCCGTCCCAACAGCCCGGCGGGCATGCCGCCGCGGCCGAGCCCGAACTCGATGCCGCCGCGGCCCAGCCCGGCGTCCATGCCGAGTCAGCGTCCGGCTGCCGGTCGCCCTGGTCCCGGTGGCGCTGGTCGCCCCGGTGGCGGTGGCGCTGGTCGTCCCGGTGGCGGTGGCGGCGGCGGTGGCTTCCGTGGCGGTCCCGGCGGTGGCGCCGGTGGCGGTGGCGGTTACCGAGGCGGCCCTGGTGGCGGCGCGGGTGCCGGCGGTGGCGGTGGCTACCGTGGCGGTCCCGGCGGCGGTGGCGGTGCTCCCGGTGGCGGTTTCCGTCCGGGTGCTCCGTCCGGTGGTGGCGGTCGCCCGGGTGCGGGTGGTCGTGGCCGTGGCGGCGGCGCTGCGGGTGCCTTCGGGCGTCCGGGTGGCCGGCCGACGCGCGGTCGCAAGTCCAAGAAGCAGCGCAGACAGGAGTTCGACAACCTGTCGGCTCCGACCATGAGCTCGGGTGCTCCCCGGGGTCAGGGTCAGATCGTCAGGCTCTCCCGTGGCGCCTCGCTGTCCGACTTCGCGGACAAGATCAACGCCAACCCGGGTTCGCTGGTCCAGGAGATGTTCAACCTGGGCGAGATGGTCACCGCGACCCAGTCCTGTTCTGACGACACCCTGCACCTGCTGGGTGAGCACCTGGGCTTCGACATCCAGATCGTCAGCCCGGAGGACGAGGACCGCGAGCTGCTCGCGCAGTTCAACATCGACCTCGACGCGGAGGTGGCCGAGGAGCGTCTGGTCAGCCGTGCGCCGGTGGTGACCGTCATGGGTCACGTCGACCACGGTAAGACCAAGCTGCTCGACGCGATCCGCAAGGCGAACGTCGTAGCCGGTGAGGCGGGTGGCATCACCCAGCACATCGGTGCGTACCAGGTCCACGTCCCGCACGAGGGCGAGGACCGGGCGGTCACCTTCATCGACACCCCGGGTCACGAGGCGTTCACCGCCATGCGTGCTCGTGGTGCCCAGGTCACGGACATCGTGATCCTGGTCGTCGCGGCCGACGACGGTGTGATGCCGCAGACGATCGAGGCGTTGAACCACGCCAAGGCGGCCGACGTGCCGATCGTGGTCGCGGTCAACAAGGTCGACAAGCCGGACGCCAACCCGGACAAGGTCCGCCAGCAGCTGACCGAGTACGGCCTGGTCGCCGAGGAATACGGCGGCGAGACCATGTTCGTCAACGTGGCAGCCAAGCCGGGCATCGGCATCGAGGAGCTGCTCGAGGCTGTCCTGCTGACCGCCGACGCGTCGCTGGAGCTGACCGCTCCGATCGACGGGCCGGCCCAGGGTGTGGCCATCGAGGCGCACCTGGACAAGGGCCGCGGTGCGGTGGCGACGGTGCTGGTGCAGAAGGGCACCCTGCGGGCAGGCGACTCGATCGTCGCCGGTGGGGCGCACGGCCGGGTTCGGGCCATGCTCGACGAGAACGGCAACCAGCTCACCGAGGCTGGGCCCGCGCGTCCGGTCATGGTGCTGGGTCTGACCGCGCCTCCCGGCGCGGGCGACACGTTCCTCGCCGCGGCGGACGACCGCACGGTGCGGCAGATCGCTGAGCAGCGGCAGGCACGGCGGCGGGCGGCGTCCTTCGCCAACTCCCGTGGTCGGGCCACCCTTGAGACGCTCATGGAGCAGCTCAAGGAGGGCGAGAAGACCTCGCTCAACCTCATCCTCAAGGGCGATGTCTCCGGTTCGGTGGAGGCTCTCGAGGACGCGCTGTTCAACCTGGACATCCCCGAGGAAGTCCAGCTCAAGGTCCTCGACCGTGGCGTGGGCGCGATCACCGAGAGCAACGTGATGCTCGCGAGTGCCTCGTCCGAGCCGGTCACGATCATCGGCTTCAACGTGCGGGCCTCCAACAAGGTCCGTGAGATGGCCGACCGCGAGGGCGTGGAGATCCGGTACTACACCGTCATCTACCAGGCCATCGAGGAGATCGAGGCAGCGCTCAAGGGCCTGCTCAAGCCGGAGTACGAGGAGGTCGAGCTGGGCAGCGCGGAGATCCGCGACGTCTTCCGCTCGTCCAAGATCGGCAACATCTCCGGTTGCATCGTCCGGTCGGGTGTCCTTCGGCGCAACGCCAAGGCGCGCCTGCTGCGAGACGGGGCGGTCGTGGCGGACAACCTCACGATCAGCTCGTTGAAGCGGTTCAAGGACGACGCCACCGAGGTTCGCGAGGGCTTCGAGTGTGGTCTGACCCTGGGTGGTTACAACAACGTCCAGGTCGGCGACGTCATCGAGACCTTCGAGATGCGGGAAAAGGTTCGCGCCTGATCCGGCAGTGACACGCTGATCAAGGGGTTTACGCCGTACGGCGTAAACCCCTTGATCATGCGGGGCGGGTTGGCGGTATCGTCCGGAGCGATGTTTACCGGAACCGCGGTCTTCGACCTGCTGCTGCCGGGTGACTCCCGGTCGCTCAAAGCCAAGAGATCATATGTACGGCCGATCGTGGCGGCGCTGCGCCGCTTCGAGGTGTCGGCCGCCGAGGTGGGTGCGCTCGACCTGCACGGTCGAGCGCAGATTGCGGTGGCCGTGGTGGCCGCCGAGACGGCGCACGTCCGCGAGGTGCTCGACTCCTGTGAGCGCTTGGTGGCCGGCCGTCCCGAGGTCGAGCTGTTGTCGGTTCGACGCCGGTTGTACGGCGTGGACGACGACTGACCACGGTGCCGGCTGTGCCGGGCGACCGGTGCGGCCGCGAAGGTAGTGTTCGAGATGTTGGCCGGTCGGCCGGCGGCCCCCGGGTCGCCGGGTCGGCCGGGAGCAGGACGCCGTGGAGGTGGCGAGATGTCTGATCCGGCCAAGGTACGCCGGCACGCGGAACGGGTGCGTGAGCTGGTCGCGTCGGTGGTGCGGAGCCAGATCAAGGACCCGCGGCTCGGGATGATCACCATCACCGATGCCCGGATTACCGCTGACCTGCGCGACGCGACGGTCTTCTACACCGTGCTCGGTGACTCGGTGGCCCAGGCGGACACCGCGGCGGCTCTGGAGAGCGCCAAGGGGCTGCTGCGCAGCACTGTCGGCAAGGCGCTCGGGCTGCGTCACTCGCCGACCCTCACGTTCGTCCTCGACGACGTTCAGGACCAGGTCAAGCACATCGACGACCTGCTCGCCGCGGCCCGCAACGCCGACGCCGAGGTGCAGCGGCTCGCCGCCCAGGCGAAGTACGCGGGCGAGGCCCAGCCGTACCGGGTCGACGACGAGACGGACGAGGACGACGAGACGGACGAGGCCGATGAGGCCACCGACGTCAAGGAGACCCCGCGGGGTGGGGAAACGCGGTGACGAGCACCGCCAGCGTCCCGCTCGCCGGGGCGGCCGGGGTCGCTCCCGCCGAGTTGGACTGGGCCGCGGCCGAGGCGCTGCTGCGGGCTGTCCCGCCGAACGGCCGGGTGCTGCTGATCTGTCACGTCAACCCGGACGGCGACGCGCTGGGCAGCATGCTCGGCTTCGGTCTGGGTCTGCGGCAGCTCGGCGTACGCGAGGTGCAGGCGACCTTCCCTGGGCCGCCGGAGGTGCCGGAGCCGTTCCACGGGCTGCCCGGCCTCGAGTTGCTGGTCCCGGCGGACGCCGCGGACGTCGCACCTGATCTGGTGATCTGCTTCGACGCGGCGAGCGAGTCGCGCCTCGGCGAGTTGGCCGGGCGGCTGTCGTCGGCGGGTGCGGCGCTGGTGCTGGACCACCACGCCTCCAATCCGGGGTTCGGCACCGTCAACCTGGTCGACCCGGGCGCTGCGGCGACGTCGGTGGTGGCCGAGCAGTTGCTGGCCAGGCTCGGGGTCGTGGTGGATCGGGCCATCGCCGAGTGCCTCTACGTGGCCCTGACCACGGATACTGGTTCGTTCCGGTTCGCGGCGACGACCCCGGCGGTGCACGAGATGGCCGCCCGGTTGCTGGCGACCGGCATCTCGCCCGGTGACATCTCCCGGCGGGTCTTCGACACCCGGCCCTTCGGCGCGGTCCGCCTCTTCGGTGAGGTGCTCGGCCGTGCGCAGCTGGAGCCGAGCGCTGCCGGTGGCAGGGGGCTGGTCTGGACCTTCGCCACTCTCGATGACCTGGCCCGGCACGACCAGCGTCCGTACGTGCTTGAGGCGTTGATCGACTCGGTGCGCTGCACGGCCGAGGCGGATGTCGGCTGTGTGTTGAAGCAGACCACGTCGGGCGAGTGGGCGGTGTCGATGCGCAGCAAGGGCGCGGTGGACGTCAGCCGGGTCGCTGTCGCGCTGGGCGGTGGTGGTCACACGTTCGCGGCCGGGTTCACCGGTCGGGGCACCGTCGAGCAGGTGGTGGAGTCGATCCGCGGCCAGCTGGACGCCGCGCTGGTCCGTTCCGCACGCTGAAACGGCGTTCGCCGCCGCCGTCGGTCGGTTCCGAAGATCAGGGTCAGCTCCGGGGAGTGTTGGTCTTCCCGCGCTCCGTGAGACCGGGAAGAATTGCGGGATGGAGCAGCCGCACGACCTCACCGTGGAGGCCCCCCGCGCATGGGACCGGCCCGCCGTCTCCGTTCCCGTCCTGGTCTGCCTTTCGCTCGTCGGTGGCCGGTTCGCGTCCTTCTCCACTGAGGCGAATCTTTTCACGCTCGGCACCGGCGGGGTGCTGATCTGGCTCGGTCTGAGCAATCGGGTGCCCCGCCGACCGGCCCCGCGTCGTCTGGGTGCGGGGGCGGCCTGGTGGGCGGTGCCGGTGGTGGTCTTCGGCGTCTTCGAGGGGGCGACCTTCGTGATGGCGGTCGGGGATGACTTCCCCACCTTCTCCCGGCTGGCCGACCCCCTCCTGGAAGATCACCTGACCCGCTCGGCGGTCTGGTTCGCCTGGCTGGCGGCCTTCTGGGGGCTGGTGCGGCGATGATGCGGGCGCTCGCGATCGGCGGCTTCCTGACCGCGCTGGTCCTCTTCGCGGTGGTCGAGTGGATGGCCCGTCGGGAGGGCTCCCGGATCCCCACTCTGGGCGAGATGTGTGCGTACGTGATGCGCTACGAGGTCGGTCCGGTGCCGGTGGGCCGGATCGGTCTGTTCGGGTTCTGGTGGTGGCTGGGCTGGCATTTCCTGGCCCGCTGAGCCGGGTTGTCGACTGTCCAGATGGCGGGAACCGAGAGCAGCATGTGGACCTGAACGATAACTTGGGAGAGGGCCGGCGCCGCATGGCGGCGCAGCTCATGGGTGGTGGTGCCACACCTCGTGCCGCCTCCCTCCAGGGTCGCACCGACCCGGGCTCACGCTGCCCAGTCGGCTGCTCCGGTAATCCCGGACCGCCGTGGGGCGCTCAGCACGACCGCCCGTGAGGGCCGCCGCGTGTCGGTGGCTCGCTCCCTGGAAGGACCACCACCATGCCGAACAAGCCCAAGCCCGAGACCACCGACGACGCCCGCGAGCAGGCCCGCCGCGCGCTGCAGACGTCGATGGACACGCGTCAGTAGACCGTTCCTGCCGGTGGGACGCCGCCGAGGCGTCTCGCGGCAGCGCGGCCACCCGTCCGGTTTGACGCCCTACCTGGTTGCCGCTCGCAATCCTCGTCGAGCCGCGCCTGTGCGCTCGACCATTCGACCCGGAAGCTCTGGAACCACCGTCGGGCGGCCGGGGCGGCCGGGTGTAACCGTCCTGCCCCGGCCGCCCGTGGGGGCCGCTCAGGACAGGAACTTGTCCAGGGCGCTCTCGATGGTGCCGGCGTCCGGCGACGCGTACGCCTTCATGGTGACGTTGTTGTACGAGATGACGCTCGGGCACCTGTTCGCCGGGGCTGCCACGGTGCCGCCGTCGCCGACCTTCTCGCCGGTCTTGGCGGCGTAGAAGGTCAGGACGTAGCGCGACGAGACATAGTCGACAGTGACCTGCTTGCCGGTCTTGTCCTTGTACAGGCACTTCGTCGGCTCACCCTCGCTGCCCTCCACGAACTTCAGGCAGCCGACCACTGACACCGCCTCGTACTCGGTGGTCTTGGCGGAGTAGGGCTTGGTCGATGAGACGTACTTCGACGACCAGGACGTCGGCCGGTCCGGGCTGTTCGAGAACGTGTACGCCTTGGCGCCAGCCGGGCCGTTGTAGGGTGCCGAGTTCAGGATCCGGCTGCCCTGGCAGACGTTCGACAGGTCGCTGGAGAAGCGGGCCGTCATCGAGTTGTTGTCGCTCGGAGCATCCGACTGCCCGGGTGCGGGTGAGGCCGTCGTCCCCGGCGTGGTGCCGGAGGTGGGTTCGGCGGACGTGGCCGTCGTGGGCTCGTCGTCGTCGCCATAGGCGACCAGGAGTCCGATACCGCCGCCGCAGAGGGCGAGGATCAGGACGACCGCACCGACGACGAGTCCGATGATCAGACCCTTGTTCGACTTCTTGGCCGGCGGAACGGGGGCGCCGTACTGCGGCATCGGGGGCTGCTGCCCGTACTGCGGCATCGGGGGCTGCTGCCCGTACTGCGGCACCGGGGGCTGCTGCCCGTAGGGCGGTTGCCCGCCCTGCTGCGGCGCGGGGGGCCCGCTCCACGGCGTGACGTTCGGGTCAGGCTGCTGCCCGTACGGAGGGTATTGGTCACTCATCGTAAGCCCTTATCGCTGTCAGTGCGTTGTCAAGATCGTGGAACGTGGTCAGGGTAGTAAGCCCTGCAAGTGGGACGCCCGGCACTCACTCGTGGCCACGCTCGCCTCGCCGGCTAGCGTCAAACGGGGAAAGGCCCACGTAAGTCGCTAGGTGCCTTGCACTCCTTACTGGGGCCGTGCCAGGATCGGCGGCGATGAGTCAGCCAGCCCACACCGACACCGCGACGGCCACCAGCGGGTCCGCCTCGCCGCGCCGCATCGCCAGCCTCGCCCTGCCGGCCCTCGTGGTGCTCGCCGCCGAGCCGCTCTACGTGCTGGTCGACACGGCCGTGGTCGGTCACCTCGGCCGGGTGCCGCTCGCCGCACTCGCCGTCGGCGGCACCGTGATGACCCTCACCGCATGGGTCGGCACCGTGGTCGCGTACGGCACCACCGGGCGCGCGGCTCGCCGCTTCGGCGCGGGTGACCGGGCCGCCGCGGTGGCCGAGGGCGTCCAGTCGTCCTGGCTGGCGTTCGGTGTCGGTCTGCTGATCGCGATCGGCATGCAGTTCGGCGGCGGCGCGCTCGCGCGTACCCTCGCCGGCGGTGGTGGCGAGGTGGCCGACGCCGCCGCGCACTGGCTGCGCATCGCAGCCCTCGGCGCCCCTGGCCTGCTGCTCGCCGCCGCCGGCAACGGCTGGCTGCGCGGTGTGCAGGACACCCGACGCCCGTTGTTCTTCGTGCTCGGCCCCAACCTGCTCTCCGCGCTGCTCTGCCCGCTGCTGGTCTACCCCGGTGGGCTGGGTCTGATCGGCTCGGCGGTGGCCAACGTCGTCGCGCAGACGCTCTGCGGGGCGCTGTTCGCCGCGGCGCTGGTCGCCGAGCGGGTGTCGCTGCGGCCCCGGCCCCGCGTGATCCGCCAGCAACTGGTGCTCAGCCGCGACCTGCTGATCCGAGGGGTGGCGTTCCAGGCCAGCTTCCTCTCCGCGACCGCCGTCGCCGCCCGCTTCGGCGCCGCCGCCGTCGGCGCCCACCAGATCGCCCTGCAACTCTGGTTCTTCACCGCGCTGGTGCTCGACGCGCTGGCCATCGCCGCCCAGTCGCTGGTGGGCGCCGCGCTCGGCGCCGGCGACGACGCCGGGGCCCGGGCGCTCGCCCGCCGGATCGGGTTGCTCGGCGGCGTCTGCGGCGTCGGCTTCGCGCTGCTCATCGCCGCTGGCGCCGGCGTCGTGCCGTCGTGGTTCAGCTCCGACGCGGGGGTACGCGAGCAGGCCATGGCCGCCTGGCCGTGGTTCGTCGTGATGCTGCCGCTGGCCGGGGTGGTGTTCGCCCTGGACGGCGTGCTGATCGGCGCGGGGGACGTGCGGTACCTGCGCAACCTCACCATCGTGGCGGCGCTCGGCGGTTTCCTGCCGGCCATCTGGTTGGCGTACGCCCTCGACCTCGGGCTGGGCGGTATCTGGGCCGGGCTCACCCTGTTCGTGGTGATCCGGCTGGTCGCCCTGCTGCTGCGCCTGCGCAACGGCGGTTGGGCGGTCACCGGCGAGGTCCGCTGACCGGGTCGGCCCGCCCACACACCGCCGGGTGCCGGGCATCTGGCAGGCTTGGCCGACGTGAGCACCGATGGTCTGATCGTGGTCGACAAGCCCGGCGGCATGACGTCGCACGACGTGGTGGCGCGCATCCGCCGGCTGGCGAAGACCCGGCGGGTCGGGCACGGCGGCACCCTCGACCCGATGGCCACCGGCGTGCTGGTGATCGGTGTGGGCCGAGCCACCCGCCTGCTGACCTACGTCATCGGCGCGGGCAAGAGCTACACCGGCACCATCCGGCTGGGCCAGGCCACCGTCACCGACGACGCCGAGGGCGACGTGATCGCCACCGCGCCCGCCGGTCACCTCACCGACGACGCGATCCGGTCGGCGCTGACCGCGCTCAGCGGCGAGGTCGACCAGGTGCCGAGCGCGGTCAGCGCCATCAAGATCGACGGGCAGCGGGCGTACAAGCGGGTCCGCGACGGGGAGAGCGTCGAGCTGCCCGCGCGCCGGGTCACCATCTCCCGGCTGGAGGTGCTGGCGATCCGCCGTATCGAGCCGGACGTGGTGGACGTCGACGTGGACGTGACCTGCTCCTCCGGCACGTACATCCGGGCCATCGCCCGGGACGCGGGCCTGGCCCTCGACGTCGGCGGCCACCTGACAGCGCTGCGCCGGACCGCTGTGGGCGGCTTCACCCTCGCCGAGGCGGCGACCCTCGACGAGCTGGAGCAGCGTGCCCCGGACGTGGTGAACCTGCCGCTGGACGCTGCGGCCGACCGCTTCTTCCAGCGCCGCGAGGCGACACCCGAGGAGGCCCGGGTGCTCGCCCACGGCGGGCCGCTGGACCCGGCCGGCCTCACCGGGCCGTACGCCGTCTTCGGACCGGCCGGCGGCCTGATCGCTATCGTCAGCGAGCGGGACGGGCGGGCCCGCGCGGAGATCGTGCTCGCCCCGGCCTGACGGCGGGGAGCAGGTCCGCCGGCCCGGGGCCGGCGGTGTCGACCCGCCGGCCGGCGGGACACAGGGAGGAACGGCATGCAGCGGTGGCGGGGGTACGACGCGGCGCCCGGTGGGTGGGGACGCTCGGTCGTCACCATCGGCGTCTTCGACGGCGTGCACAGAGGGCACCAGGCGACCATCGGGCACGCCGTTGCCCGGGCCCGGGAGCTGGGCGTGCAGTCGGTGGTGGTCACCTTCGACCCGCACCCGGCCGAGGTGGTCCGCCCCGGCTCGCATCCGGCGGTGCTCACCGAGCCGGCGCGCAAGGCTGAGCTGATCGAGGCACTCGGCGTCGACGTGCTCTGCGTGGTGCCGTTCACCCAGGAGTTCTCCCGGCTGCCGGCCGAGCAGTTCGTGCACGACGTCCTGGTCGAGAACCTGCACGCGGCACTGGTGGTGGTCGGCAGCAACTTCCGCTTCGGGCACCGGGCGGCCGGCGACGTGGCCCTGTTGGAGCGGCTGGGGCAGACCTTCGGCTTCGCCGTCGAGGGCGGCCCGCTGGTCGCCGAGGACGGCACCGTCTTCTCCTCCACGTACATCCGCTCCTGCGTCGACGCGGGCGACGTGGGCGCGGCGGCCGCCGCGCTGGGCCGCCCACACCGCCTGGAGGGCGTGGTGGTCCGTGGCGACCAGCGGGGCCGGGAGCTGGGCTTTCCCACCGCCAACCTGCTCTGCCACCGGTACGCGGCGGTGCCCGCCGACGGGGTGTACGCGGCCCGGCTGATCCGCCGTGGGCAGCATGAACCGCTGATGGCGGCGGTGTCCGTGGGCACCAACCCGACCTTCTCCGGCCGGGAGCGGCGGGTGGAGGCGTACGCGCTGGACTTCTCCGGCGACCTGTACGGCGAACGGCTGGCCCTGGACTTCGTGGCGCGCCTACGCGGCCAGATCCGCTACGACTCGATCGAGCCGTTGATCGCCCAGATGAACCAGGACGTCGAGCGCACCCGGCGTGCTCTGGCCTGATCATCTCCGACCGGCGGGGCCCTGCCGAGGCCCTTGGCCGGGTGTTACCGGTGAGTGCTGGTAGTCTTGCCGAGACGTCGGGTGACCGGCGTGGGGCCTCGCGTGCCTGCTCGACGCCGCGGGTGCGAGGTACCGGTCCGTTCCCGGTCCATCGGGACGACGGACACCCACTTGATCAACCCACCGAAACAGGGAGAACATGGCGCTCGATCAGGAAGCCAAGGCCAGCATCCGCGCGGAGTACGCGACCGCCGAGGGCGACACCGGTTCGCCGGAGGTTCAGGTCGCGGTCCTCACCAAGCGGATCGCCGAGCTGACCGAGCACCTGAAGGTGCACAAGCACGACCACCACAGCCGCCGTGGGCTGCTGCTGCTGGTCGGCCGTCGCCGTCGGCTGCTCAACTACGTCCAGAAGAAGGACATTGCGCGCTACCGGTCGCTCATCGAGCGGCTCGGCCTGCGCCGGTGACGTGACGGGGGAGTGGCCGACCGGCCGCTCCCCCGTACCGCGTCCCATCTGAAGAAACACGGGCCGCGCGACCACCCGAGAGGGAGCCGGTCAGCGTACCGGTCTCCGGTAGTGGCCCCCGGGAACTCCGGCATCATGCCGGCCACCCGGGCGCTTCGATCGAAGACCGGCCGGCTGAGCAGCTCCCCGATGTCGTGGGCCCACGACGCGAAGGAGCACGACAGCACATGACCGAGACCAAACTCGGCACCGAATCCCGCACCGCCGTGATCGACAACGGGTCCTTCGGCACCCGTGAGATCACCTTCTCCACCGGTCGGCTGGCTCGCCAGGCCGCCGGTTCCGTCATCGCCCAGCTGGGCGAGACGGTCGTTCTCTCCGCCACCACCGCCGGTAAGCACCCGAAGGAGCAGTTCGACTTCTTCCCGCTGACCGTCGACGTCGAGGAGCGGATGTACGCCGCGGGCCGCATCCCCGGCTCGTTCTTCCGCCGTGAGGGCCGGCCGAGCGAGGACGCGATCCTCACCTGCCGCCTGATCGACCGGCCGCTGCGCCCGTCCTTCGTGAAGGGCCTGCGCAACGAGGTCCAGGTCGTCGAGACCATCCTCGCGCTGGACCCGCAGCACCCGTACGACGTCGTGGCGATCAACGCCGCCTCGATGTCGACCAAGCTCTCCGGCCTGCCGTTCTCCGGCCCGATCGGTGCGACCCGCGTGGCCCACATCGACGGCCAGTGGGTCGCCTTCCCGACCCTGGAGGAGCTGGCCCGCGCCACCTTCGACATGGTCGTGGCCGGCCGCACGCTCGAGGACGGCGACGTCGCGATCATGATGGTCGAGGCCGAGGCCACCCCGAACGCCGTCGCCCTGATCTCGGCCGGTGCCACCGCCCCGACCGAGGAGGTCGTCGCCAGCGGCCTGGAGGCCGCCAAGCCGGCGATCCGTGAGCTGTGCCGCGCGCAGAGCGAGCTGGCCGAGGTCGCCGCCAAGCCGGTCACCGAGTTCCCGGTCTTCCTGGACTACCAGGACGACGTGTTCGCCGCAGTGGCCGACCTGGCCCGTGGCGAGGTGGCCGAGGCGATCACCATCGCCGGCAAGGCCGACCGCGAGGAAGCCCTGGACCGGGTCAAGGCCCGGGTCGCCGAGGAGTTGGGTGCTCGGTTCGAGGGTCGGGAGAAGGAGCTCAGCGCCGCCTTCCGCTCGCTGACCAAGTCCGAGGTGCGCAACCGCGTGCTGCGCGAGCAGGTCCGCATGGACGGCCGCGGCCCGCGTGACATCCGGGCGCTGACCGCCGAGGTCGGCGTGCTGCCCCGGGTGCACGGTTCGGCGCTGTTCGAGCGGGGCGAGACCCAGATCCTGGGCGTCACCACGCTGAACATGCTCCGGATGGAGCAGATGGTGGACACGCTGTCCCCCGAGAACCGCAAGCGCTACATGCACAACTACAACTTCCCGCCGTACTCGACCGGTGAGACCGGCCGGGTCGGCTCGCCGAAGCGTCGCGAGATCGGCCACGGTGCGCTCGCCGAGCGTGCGCTGATCCCGGTGCTGCCGTCGCGCGAGGAGTTCCCGTACGCCATCCGGCAGGTGTCGGAGGCGCTCGGCTCCAACGGCTCCACCTCGATGGGTTCGGTCTGCGCGTCGACGCTGGGCCTGCTCTCCGCGGGTGTCCCGCTGAAGGCGCCGGTCGCCGGCATCGCGATGGGGCTCATCTCCGACGAGGTGGACGGCAAGACCCAGTACGTGACGCTGACCGACATCCTCGGTGCCGAGGACGCGTTCGGTGACATGGACTTCAAGGTCGCCGGCACGCCGGAGTTCGTCACCGCGCTCCAGCTCGACACCAAGCTCAACGGCATCCCGTCGGACGTGCTGGCTTCCGCGCTGCAGCAGGCGAACGAGGCCCGGCAGGTCATCCTCGGTGTCATGAAGGCCGCGATCGAGGCTCCGGCCGAGATGTCGGACTACGCGCCGCGGGTCACCACCGTCAAGATCCCGGTCGACAAGATCGGCATGGTGATCGGCCCGAAGGGTCAGACCATCAACGCGATCCAGGACGAGACCGGCGCCGAGATCTCCATCGAGGACGACGGCACGATCTACGTCGGCGCCACCAACGGCCCGTCGGCCCAGGCGGCCGTCGACCGGATCAACGGGATCGCCAACCCGACGCTGCCGAAGCAGGGCGAGCGGTTCCTCGGCACGGTGGTCAAGACCGCCGCGTTCGGCGCGTTCATCTCGCTGCTGCCGGGTCGTGACGGCCTGCTGCACATCTCCAAGGTGGGCGACGGCAAGCGGGTCGAGCGCGTTGAGGACTTCCTCAACGTCGGTGACCGGGTCGAGGTCGAGATCGCCGACATCGACGCGCGCGGCAAGATCTACCTGGACAAGGTCCGGCCGGAGGGCACCGAGGCGCCGGCCGCCGGCGAGGCCGCCGGTGGCGACCGTCCGGCTGGTCGTGACCGCGGCGACCGGGCTCCGCGTGACCGCGGCGACCGCGAGCGTGGCGGCGACCGGGGCGGGCGTGGCCCGGAGCGCGGCAACGGCGGCGGCGAGGGCGGCAACGGCGGCGGCGGCGAGGGTGGCGAGGGCGGCGAGCGTCCGCGCCGCCGGACCCGGCACAGCTGACCGTCGTACAACGCATCACCCACCCCTCGTCGAACCGGGAGCAAGTCGTGAGTCGGGCCTTCAGCGCGCCGTTTCCACCGGATCGACGGGGGGTGGCCCCCTCTCGGGACACCGGGGCGGGCCGCTCCGGCGGCACCGCCCGCGCGGTGACCCGGACGCTCAGTGACGATCCGCTGGGCGGCACGGTACGACGTACCGTGCTGCCCAGCGGGCTGCGCGTCCTCACCGAGGCGATTCCGGCGATGCGCAGCGTCTCGTTCGGCGTCTGGGTGGCGGTCGGCTCGCGCGACGAGACCGGCCCGCAGGCCGGTGCCGCGCACTTCCTTGAGCACCTGCTGTTCAAGGGCACGCACAAGCGCACCGCCCTGGAGATCTCCTCGCAGATCGAGGCGGTGGGTGGCGAGACCAACGCCTTCACCACGAAGGAATACACCTGCTACTACGCCCGCGTGCTGGACGAGGACCTGCCGCTCGCGGTCGACGTGATGTGCGACCTGGTGGCCGACTCGCTGTTGGAGCCGGCCGACGTCGAGACCGAGCGTGGCGTGATCCTGGAAGAGATCGCCATGCACGACGACGAGCCCGGTGACGAGGTGCACGACCTCTTCGTCCAGGCCGTCTACGGCGACCACCCGCTGGGCCGACTGATCTCCGGCACCGCCGAGACCGTCACGCCGATGACCCGCCGGCAGATCCAGACTTTCTACCGGGGCCGCTACACGGCACCGCAGATCGTCATCGCCGCCGCCGGCAACCTCGACCACGCCGCAGTGGTCAAGATGGTCCGCCAGGCGGTGCGTGGCACCCCACTGGACAGCGACCCGGCAACCCCGGCGCCACACCGCGCGGCAACCCCCACCGTACGGACGAAGCCGGCGACCACAGTGGTGGAGCCGAAGGAGACCGAGCAGGCGCACGTCATCCTCGGCTGCCCCGGCATCGACCGCCTCGACGATCGGCGCTTCGCCCTCGGGGTGCTCAACAACGTGCTCGGCGGCGGCATGTCCAGTCGCCTGTTCCAGGAGATCCGCGAGCAGCGCGGCCTGGCGTACTCGGTCTACTCCTACGCCAGCCAGTACGCCGACACCGGCCTGTTCGCCGTCTACGCCGGCTGCGCGCCGGGCAAGGTGGACGAGGTGCTGGCCCTGACCCGCGCCGAGCTGGCCCGGGTCGCCGCCGACGGGTTGACCGAGGCCGAGGTGGCCCGGGGCAAGGGCATGAGCAAGGGCTCGTTCGTGCTCGGCCTGGAGGACACCGGTTCCCGGATGAGCCGGCTGGCCAAGGGCGAGCTGCTCTACGGCGACCTGATGCCGGTCGACGAGCTGCTCCGACGGGTCGACGAGGTCACCGTGGAGGACGTCAACGTCCTCGCTGCCGAGCTGCTCAGCCGGCCGATGTCGCTGGCCGTGGTCGGCCCCTTCGGCGCGGGCGACTTCGCGGTCTGAGGGCTGCCGCGCGGCGCGGTCGACGGCACCCCGGTCGGGGCGTCCCGGCCGGTGGAGCGCACCGGATCCGGCCGGAAGGGCACGTCCCGATTGGGATAGGTTGTGCCCCGTGACTGACGAGCAGGACAAGACCCCGGCCGAGCCGCTGCGGGTCGGCGTGTTGGGTGCCCGCGGCCGGATGGGCATCGAGGTCTGCAAGGCGGTCGACGCCGCCGACGACCTCGAACTCGCGGCGTCGATCGACCAGGGCGACAGCCGCTCCGCCGTGTCCGCCGCCGAGGTGGTCGTCGACTTCACCACGCCCGATGTCGTCATGGACAACCTGCGTTGGTGCATCGACCAGGGCATCAGTGCGGTCGTCGGCACGACCGGCTTCACCGAGCAGCGGCTGGAGCAGGTGCGTGGCTGGCTGGCCGACAAGCCCGGGGTGGGCGTGGTCATCGCCCCGAACTTCGGCATCGGCGCGGTGCTGATGATGCAGTTCGCCGCGCGGGCCGCCCGGCACTTCGAGTCCGTCGAGATCATCGAACAGCACCACCCGCGCAAGCTGGACGCTCCGAGCGGCACCGCCACCCACACCGCCCGGCAGATCGCCCGGGCCCGCGCGGAGGCCGGCCTCGGCCCGGTGCCGGACGCCACCAAGGACGAGGTGTCGGGCGCGCGCGGCGCCGACATCGACGGGGTACGCGTCCACGCCGTTCGTGCCACCGGCCTCGTCGCCCACCAGGAGGTGCTCTTCGGCACCACGGGCGAGACGCTGACCATCCGGCACGACTCGTACGACCGGGCGTCGTTCATGCCGGGCGTGCTGCTGGCCGTCCGCGCGGTGCGCAACCGCCCCGGCCTCACCGTCGGTCTGGACGCCCTGCTCGACTGACGGTCCGTTCCTCCGCCACGCGGCCAAGATCTGAGCCCCCAGCTCGGGTAGCATCCGGCGGATGATCAATGGGGGACACCTGGACCGGGCCGGGCGACGGGTGACGCTCCGGCCGGTCGACGACGACAACTGGCGGGCTGTGGCCGACGTCGCCCCGCGTGACGACCAGCGCCGGTTCGTGGCCGCGCTGGGCGCGCGGTACCTGCTGCTGAGCAGCCGCTCGGAGGTGTGGACCTCGCTCGCCGTGTACGCCGACGAGACGGTCGTCGGCCACGTCATGTGGGGCGTGGACGACGACGGCTCGCACTGGATCGGCGGAATGCTGATCGACGCCGCCGAGCAGGGCCGGGGCGTCGGCCGGGCCACCGTGCAGACGCTGGGCCCCTGGCTGGCGGCGAGGGATGGCAACCCGCCGGTCCGCCTCTCGTACCACCCGGACAACACCCCGGCCGCCGCCCTCTACACCTCCCTGGGCTTCCACCCCACCGGAGCGGTCGACGACGAAGAGCTGGTCGCCGAAGCCAACGGCGGGTCGGACAAGGGCTGACCGACACGGTGCAGCGGCCCGGCAGAGGCCGCCACACCGGCCGCGTCACTCGTCTGCGGGCACCTTCTCCGCCGGGACGCCGACGTGCAGGCGCACCTGAGGCACCAGCATGTCGTCGACGTCCAGCGCGCGGGCCGCGCCGTCGAGCTCCCAACCGGTGCTGGTGAGGAACTTCCGGGTCGCCTCGTCACCCTCGAACGCCCAGGCCACCGCCCGGCTCAGGCCGTCCTCCCGCCACAGGTCGACCGCGGCGGCGAGCAGCCGGCTGCCGTGCCCACGCCGGCCCCACCGCGGCTCGACCAGCAGGTCGGTCACGGCGGCCACGTCCGGGCCGAGCGCGTCGGCCGGCTCACCCGGGGCCAACGCCTCGGCGTCAGCCGGGCCGGAGGCGGCGAACCCCACCAGATACGATTGCTCGGCCTGTTCGACGGCGACCAGCACCCGGTGCGCGCCCGAGGGCGGCTCCAGCACCGCGGCGCTCCACCGCCGGGCGAGGAACGCCTCGTCCAGGTTGTCGAGCACGTGCCGAGGCAGAATGCGGCGGTACGCGACCCGCCAGGTTGCGAGCTGGATGCGTGCGATCTCGCCGGCGTCCTCGGGACGCGCCGGGCGGACGTACCCGAGAGCCATGGGACGGAAGCCTACGCAGGGCGAGGGAGACGACGGTGGCGCAGGGTGCCAACAGGACGACCGCGCAGGTCACCGGGGTGGTGGTGCTCGCCGCGGCGGTCACCGCGTTCCTCGCCGTCGCGGCCGTCCGGCACGGCTTCTTCGACCTGAAGGTCTACTACGGCGCGTTGACCTGGTGGGTGCACGACGGCGGGGAGATCTACGACTACCTCAAGCCGGGCACCCAGTACGGCTTCACGTACCCGCCGTTCGCCGCGCTGGTCATGCTGCCGATGGCGTACCTGCCGTGGACGGCCGCGATCGTGGTGAGTGTGCTCGCCAGCGTGGTCACCACCGCGGTGCTGCTCTGGTGGCTGATCGACCCGATCGCCCGCCGGGCCGGCTGGACCCGGTGGTTCGCGCTCGCCGTGGCGCTCTGCCTGGCCGCCGCGTTCGAACCGATGCGGGAGACGGTCAACTTCGGTCAGGTCAACACGCTGCTGCTGTTCCTGGTGGCCGTGGATCTGCTGCGGCTGCTGCCGGCCGGCAACCGGTGGGCCGGGGTGGGCATCGGGCTCGCCACCGCGATCAAACTGACCCCGGGTGTCTTCATCGTCTATCTGCTGGTGACCGGGCGATGGCGGGCGGCCCTCACCGCCGGCGGCACCGCCGCCGGGGTGACGCTTCTGGCGGGTGCCCTCTTCCCCGACGCGTCCCGGGAGTTCTGGACCGAGGCGCTGTGGAACACCGGCCGGGTCGGCGAGCTCGCCTTCGTCTCCAACCAGTCGCTGCGCGGGGTCGTCGCCCGGCTCGACCCGCAGCACCCGAGCACCCTGCTCTGGCTGCTGCTGGTGCTCGGCACCCTGGCGCTCTGGGCCTGGCGGTCCCGGGCCGCCGTCGCGGCCGGCGACGAGGCGACCGGCCTGGCGTTGACCGGCGCGGTGATGTGCCTGGTCAGCCCGGTCACCTGGGTGCACCACCTGGTCTGGCTGCTGCCCGCGCTGATCCTGCTGGTCGACAACGCGATGGCCGCGCCGGCCGGCCGCCGACGGCGGGTCCTGCTGGTCGCCGCGACCATCGGGTACGCGGTGCTGATCAGCCGCACCGTCTGGTTCTGGGAGAAGGACTTCACCGGGGTCGACGGCTTCCTGGGCAGCAACGCCTACGTGTGGATCAGCCTGGCGCTGCTGGCCTTCCTGCCGATCCGCCGTTGGCTGACCCCGGGCGGCTCAGCCGTCGAGGCGTCCGGCGTACCGCAGCTCGACCAGCCCGACCGGCGGGCTCCCACCGGCAAGCGGCACCTGGTAGGTCGACTGCTCACCGTCCGGTGACAACCCGGCCCGCTCACAGAATCGTCGGGCCCGCCGGTTGTCCGCCAGCACCCACAGCCGATAGTCGGTCCAGCCCCGCTCGTGCAGCCCCGCCCGGGCGGCGGCCAGGAGCGCGGTGGCGGTCCCGTCACCCCAGCACGCCGGCTCCACGTAGATCGCCAGCACCTCGCCGACCGTCGGGTCCAGGTCGTCGCGGTCCTGGTCGCGGCGGTACGGCCCGAACGTCGTGAAGCCCACGACCAACCCGTCCACCTCGCCGAGCAGGGTGGTGAACGGGTGCTCGGGGTCGGCGGTGCCAATGTCGCGACGGCGCTGTGCCCACGCCGCCACGTTCAGCCGCCGCAGCACCTCGTCCGGCATGAAGCCGGCGTAGCCCGCCTGCCAGCCGTGCACGTGCACCCGGGCGACGGCTTCGGCGTCGTCCGGCTCCTCCCGACGGATGGTCAGCATTGCACCGTTCTATGCCCCGTTGGCCGTCACGTCCAGCTTCCCGCACCGGCGTCGTACCGATGAATTATCGTCGCCGACGATGACCGCACCGGAATCACTCTCGCTCGCCCAGGCCCGCCGCGTGGCGCTCGCCGCCCAGGGCTTCGCCGACCCCGCGCCAACCGGCGTGCCGACGCGCCGGCATCTGCGCCGGGTGCTGGACCGGGTCGGGTTGATCCAGATGGACTCGGTCAACGTGCTGCAACGCGCGCACTACCTGCCGCTCTACAGCCGGCTCGGGCCCTACCCGACCAGGTTGCTCGACCAGGCCGCCTACCGCCGCCCCCGCGAGTTGTTCGAATACTGGGGTCATGAGGCGTCGCTGGTGCCGGTCGAGCTGCACCCGGTGCTGCGCTGGCGGATGGCTCGCGCGCACAGCGATTCCTGGGGCGGCATGCAGCGGATCGCCCAGGAGCAGCCGGAGCTGGTCGCCTGGGTTCGCGACGAGGTGGCCGCCCGCGGCCCGCTGACGGCTGCCGAGATCGAGCACGACGCACCTCGGGAGACCGGCAACTGGGGGTGGAACTGGTCGGCGGTCAAACGGGCGTTGGAGTTCCTCTTCTGGGCCGGCGAGGTGACCGCCGCGGAGCGCAGCACCTCCTTCGCCCGCCGCTACGACCTGCCCGAGCGGGTGCTGCCCGCGGCGGTGCTGGCCGCGCCCACCCCGACCGACGCCGAGGCGCACCGCACGCTGGTCGCCCTCGCCGCGCGGTCGCTCGGGGTAGCCGCCGAGCCGGAGCTGCGCGACTACTTCCGACTGCCGCTGGCCGGTGCCCGCCAGGCCGTCGCGGAGCTGGCCGAGGCCGGTGAGCTGGTGCCGGTCACCGTGGCAGGCTGGCGACAGCCGGCCTGGCTGCACGCGTCCGCGCGGCTGCCCCGGTGGATTCGCGGCAACACCCTGGTCAGCCCCTTCGACCCGTTGATCTGGGAACGTGCCCGCACCGAGAGGTTGTTCGACTTCAGCTACCGGATCGAGATCTACGTCCCGGCGCCACAGCGGGTCTACGGCTACTACGTGCTGCCCTTCCTGCAGGGCGACCGGTTCACCGCCCGGGTCGACCTGAAGGCCGATCGCAAGGCCGGTGTGCTGCTGGTGCCGGCCGCGTGGGTCGAGCCCGGCGCCGACCCGGGGGAGACCGCTGTGGCGCTCGCCGCCGAGCTGCACCGACTCGCCGGCTGGCTCGGTCTGGACGCGGTGGAGCCGCCCACGGCCGGCGACCTGGCCGGTCCGCTCACCGCCGCGTTGACCGGCGTGTCCGGTGTACCGTGAGCGCGTGACGAGCGCTCCCGGACCGGTCGACCAGCCGCAGCCCGCCCCCGGGGCGGTTCACCCGGTGCCTGTCGGCGCGGTGTCGACCAGCTCCGGTCCGACCGGCCTGGCATCGGCCGGCGAGGTCCCGGCCGACCCGGCATCGGGTGGCTCGGGTCCGGCCGGCTGGCCGACGGCCCCGCCGGATGGTTACGCGGAACTGAAGCCGGACCGGATCACGCGGTTCGTGCTGCGGCTCTACGAGCGTTCACCGCGCTGGGCGGTGCCGCTGGCCGCGGTCGGTTGCGTCGCCATCGGCATGGGCTACGCGTTGCTCAGCAACCCGACCCACGCCGCCCCGGACGCCGCGCCCACCTGTCTGCTGAAGTTGACCACCGGGCTGGACTGCCCGGGCTGCGGGGGCACCCGCGCACTCTGGTACGTGCTGCACGCCGACCTGCCAGCCGCCGCCCGGCACCACTTCCTGTTCGTCTTCGCGCTGCCGTTCCTCGCGTACCTCTTCGTGGCCTGGGCGGGAAACCAGGCGTTCGGTTGGCGACTGCCGGAGCTGCGACTCAGCTCGAAGGTCATCGTCGGGTTCATGGGCGCGTGGCTGGCCTTCTCGGTGTTGCGCAACCTGCCCTGGGCGCCGTTCACCTCGCTGTACGTCTGAGCGCGCCTGCCGCCCGAGGATCGCCACAACGCCGGCATGTGCTGCCACTCCGATGATCGACTCGACATTCAGGGAAGCGGGCCGTCCACCCGCCCCGGACACCCCGACTTCCAGGAACCCGAGTCGATCACGCGGCGAGCGCCGCGCAGGCGGGCGCGTCCCGGCGGCGGGCCGCCGCTGCCTGAGTGATCGACATTGCACGAGGCGTGCCTGAGTTGGGGCGGGAGGCACCGCGCCACTACAGTCCCTGGCATGCCGGAGATGGTGCAGCCCCAGGTCAAGTTGATCGCGTGGACCCAGTTCGCGGCCCCGGACGACGTGCCGTGGTCGACCGACGCGGAAGGTGGCCAGGCGCTCGCCGAGTTCGCCGGCCGGGCCTGCTACCAGTCGTGGAAGAAGCCGAACCCGGCGACCGCCACCAACGCCGGCTACCTGGCGCACATCCTGGAGGTCGGGCACCTGTCGGTGCTGGAGCACGGGTCGGTCACCTTCTACTTCACCGGAGTGTCGCGCTCCTTCACCCACGAGTTGATCCGGCACCGGCACTTCTCGTACTCCCAGCTGTCCCAGCGCTACGTCCCGGAGCGGGACGCGGCCATGGTCGAGCCGGCCGTCATCGCCGACGACCCGGAACTGCACAAGAAGTTCACCGAGGCCGCCGAGGCGAGCGTTCGGGCGTACAACGAGTTGCTGGAGGGCCTCGAAAAGCGCTTCTCCGACGAACCGAACCCGACGCTGCGCCGTAAGCAGGCCCGGCAGGCGGCCCGGGCGGTGCTGCCCAACGCCACCGAGACGCGGATCGTGGTCACCGGCAACTACCGGGCGTGGCGGCACTTCGTCGCGATGCGCGCCACCGAGCACGCCGATGTGGAGATCCGTGAGCTGGCCGTGGAGTGCCTGCGGCAGCTCCAGGACGTCGCCCCCAACGTGTTCGCCGACTTCGTGATCTCCACGCTGCCGGACGGCACCGAAGTGGCGGCCAGCCCGCACGAGGCGTCCTGAGCCCTTCCCCGGCGGGCCCCGGCTGGTCGTCCGCTAGGTTGGAGGGTATGACGCACGACCACCTCGACGCCGCGGCACGACCGGCGTCCCGCCCCTTCGGCCGGCTGCTCACCGCCATGGTGAGCCCGTTCACCCCCGACGGCTCGCTCGACCTCGACGGCGCCGCCCGGCTGGCGAGCTACCTGGTCGATGAGCAGGGCAACGACGCACTGGTGGTCAACGGCACCACCGGCGAGTCGCCGACCACCACCGAGGCGGAGAAGGACCACCTGATCCGGGCCGTGGTGGAGGCCGTCGGTGACCGCGCCAAGGTGGTCGCCGGGGTCGGCACCAACGACACCCGGCACACCATCGAGCTGGCCGCCGCCGCCGAGAAGGCAGGTGCGCACGGTCTGCTGGTGGTGACCCCGTACTACAACAAGCCGCCGCAGAGCGGGTTGTTGCGGCACTTCACCGCGGTGGCCGACGCCACCGGCCTCCCGGTGATGCTGTACGACATCCCACACCGCTCCGGCGTGCCGATCGACACCGAGACGCTGGTCCGGCTCGCCGAGCACGGCCGGATCGTCGCGGTCAAGGACGCCAAGGGCGACCTGACCGCCACCAGCTGGGTGACCAGCCGGACCGCCCTCGCCTTCTACAGCGGCGAGGACGCCCTCACCCTGCCGGCGCTGGCCGTCGGCAGCGTGGGCCTGGTCGGCACCTCGACGCACTTCACCGGGGCGCTGGCCGCACAGATGATCGAGGCGTACGACGCGGGGGACATGCCGACCGCGCTGGCGCTGCACCGGCGGCTGCTGCCGCTGTTCACCGGCATCTTCCGCACGCAGGGCACGATCCTGGTGAAGGCGGGCCTGGCATCGCTGGGTCTGCCGGCCGGCCCGGTGCGACCCCCGCTGGTGGACGCCACCAACGACGAGATCGCCCAGCTGCGCGCGGACTTCGCGGCAGCGGGCATGGAGCTGCCCGAATGATCAAACGACACGATGGACGCCGAGTGACGGCGTCGCAGATTGAGGTGGACGCGTGACCGAGGCGCACATCGAGGCGGAACTACCCCCGCCGCTGCCGGAAGGTGGCCTGCGGATCATCCCGCTCGGCGGGCTCGGCGCCATTGGTCGGAACATGACCGTCTTCGAGTTCGACGGCAAGTTGCTGATCGTCGACTGCGGGGTCCTGTTCCCCGACGTCGAGCAGCCAGGTGTGGACCTGATCCTGCCCGACTTCGGGCCGATCCTGGACCGGCTTGCCGACGTCCAGGCGATCGTGCTGACGCACGGTCACGAGGACCACATCGGCGCGGTGCCCTACCTGCTCGCCCACAAGCCCGACATCCCGCTGGTCGGCTCACAGTTCACCCTCGCCCTGGTCGAGGCCAAGTTGGCCGAGCGGCGGATCCAGCCGTACACGCTGACCGTGCGGGAGGGCGGCCGGGAGCGGCTCGGCCCGTTCGAGTGTGAGTTCTTCGCGGTCAACCACTCGATCCCGGACGCCCTCGCGGTGGCCATCCGCACCCCTGCGGGCCTGGTGCTGCACACCGGCGACTTCAAGATGGACCAGCTCCCGCTGGACGGTCGGATCACCGACCTGGCCGGCTTCGCCCGGCTCGGCGCCGAAGGTGTCGACCTGCTGCTGTCCGACTCCACCAACGCGGAGATTCCCGGCTTCGTCACCCCGGAGCGGGAGATCGGGCCGGTGCTCGACTCGATCTTCGCGAAGGCCAAGGGCCGCATCATCGTGGCGTCGTTCGCGTCGCACGTGCACCGCGTGCAGCAGGTCTTCGACTCCGCTGCGGAGCATGGCCGCAAGGTCGCGTTGATCGGGCGGTCCATGGTTCGCAACATGGGCATCGCCCGGGACCTCGGCCTGCTCAACATCCCGGCCGGGCTGGTCATCAGCATCGACGAGGCGACCACGCTGCCGCCGGACGAGATCGTGCTGATGTCCACCGGTTCGCAGGGTGAGCCGATGAGCGCGCTGGGCCGGATGGCCAGCGGCGATCACCGGCACATCACCATCGCGCCCGGCGACACCGTCGTGCTGGCCTCCTCGCTGGTGCCCGGCAACGAGACCTCGGTCTACCGGGTGATCAACCGGCTTGCCCGGGCCGGCGCGGTCGTCGTGCACAAGGACGTCGCGAAGGTGCACGTCTCCGGGCACGCCCCCGCCGGAGAGCTGCTCTACCTGCTCAACGTGGTTCGGCCCAGCAACCTGATGCCCGTGCACGGCGAGTGGCGCCACCTGCGTGCCCACGCCCGGCTCGGCATCGAGTCCGGGGTCGCCGCCGACCGGGTGGTGATCTGCGAGGACGGCGACGTGGTCGACCTGGTCGAGGGTCGCGCCACCCTGGTCGGGCACGTGAAGAGCCGGTACGTCTACGTGGACGGCCTCGCCGTCGGTGACGTCAGCGAGTCGCTGCTCACCGAGCGGCGGATCCTCGGCGACGGCGGCTTCATCGCCACCACCGTCGTCGTGGACTCGGTCACCGGCAAGGTGGTCGCCGGCCCGACGCTGTCCGCGAAGGGCTTCTCCGAGGACCCGGAGGCGTTCAACCCGGTGGTCCCGCTGGTCACCGAGGCGCTCAACCGGGCCGCGGCGGACGGCATCACCGACCCGCACCAGCTCCAGCAGATCGTCCGACGCACGGTGGGGCGGTGGGTCAACGACAAGTACCGTCGTCGCCCGATGATCGTGCCCACCGTCGTCGAGGTCTGACACACGCGTGACCGGGCCGGTCGCCGACATCCCCCGTGGATGTCGGTGGCCGGCCCGGCTCGTTCAAGAGGGTGTTCCGGCTCGGCGTGGTGGTCGGAGCGGCCGCTGGCGGGGTGGTGGCGTCGCCGGCACCTGACCCCCCGAGCCGTTCAGGCGCAGCGTCAGCGCGGTGTCCTTGTTGGTGTAGCGGTTGGCGGGGGAGAGCGACACCTTCACGGTCTTCGTGCCCCCGGTGACCGCCAGCCGTACGTCGAAGCTGTCGGTGGCGCCGTCGGCGAGCACGTTCGGTCGCAGGATCTCGCACGCCCCGAAGACCGGCTCCGCAGCTGTCGAGGCCACCGTCAGCCGGTACACCCGCTCACCCCCGGCCGGCAGTTCCGCACCGCCGCAGAGCCAGGTGCGCGGCGTGCCCTGGACGGTCCGGCAGTCCCCGCCGAGGGTTAGGTCGGTGTTGGCCGGCAGGCGCAGCACGAAGAAGCCCTTCGCGGCCGTGCTGCCGGGGTTCCTGACGGTGGCCTCCAGCGCGCCGCCCTATTCGCGACTAGGGGAGCGCCGCGACCGCCTCGGCGTAGGCGACGCCGGTGGCGATGGCCGCGTCGACCAGCACCGTGAGCTGCGCCGGGGCCACCCCGTGGGTCAGATCGGTGGCCACGTCGCCGGCCAGCACCAACTCCTCGCCGATGTCGTGCGCGTAGGCCTTGGGCAGCAGCCGGTCATGGTTCCAGGCGTTGCAGAAGGCGTACGCCTCGGAGCGGCGGGTCGCCGGCAGCCGGCGGGCGGCCATTGCCCGGGCGTGCAGCACCTCGCCACGTTCGCCGGCCCGCCGGAACTGGATCACCACGCCGCCCCACCGGCCGACGACGGTGTCGCCCTCTTCCACCAGGTACTGGTCGCCGCGCCGCTCCAGTACCGCGGTGATCATGTCGACGGTCAGCGCCATCAGCTCCCGCTCGCCCGACACGCTCGCCTCGTCAGACCCGTCGGCGTCGGGCCCGTCCGGCTCGTCGTCGGCGGGCAGCACTACCGGTGCCGTGAGCGGGCGCTCCGCGAGCCAGGCGGCCATCCGGCCGGAGTGGTGGCCGGTGCCGTTGCGGGCGTCGAAGCTGCCGGCCAGCTCACTGGCCACCCCGAGCAGCAGGGCGCCGAGTGTGGAAACGTCCGGCTCGGTGGCGGGTCGTCCGCCGTACGCCGGTCGTGGCAGCGGTCGCCCACCCAGCCCGGCCTCCTCGGCCAGCGCGCAGACCAGCGCGCCGGCGGCGGCGAACTCCATCGCGGCGAGGTCGTCGCTGGGCCGGTCCAGTCTGGGCAGCTGTTCGGTCAGGATGGTCAGCCCTCGTTCCAGGTGCCCACCCAACGCGCAGAACCGCAGGTGCGCGGCGAGGTACGGGAACGCGGCCGGCTCACGCCGGTGCCGGCGGTACGCCCGCACGTGCGCCGCCGCGGCCCGCGCCGGCTCCCCAGCCCGCAGGGCGGGCAGCAGACCGGCGACCAGATCCCGTTCGGGCTGGTCGGTGCAGGGCTCCGGCTCGCCGTCGCGCTTCTCCAGCTCGCCAAGCGCGGCTCGCCACTCACCCCAGCCGGCCAGCAGCTCCGCCCGCCGAGCGGAGGCGCAGCCCGGGCACCCACCGGCGGGGCCGGGCCGTTTCCCGGACCACCGCTCATACCAGTGGCGGGCGGTGGGCTCGTCGCCCAGGTGATCGGCGATTCGGCAGTGCAGCTCCGCGACGGTTGGCGCGTCCGGACCGTCCGTGCCGACCCGGTGGGCCAGGTCGTGCAGCAGGGCCCTGGTCTGGTCCAGCCCGACCCGGGGGGTGCCGAGCAGTGCCTCCACCGCGTACCGCTGGTAGCGCAGCAGCAGCCCGGTCTCGTTGTCGGTCAGCAGCTCGGGTCGGTGGTCGGCGGCCGCCCGGCAGCGCCGGACCGGCTCGACCAGGCGCCACCGCTCCCCGTCGAGCAGGTACGCCTCGATCAGCGCGAACCGGGCGTCCACCCCGGACCGGACGTCGCCGGCGGCGTCGGCGCGCTCGGCGAGCCGTTCCAGGGTCACCTGCCGGTCCGGGCCGTCGGGCAGGTCCCGGGCATCGGCGAGCGCGGCCTCCAGCGCCGGAAGGCGACCCCCGCCGACCGGGCCGTCGGGCGCAGCGCCGGCCCGGTTGGTGCGACTGCCCGTGAACTCGTCCCGGCCGGTCACGACAGCACCGCGCCGGGCAGTCGACGGACCGCCACGGCGAGCTGGCAGCCGGTGGAGATGCCACAGTCGAGCAGTTGGTCGAGCTGGTGCGGGGTCACCCCGCGTTCCAGGTCGGTGATCACCTCGCCGTAGACCCGGGCTCGACCGTCGTCGTCGACGTGCACGAACGCCTTCGGCCAGAGCCGGTCGTGGTTCCACGAGTTGCAGAAGGCGTACAGGGCGGGCACCTGCTCGATTCCGAAGGTGGGAGTGACCATGGTGCGTACTTGGAGCAGCTCCCCGTCGCCGCCCAGGCGGAGGAACCAGATCATGTTGTCGTCGAAGCGGCCCACCAACTCGCCGTCCACGGTCAGGCCGACGGACCGGCCACGGGCGGCGAGCACCGCGGCGACCAGTTCGCCGCTCAGTGGACGCAGCGCACCGGGGTGCCCGGCCAGCGGATCGTCGGGATCGCCCGCGGTTTCCGGCGACGCCATGGGGCATCCCTTCTGAGGCGGATATCACGACCGGCGGTGGCGGTCGTGTTGCGACGCGCGGACACGACCCGGAAAAGCGGGGATCTGCCCGGCCCCACCGTTACCGTGACTCTATGGCGGGCCGTACCTCTCAGGCGAGCCGGCGGCGCGGCGCGTCGCCGCGCGGTGGCACCAACAGTCGTGCCCGTCAACCGGCGAAGAAGACCCGGGCACCGGTCCGGCGGCGCACCGCGCCCGCCCGACCCGGCCCGGCCGTCTACGTGGGCCGGGCGGTCGGCGCACTGTGGATGGGTCTGGCACACGGGATGGGCTGGGCGGTGCGGGCCGCCGGCCGGCAGGCCGCCTCGGCCCGCGACCTCGACCCGGAGCACCGCCGCGACGGCGCCGGGCTGCTGCTGTTCGGGCTCGCCCTGCTCTCCGCCGTGGCGCTCTGGCTCTCCGGAGCGGGCCCGGTGGGCGCGCGACTGGCCGACACGATCCGGCTGTTCCTGGGCGCGATCTCGGTGGTCGTGCCGGTGCTGCTGATGATCGGGGCGTGGCGGCTGATGCGTCAGCCGGCCGACCCCGAGCACCGGGGCCGTGGGCTGATCGGCTGGGGTTCGCTGCTGGTGTCGACCGCAGCGCTGCTCCAGATCGGCCAGGACCCGGCCGACCCGCTGGAGCGTGACTTCGCGGGCGGTCTGGTCGGCGCGGGCGTCGGTGGTCTGCTGGAGCGGGCCGTCACCGCCTGGGTGGCGGTGCCGCTCCTGGTCCTGCTGCTGCTCTTCGGTCTGCTCGTGGTGACCGCGACGCCGATCAACAAGATCCCCGAGCGCCTCGGGCTGCTCGCCGGTGGGCTGGTCGCCGCACCGGACTCCTCCACGGAGGACGCCGACGAGCAGGCCGCGAAGCCGACGCGTAAGCGGCCGGCGAAGCGGATGCCTCCGCCGCTCGACCCGGACGACTTCGAGGACCTGGACGGCGCGGACCTCCAGGAAACCATGGTGCTGCCGCGCAAGTCGCCGGCGAAGGTGCCGGCGAGCCGCAAGCCGCCGGTCGAGCCGCCGGAGCACTCGCCCGCGCCGACCCGGGCCGAGCAGCTCGCGTTGACCGGGCTCTCCGGGGACTACACCCTCCCGCCGCCCAACATGCTCAGCGCCGGCGCCGCCGCGAAGACCCGCAGCAAGGCCAACGACGAGGTGATCGCCGCGCTGACCGGCGTGTTCGACCAGTTCGATGTGGACGCGGCGGTCACCGGCTTCACCCGCGGCCCGACGGTCACCCGCTACGAGGTGGAGTTGGGGCACGGCGTCAAGGTCGAACGGATCACCCAGCTGTCCCGCAACATCGCGTACGCGGTGAAGTCGCCGGACGTGCGGATCCTCAGCCCGATCCCGGGTAAGAGCGCCGTCGGCGTGGAGATCCCGAACACCGACCCGGAGAACGTCGCCCTCGGTGACGTGCTGCGCTCACGGGCGGCGACCAGCGACCACCACCCGATGGTGGTGGCCCTCGGCAAGGACATCGAGGGTGGCTACGTGGTGGCCAACCTCGCCAAGATGCCGCACATCCTCATCGCCGGCGCCACCGGCGCGGGCAAGTCGAGCTGCCTCAACACCCTGCTGGTGTCCATCCTCACCCGGGCCACCCCGGACGAGGTGCGGCTGCTGCTGATCGACCCGAAGCGGGTCGAGATGACCGGCTACGAGGGCATCCCGCACCTGGTCACCCCGATCGTCACCAACGCCAAGAAGGCGGCCGACTCGCTGGACTGGGTGGTCCGCGAGATGGACATGCGCTACGACGACCTCGCCGCCAACGGGGTTCGGCACATCGACGACTTCAACCGCAAGGTCCGCAACGGCGAGATCAAGGCCCCGCCGGGCAGCGAACGGGAGATGCGCCCGTACCCGTACCTGTTGGTGATCGTGGACGAGCTGGCCGATCTGATGATGGTCGCGCCGCGCGACGTGGAGGACTCGGTCGTCCGGATCACCCAGCTCGCCCGGGCCGCCGGCATCCACCTGGTCTTGGCGACCCAGCGCCCCTCGGTCGACGTGGTGACCGGTCTGATCAAGGCGAACGTGCCGTCCCGGCTGGCGTTCGCCACCTCCTCGCTCGCGGACTCGCGGGTCATCCTCGACCAGCCGGGCGCGGAGAAGCTGCTCGGCCGTGGCGACGGGCTGTTCCTGCCGATGGGTGCCTCCAAGCCGGTCCGGATCCAGGGCGCCTGGGTCACCGAGCGGGAGATCGCCGACGTCGTCAAGTTCTGCAAGGACCAGCGCGAGCCGGAGTTCCGCAAGGACGTGCTGGCCCCCGCACAGGAGACCAAGAAGAAGCCCGACGAGGACATCGGCGACGACCTGGACCTGCTGGTGCAGGCGGTGGAGCTGGTGGTCACCTCGCAGTTCGGCTCGACCTCGATGCTCCAGCGCAAGCTGCGGGTCGGTTTCGCCAAGGCGGGCCGTCTGATGGACCTGATGGAGACCCGTGGGGTGGTCGGGCCGTCCGAGGGGTCGAAGGCGCGCGACGTGCTGGTCAAGCCGGACGAGCTGGAGGACGTCCTGGCCGGCCTGCGCGGCGACGGGGAATGACCGGGGAATAGCGGCGAGGGCCGGTCGACGGTACGACCGGCCCCGGAACGCACGACGGGCCCGCCGAGACAAGGCGGGCCCGTGGCTGGGAAAGCGTGTCAGTTATTGATCAATGCGGCGAAGACCACCACGCCGAGGATCGCGCCGACGACGCTGGCTGCGGCGGCGTACCAGCCGAGCGGCTTGTCGCCGAGCACGGCGCCGACGATGCCCGCGATCACGCCGAGCACGCCGAAGATGATCGGGCTGAGCAGCAGGGCGAGGACCGCGAAGACGAAGCCCACGATGGTGAGGATGCGGGCGGCGTTGCTGCGGGGACGGGCGGTGCTCGGCATGTCGGCCATGTCTTCCTCCGTGTGAGAGCCTGTCGTGACGGATCGATGACTACCCACTGTGCGGACTTGTCACGCGTACTTCCTCAGTGGAAGATCTTCAGACCGATCACGCCCACGACCACCAGCAGCAGGCAGAGGATCCGGGGTAGGCTCGCCGACTCGCCGAGCGCCAGCATCCCGACCAGCGCGGTGCCGACCGCGCCGATGCCCACCCAGACCGCGTACCCGGTGCCGACCGGGATCTCCCGGAGGGCGTACGACAGCCCGGCCATGCTCAGCAGCAGGGTCACCACGAACACCACGGACGGGATCAGCCGGCTGAAGCCGGCGCTGCGGTCCAGGGCGATCGCCCAGGCCGTCTCCAACAGTCCCGAGATCACCAGCACGAGCCAAGCCATCGTCCACCTCACGAAAAGGCGCCCGGGCTGTCGCGCCGGGACGAGTCTGCACGTCACACGGGGCGTCTTGGCCTGACCGGGTACGCCCACCACTCGTCCGGGGCGGCCACGAGCATCCTCCGGCCACCGAAGCCGACGCTAGCACCGGCGCCGGGCGTCGGGCGGTGACTCCCGCCACGGCCCGTTGACCTCCACTTCACTTCAACTTGCAGTATTGCTGGCATGACTCTGCTCTACGCCGACCCCGAGGTCGCCGCCGCGCTGGACGCCGCCACCACGGTCGCCGCCATGCGGGCCGCTCTCCTGGCCGCGTACGAGGGACGGCTGATCGCTCCGCCTCGGACCGCCGCCCCGCTCGACGGCGGGCGGATGGTGCTCACCGCCGGGCACCTGGTCGGCGAGTGGTACGGCTTCCGCTCCTACGACACCTTCGGCCATGAGCAGGGCGAACAGTTGGTGGTGCTGCACGACGCCCGCACCGGGGCGGTCCGGGCGGTGGCGGTCGGCGAGGAGTTGGGCTCCCGGCGTACCGGAGGGTTGGGCGGCCTCGCGGTCGACGCGCTGGCCCGCCCGGACGCGGCCACCCTCGGTGTGATCGGCTCCGGCCGGCAGGCGTGGACGCAGGTCTGGGCCGCCGCGACCGTCCGCCCGTTGCGCGAGGTGGTGGTGCACAGCCGCTCCGCCGCCCGCCGGGACGCCTTCGCCGCCCGGGTCCGCGCCGAGCTGGGTGTGCCGGCCCGCGCGGTGACCACCCCGGGCGCAGCCGTCGCAGGGCGCGACCTGGTGGTGCTCGCCACCACCAGCCCGACCCCGGTGCTCTGCGCCGCCGACCTCAGCCCCGGCACGCACGTCAACGCCGTCGGCTTCAAGCAACTCAACCGCAGCGAATTCGGCACCGACCTGCTGGACACCGCCGACCTGCTGGTCACCGACTCACCGGCCCAGGCGGCGGACTACCAGCCGCCCATGCTCGCGGCCACACCCCCGTACGCCGAGCGGTTGCGCGACCTGGGCGGCATCCTGGCCGGCGCGGTCCCCGGCCGGACCACCGCGGACCAGGTTTCCGTCTTCTGCTCCACCGGCCTGGCCGGGACCGAGGTCTTCCTGCTCGACGCGTTGACCCGCGTCGGTGTCGCGGCGCGCTGACCGGCCGCGGGCGGGGCGGAACGACGGTGCGTGGGTCGTGCCCGCAGCCCGCGTGCGTGGGGTTCCCCGGCCGGCCCGGTACCCTCGGATGGTGTCTGCCACCGCTCCTTCTCCTTCCGACCACGCCGAGGGCCGTCGTGTCGCCCTCCTGACCCTCGGCTGTGCCCGCAACGAGGTCGACTCGGAGGAGCTGGCCGCCCGGCTGCACGCCGACGGCTGGCAGGTGAGCACCGACGGCGAGGGCGCTGACGTGGTGGTCGTCAACACGTGTGGTTTCGTGGAGAAGGCCAAGCAGGATTCCATCCAGACCCTGCTCGCCGCCGCCGGCACCGGGGCCAAGGTCGTCGCCGCCGGCTGCATGGCCGAGCGGTACGGCCGGGAGCTCGCCGACAGCCTGCCCGAGGCACAGGCGGTGTTGAGCTTCGACGACTACCCGGACATCGCCGCCCGGCTGAACGCGGTCGTTGCCGGTGAGCAGATCACCGCGCACACCCCCCGGGACCGGCGGGAGCTCCTGCCGTTGACCCCGGTGAAGCGGCGCGACAGCGGCGTGTCGCTGCCCGGGCACGGCACCGTGACCCGCACCACCACCGACACCGACGAGCACACCCCGGCACACCTGCGGCAGATCCTGCGCCGTCGATTGGACACCGGCCCGGTGGCCTCGCTGAAGCTCGCCAGCGGATGCGACCGGCGCTGCGCGTTCTGTGCCATCCCCGCCTTCCGTGGGGCGTTCGTCTCGCGTACGCCGGACGAGCTGCTCGCCGAGGCGGAGTGGCTGGCCAAGTCCGGCGTACGGGAGCTGGTGCTGGTCAGCGAGAACTCCACCTCGTACGGCAAGGACCTGGGCGACCCCCGCGCGTTGGAGAAGCTGCTGCCGCAGCTGGCCGCCGTGACCGGCATCGTCCGGGTGCGTGCGAGCTACCTCCAGCCGGCCGAGACCCGGCCCGGGCTGGTCGAGGCGATCGCCAACACCCCGGGCGTGGCCCCGTACTTCGACCTGTCGTTCCAGCACTCCAGCGAGCCGGTGCTGCGCCGGATGCGGCGTTTCGGCTCCACCGACCGGTTCCTGGAGCTGCTGGCGAGTGCCCGTGCGCTGGCGCCGGACGCGGGCGCCCGGAGCAACTTCATCGTCGGGTTCCCCGGCGAGACGCGCGCCGACGTCGACGAGCTGGTGCGGTTCCTGACCGAGGCCCGGCTCGACGCGATCGGCATGTTCGACTACAGCGACGAGGACGGCACCGAGGCCGCCGGCCTGCCCGGCAAGGTCTCCGCCGCCACGATCAAGCGACGGTACGACCGGCTCAGCGCGCTCGCCGACGAGCTCTGCTCGCAGCGGGCCGAGGACCGCCTCGGCTCGTCGGTCGAGGTGCTTGTCGACACGATCGAGGACGGCGTGGTGGAGGGCCGGGCGGCGCACCAGGCGCCGGAGGTGGACGGCTCCACCACCCTGGTCGCCCCGGCCGAGGGTGGGGTCGACCTCTCTGCGCTGCGCCCGGGTGACCTGGTGCGCGCAACGGTGACCGGCACTGAAGGGGTGGACCTGCTCGCCGTGCCGGATGAGATGATCTCGGCGGCGCCCGGCGCGGCACGGTGACGGCGGGCCCGAGCGGAGCGGGGGAGCCACGTGGTGCGGTACCGGGAACGCCACGGCGACCCGAGCGGGGTGCGGCGGTGACCGGGGCGACGGAGTCGACGCCCGGCCGGGCGGTGGTGGCGGTGGTGCCCGTCCTCAACGCGGCCAACGCGCTGACCGCCCTGCGGCTGGTGCTGGTGCCGGTCTTCGCCGCCTCGGTGGTGGTGTCCGGGATGACCCACTCCGGCTGGCGGATGGCGGCGTGCCTGATCTTCGCGGTGGCCTCGGCGACCGACCTGGTGGACGGCTGGATCGCCCGCCGGTTCGGGCTGGTCACCTCGGTCGGCAAGGTGGCCGACCCGATCGCCGACAAGGCGCTCACCGGCGCGGCCCTGGTGCTGCTCTCCTGGTACGACCTTCTGCCCTGGTGGGTGACCGCGCTGATCCTCGTCCGCGAGCTGGGCATCACCGGCCTGCGGTTCTGGGTGATCCGGCACGGTGTGATCGCTGCCAGCCGAGGCGGCAAGGTCAAGACGGCGCTCCAGATCCTGGCCATCGCCTGGTACCTCTGGCCGATGCCGGCCGCCCTGGCCGCCGTCGGCCCGTGGATCATGGCCGCCGCCGTGCTGGTCACGGTAGCCACCGGCTTCGACTACATAGCCCAGGCCCTACGCCTCCGCCGCCCCCGCTGAAAAACCAACCCCCACCCCTCTGTTGATCATGAAGTTGTTGCCATCCGCAGCGGCGTGTCGTGGCGATAACTTCATGATCGACGCGATCGGGTCGGCAGGGTTGGGGGCCGTTGGGTGGGGAAGGACGAATTCATGCAGCGCGAGGCTAGTGGTGGTGTCGAGCGGCCGTCGGATGGTGCGGCGTCGGACGAGGCCGTGATGGGCAGCGCGGCGGCAGGTGTGGTGCACCGGTTGGTGCAGCGGCACGAGACCCTCGCGACTGTCGAATCGCTCACCGGCGGGTCGCTGGCCGCGTCGATCGTCGACATCGCCGGGGTCAGCGGGATCTACCGGGGTGGCCTCGTGGTCTACGCCACCGAGTTGAAGGGCACCCTGGCGGGCGTCCCCACCGACCTGCTGTCCGAGCGGGGCCCGGTGGACCCGGACGTGGCGGCGGCCCTCGCCGAGGGCGGTCGCCAGCGCTGCGGCGCGGACTGGGGGGTGGCGACCACCGGCGTCGCCGGCCCCGAACCGCAGGACGACAAGCCCGTCGGCCTGGTCTACGTCGCGGTCGCCGGTCCCAACGGTGGGGAGGTCCGCCAGCTCGACCTGGACGGCGGGCGGGACCACGTCCGCGCGGTCGCGGTGATCGAGGCTCTGCGGCTACTCGCCGAGCGGATCCACGACGCCGACGTGAAGGACCCCGACCTCGACCCCGACGCCCAGGGCTCCGACCCCGACGCCCAGGTCCCCGAACCCGCAACCGACCACCCCTAGGCCCCAGAAGTCGACGGGCCGGAAGATCCAGCCGAGACCGCCGGGGGCACCCGGGACAGGGCCGGAACGGCCGACGCCGCGCGCCGGTGAGCCCGCGCCGGCGAACCGACGGGCGGGGCGGGATGTCGGCCGGGCCCGCAACGGGTACGGTTGCGGGAAGGCTCCGACGTTCGGGGTCGGCGCGGTCCGCCGCGACCGGCTGCCCAACGGCGGGCGCGAGGTATCCCTCAGGGGGAGGTGCGATGATCCTGCTACGCCGGGTGATCGGTGACGCACTGCGGGCGCGCCGGCAAGGCCAGCAGCGCACGCTGCGTGAGGTCTCCACCGCCGCCAACGTCAGCCTCGGTTACCTCTCCGAGATCGAGCGGGGGCACAAGGAGCCGTCCAGCGAGCTGCTCGCCGCGATCTGCGACGCCCTCGGCGCGCGCCTGTCCGAGCTGCTGCGTGAGGTGAGCGACACCGTGGCGCTCGCCGAGCAGATGCCCGGGGTGCTCGTCTCGATGCAGGAGGAGCAGGCCGATTCCTCGGCCGCGTCCAAGAGCACCAACCGGGGTGTGCGTCAGGTCACCTCCGATGGCAAGGTCGCCGTGTCGGTCCGTCAGGATTCGCCGCTCAAGGCCACGCTGCGCAGTGCCCGCGTCCGCCCGAACGAGCGCGATCGGGACGTGGTCTGCGCGGCCTGAGCCCGTCCTTCCGGTTGACCATGGGCGGGCTGGCCCCGGCCGCGTAGGGTGGCCCGCAGGAGCTGCCGGTGCCGTCGACCGCCCCGTACGGATGCCTCGTTGGCGTTCGGCTGGGACGATGGAGACCGGCCGGTCGTGGTCGGTCGGTCCATCCGGCCCGGCTGTGGTGGAGCGACGCTACTGAGGGGATACCGCGGAGATGGCGAACCCGTTCGTCAAGGGTTGGAACTACCTGATGGCGCTCTTCGGTGCGAAGATCGACGAGCACGCCGATCCCAAGGTGCAGATCCAGCAGGCCATCGAGGATGCCCAGCGGCAGCACCAGGCGCTGGTCCAGCAGGCCGCCGCCGTGATCGGCAACCAGCGTCAGCTGGAGATGAAGCTGTCCCGGCAGATGTCTGAGGTCGAGCGGTTGCAGGGCAACGCCCGACAGGCCCTGGTGCTGTCCGACCAGGCCCGGGCCAAGGGTGACGAGGCCGAGGCCGTGCGGTTCGAGCAGTCGGCGCAGACCCTGGCCACCCAGTTGGTCTCCTCCGAGCAGGCCACCGAAGACCTCAAGACCCTGCACGACCAGGCGTTGGGTGCCGCAGCCCAGGCCCGCCGTGCGGTCGAGAACAACTCGATGATCCTCCAGCAGAAGCTCGCCGAGCGCACCAAGCTGCTCAGCCAGCTGGAGCAGGCCAAGATGCAGGAGACGGTGGCCCGCTCGCTGGAGTCGATGTCGTCGTTGACCGCGCCCACCAACACCCCGTCCCTGGACGAGGTGCGCGACCGCATCGAGCGGCGCTACGCCAACGCGATGGGCCGCGCCGAGCTGGCCGGCAACTCCGTCGAGGGCCGGATGTTGGAGATCCAGAAGTCAACCATCGACTCGGCCGGCTCCGCCCGGCTGGAGCAGATCCGATCCAGCATGGCGGGGGAGCAGCTCGGCGGCGCGTCGCAGCGACCGGCCGTGCCTCAGGGCGAGAAGGCCGGCCCGGCCACCGACCCGACGGCCGCCGCCCGGCTGGACGAGCTGCGCGCCAGCATGGCTCGCGAGCGCGGCACCGGCGACCCGACCGCCGCCGGCTGAACGACCGGACCGAGGGGGTCAGGGTGGCAGCAGACGAGCGGACTCGATACTTCCGGAGGCTGGACCGGCTTCGCCGCTCCGCCCGGCGGTGGAGCGTGCTGGCCGGTGGGCTCGGCGGCGCGGCGGCGGTGCTGACCCCGTACGCCGGCCTTGGTCTGCCCGACGCGGCCTGGGCCGGCGCCGCGGGCAGCGCGGTGGCGCTCGCCGCCTGGCGGTGGATCGACGCGCGCGCCCTGGCCGCCCAGCCAGCGCCTCCCGCACTCGACCCGGCCGAGGCCGCGGCCCGGTCGCGGGCCCGGTTGATCGCCGCCGTCGAGCGGCTGCCGGTCGGCCCGGGCGTGCTGGCCGAGGTTCGCCGGGTCCGCTCCCGGATCGCCCTGCGCGGCACCAGCGCGGGCGAGCAGTGGGCCCGACTGGATCGGGCGGCACTCACCCTGGCCGGGATGGCCCCCCGACTCACCGGGCTGGCCGGGCCGGCCGTGCAGGAGGCCGCCACCGCCGATGCTTCGCTGCGCGACCTGGCCGCACGGGTGGCCAGCGTCGAACGTGCGCTGCGGCTGGCCCCGGCCGACGCCCGGGCGCCGCTGGCCGAGGCGCACGCCGTGCTGACCGGCCAACTGGAGAGCGGGGTCGCGGCCTACGAGCGACTGGTGGTCGCTGCCGCCGGCTACCTGGCCGAGGACGCCCGACCGGAGGCCGCCCACCCGGCCGCCGACCGGCTCACCGAGGCGACCGACCTGCTGCACGGCGTCGCCGGCGCCCTGGCCGAGCTGCGCGCCGTCGGCACGCCGCTGCGCGCACCGACCCGCTGAGGGCAGCGCCGACGGCCGGCCCGTCGGGCCGGTCACTGTGGTGTCGTGACCAGCACCAGGCCGGTGTACGGCGAATTGCCCACGACGTTGAACGACCGGATCCGGTAGTGGTAGGTCACGCCCCGGGCCAGCCCCGTGTTGGTGAAGCCTCGACCGGTCACGGTGAAGGTGGCGACCTCCCGGTCGAATGCCGGGTCCAGTGCCCGTTGCACGATGAACCCGGACCCGGGGCCGGTGGGTGTGCTCGCCGCCCAGGCCAGGATCACCGTCGCCGTGTCCGGCCCGGGAGCGCTGGCCGTGGCGCTCACCCCGCTGGGGGTGCCGGGTGCGGGTGGGCAGCTCACCGTGGCGACTGTCGACCAGGCCGAGGCGGCGCCCAGGTAGGTGGTCCGAACCCGGTAGTAGTACGTGGTGTCCGGTGCGACAGTGACGTCCAGGTGGTTGTCGCTGACCCCGATCGCCGTGGTGCCCGGGCCGCTGGTGAACGTCGGGTTGGTCGCCCGCTGCACGTCGATGCCGGTGGCGAAGGACCGGTTCGACCAGCGCAGCGCCACCCGCAACGGCGCGGCTGGCGGCAGCGCCGCGACCAGGCCGCTCGGTGCCGCCAGGTGCACCGAGGCGGGCACCCCGTTTGACCAGGACGAGTAGCTGACGGCGTTCTCCGCCCGGATCCGGTAGTGGTACGTCACCCCGGGGGTGACTGTCGCGTCCGTGTACCGGGTGGCGGCGGCCGCGACGGTGATCGTGGTGACCTCGCCGCCGAAGGTCGCGTCGGTGGCCCGTTGCAGCAGGTGGCTGGTGGCAGGTGGTCGCCCGCCGTTGCTGGTCCAGGCCAGGGCGATCGCGGGTAGCGCGGTGGCCGAGCCGGGCGCCGGTGTGGCGGTCAGCCCGGTCGGTGCCTTCGGCGCCACCCGCAGCACCAGCGGCCGGGTCATCCCGCCGTCGCGGTGGCCGGCGAGGTGGCTGTGCCAGCGGTACTCCCAGCCCAGGTTGACCAGTTGGTTGACCACCGTGGCGGGCCGCCCGTCCGCGGGGCTGACCGGCGTCGACCCGGTGCGCGCCCCGGCCGGGAGGCCCGGGTCGAGCAGCCGGACGCTGTCGCCCAGCTTGAACGGCAGCACCGGGGCGACCGGGCGCAACGCCACCACGACGTCCTCCCGCGGGTTGACCCGGACGACGTCCTTCCAGCCCAGCTCCGTGCCGTGCGGCGGCCGCAGCGTGCCGTCCCAGCCGACCCGGTTGACCACCTGCACGTCGCAGCCGCCGAAGTGCAGCGGCTCGGTCTGCCGGACGTTGCCACTGATCCGCCAGAGTTGGGTGCCATCGGTCGGGGTGCCCACCGGTACGGCGGGATCGGTGGCGAAGAGCACCTCGGTCACCGGATCGGTCGGGCCCAGCGGCAACGTCGTCGGGTTGAGCGGCCCGGCGTGCGGGTGCCCGACGCCGAGCCGGCCGGCCCACCGGCCGTGATCCGGCTCGAAGACCTGCTGGGCGGCCTTGACCGCGATCGGCAGGGTCACCGGGCCGGCACCGCCCGCCGGAGTGAACGTCACAGTGGTGGCGTGCACCGGCACCGCCGTCTCCGACGTTGTGCGGGTGCCGAACGCCGGGTCGTACGCCGGCTGCGGCACGATCGGCGGGCGTTGGCTGGCCGCGTACGCCAGGGGCAGCCTCTCCCGTAGGCGGGCCAGGTCGTACGGCGGCGCGGGTGTCCCGGTCACCCGGAACTGGAGCAGGGTGCGGGTGTTCGGGCCGTACCCCGGCTCGGTAGGCGGCGGGCCACCCTCGGCGGTCCGGTCCGCTGCGTCGGTGTGCTGGTCGTAGCGGGGGTCGTAGCCCGGCAGCGGAGCGGGGGCGTCGTTGTACAGGATCAGCGTGCTGCCCGGTGGCACGGCGGAGAAGTCGACCAGCACGTCGGCCCGCTCACCCGGGGCGAGCAGCAGGGTGTGCCCGTCGACGTTCAGCACTGTCGGGTCGAGCCGGTCGTACCGGTAGCCGATCGGCCGGTTCGGCAGCACCACCGGGGCGGGCAGCAACCCGGCCTCGTTGCCGATCTGGATGAACTCGGGCCCGGCCGTGCGCGGGTCCGGCACGCCGCCGTCGCGTCCGTCGGTCGGCCACCCGGCCGGTCGGTCCGCGGCCCGCACGGCGGGCACCATCGGCACCTCGCCGGCGTCGGCGTCGGCGAGCGCGCCGTCGGCCGTCCACATCGCCGCGTCGGAGCAGGCGCGGTAGAGCTGGAGGTTGAGGCTGCGGTCCAGGCAGGCGTTGAGGATCCGGAACCGGTACGCGCGCGGCCGAACCTCCAGGTACGGGTAGGCGACGCCGTTGACGAGCGGGGTGTCGCCGTACGCCTCGGGGACCGCCGACGGGTGCGGCAGCCCAGGGCTCAGCGGCGGTTCGTCCGGCGCGTCCACCGGGTCGTGGTGCGGGTTCGGGGCCCACCCGTCGGTGCGGGTGCCGCCCGGGGTGGGGTTGCGCGACCAGGGGCCGTAGTCCCACCGACCGGTGGGGTTGCGTCCGCCGGACCGGTACGGGTTCTGCCGCGGCTGGTACACGTGGGGATGCCAGAGGCTTCCCCGGGCACCCCAGCGTTCCCGGTCCCAGGTCGGGTCCTCGGCGGCGAGTTGGGTGTCGTCCGGCACGAACGTCTTGTCCTCGATCACCAGCGGCAGTTGGTCGGCCGGCAGCACGTCGTCGGCGACGAGCTGGTCCTCGGCCGGGTCGGTGAGCAGGTAGAGCGCGAGCTGACCCCCGTAGACGGTGAGGCGGGCCAGGCCGAGGGTGTTGTCGTGCAACCACAGCAGTCGGCCGCTCTGCTCGTTCGGGTAGTAGAGGGTGGTGGCCCCGGCACCCGGCGCCGGCATGTCCGGCACGGGCGTCACGCCCATCCCGGTCGGGTACGGGGTGATCTCCCCGGCCGGAGTGATCCACTCCCCCGGGTTGCCCGCGCTGGTCCAGCCGGTCTGCACCCCGGCCAGGTGCAGCACCGCCCGGTTCTGCGGGTACGGGGCCGGCCCGTCCAGCGGGCCGGGACCGGCACCCTCGATCGTGTCGTCCACGGGCAGGAACAACTCGCCGGCCCGGCCGGTGGGGAGCTGGTTGATGAACTTCACCCGGACCGGTCGACCCCGGCGGGCGAGGATCATCGGGCCGAGGTGCCAGGGCCGTTCGGGGGGTGCCACCGTGTTGTGGCCCGTCTCGTCGGTGCCCAGGTTGAGCTGCCGGTAGCCGCGCAGCCGGGTGGCCGGCAGGTCCCGGTGCAGCCGCTGCGCGTACTCCTGGAGGCCGATCTCGTAGTAGTCGCATCCCGGGTAGCTGATGGTGTCCGGGGCTGCCACCGGCAGGTGGCTGCCGAGGTCGGTGCGGCTCTGCTGGCCCGGAACGGGCAGCGGGTCGACGAACTTGCGCAGCCCGGTGCCCGGCACCACCCGCCCTGCGGGGTCACGCGCCGGGCGAGGACTGTGGGCGAAGTTCGGCACGGGACCGAAGCTGCGCGGCACCACGGCCGGGTCCAGACTCGGTGCCGGCGTGGTCTCCTCGGCGGTACGCGCGGCCGGCACGGACGCCGTCCGGCCGTTGGTCTGGCGGGTGGTCCGCTCGAAGAAGGTGGAGCGGAGCCTGCGGAACATCGCCATGACTCTCCCCGGGGTCGGGGCGCGACGTCCGCCACCCCGGCGTGGCGGACCTCGGCACTGTGCTGACGGTCGGTGAGGGTTCAACCGCAGCATGCGACTTCGGCGGCCGGATAGGAATTACCCAATCGTCCGTTTCTGGCGTGGCGTTGGTGAATGGCCGGCCTGGTCAGCCGGTTTCAGGCCGGTCCGGGTGCTCGGGTTGGCAGACCGGACACCAGTAGGTGACCCGTTCGCCCAGCTCCTCCTTGCGGATCGCGGTGCCGCAGCGGCGGCACGGCTGGGCGCGGCGGCCGTACACGTAGCTGGTCTGCCCCCGGTGCAGGGAGCCGGTGCTGCTCTGCGTCCACCGTCCCCGGTTGGCCGCGAGCAACCGTTGCGCGAGGGCCACCATGCCGGGCAGGTCCGGCACCGCGCCGACCGGCGTCCACGGCGACACACCCCGCAGGAACAGCACCTCGCACTTGTAGAGATTGCCCACTCCGGCCAGGTTGCGCTGGTCGAGCAGCGCCTCACCGATGGTCTGCTCCGGGTGGTCGGCGAGCCGGCGGACCGCCTCGGCCGGGTCCCAGTCCGGCCCGAGCAGATCGGGGCCGAGGTGGCCGACCAGTCGGTCCTCCTCGGCGGTCGGCAGCAGGGTCATCTCGTGCAGGTGGTAGCCGACCGCGACAGCGCCGGGGCTGTGCAGCACCACCCGGATCAGGTGCGCGGGCCGTCCGCCCCACCGTTCCCCCGGGGCGTACGCCCGCCAGGCGCCGTCCATCCGCAGGTGCGAGTGCAGGGTCCAGAGGGCGTCGGGCGCGGGTCGCCCTGCGGGACTCCTGTCGGGGGCGCTGAGGCGCAGCAGCAGGTGCTTGCCCCGGCTGGCCGACTCGCGCACGGTCCAGCCGCTGAGATCGGTGGTCGCCAGTTGCGGCACCCGGAAGTCACTTTTGGTGATCCGCGCGCCGGCCAACGCGCGGTGCAGCACGCGCGCGGTGTTCCAGACGGTGTCGCCTTCGGGCACCCTGCCATCCTCCCTCTTTTGAGCAATATTCGCATGTGTCGCTATTTGTACACAGCTTCCTCATGATCTCCCGACATGCGAAGGTCAGGGGGTTCTGAGGAGAATGCCCATGACGCGACCTCGTTGTCGTATTCCATCCGTCGCCCTCGTCGCCACTCTCTCCCTGTTGCTCGCCGCCGCGTTCCTGCCCGCCACCAGCGCAGACCGGGCCACACCCGTCGCCGGCAGTCCGATCATCCTCACCGCCGGGGCGCCCGGTGGCGAACGGTGGGACGTCGATGTCTCGGTCGTCGACCGCGACGACGTCAACGTCCGCCGCACCTCTGCCGGGCTGCGACTGCGGGAGGCCAGGGCCACCGGCCACCGCGCCCGAAGCCCACACAGCGCAGTCGCCGAAGGCATGCTGCTGACCACGCCCCGCACCCTGGCCCGACCGGCCACCCGGGTCCGCGCCGAGATCAGCGCCTCGGTCCCCGGTGGGGCGACAGTGGAGGCGCAGGTCCGCGGCTGGCGGACCGCCGGCTGGACGGAGTGGCAGGCCGCCACCGGCGGTGCGGTCTTCGACCGGCCGGTCACCCGGGTGCAGACCCGGGTGGTGCTGACCGCGCCCAACGGCGGGGCCACCGCGACCGTGAGCGGCGTGCGGCTCACCGCCGACGCGACAGCCGCCGTCTCCGCCGCCACGCCCGGCCGCACCTACCGGGTGTACGCCACCCGTATCGGGTTGGTCGGCGAGGTGACCGCCAACGGCCGTACCGTGCAACCCCGGGACCACTTCGTGGCACTCCCGTCGCGGCGCGGTCTCTCCCCACTCAACACCGGCGACTACACAGTGCGGGTCTGCACGACCAGCGGCGCCCGCTGCGAGTACGCCCCGGTCTGGGACGTCGGTCCGTGGAACACCCGCGACGACTACTGGAACCCCTCGTCGGTGCGGGAGAACTGGAAGAACCTGCCGCAGGGCCGGCCCGAGGCGCAGGCCGCGTACCAGTCCGGCTACAACGGCGGGCGGGACCAGTTCGGGCGTACGGTGCTCAACCCGGCTGGCATCGACCTGGCCGACGGCACCTTCTGGGACGGCCTGCGGTTGACCACGAACGCCTGGGTGGACGTCGCCTACCTGTGGACCGGCGGCGGGCCGCGTGGCGTGGTCGGTGACGGCCCGCTCAACATCCGCTCCGGGGCCAGCACGTCGTACGCGACCCGTGGTCTCGCCGCCCGGCTGGCCCACGTGCCGATCCAGTGCTACGTCACCGGTCAGTCGGTGGCCGGCCCGTACCGCACCACCACCCGCTGGAACCGCCTGACCACCGGCCAGTACGTCAGCCACGCCTACATTTCGAGCGTGTACGGCGGCAGCGTGCCGGTCTGCTGACCCGTGCCCGCCCCGTCGAGTGCTGCGTCAGGGGCGCTCGTCGGGGCGGGCCTGGCGCACCATGTCCTGGTAGCGCGGGTGGCTGGCACCGTAGACGGCGTAGTTGAGTCGGGCGTGCGAGAGGCTCAGGTCGCCGTTGGGGCCACCCCGGACGGCGTCGGCGTCCGCGTCGGTCTGGCCGTCGTCGGTCCAGAAACAGACCGGGCAGGTCCCCCCGCCGGTCCGGGATGCACAGCAGGGACAACCCACGGGAACCACTTGTTCACCCACCGGGGCAGCATTCCACAGTCGAACATCGGCCCGATACCCGCAGGAGGTCCCTCGGGAGACACCCCGGGGAGCCCCACCGTGGGCTAACGCCCGGCGTCGGGCCGCCACTCCAGGATGAGTTCGTCGTGCAGGGGGATCCCGTCGTCGCCCAGCAAAGGGATCTCCGGCTTGAGCAGGCGGGCCCGATCGACCGCGCCCCGGTCCACGCCGACCAGCCGCATGCCGCGCCGCTGGTAGAACCGCAGCGCCCGCAGGTTGTCGTTCGAGGTGATCAACCACACGCGGGTCAGGCCCATCGCCACGGCGGTGGCCGTCGCCGCCGTGAGCAGCGCCGTGCCGCTCCCACCGCCGGGCACGGCCGCGACCAGGCTGACGACCTCCAGGCCGTCCTCGTCCGCGTTGTAGGTCAACGCGCCGGCCACCGCCCCGGCGTCGTCGACCGCCACCAGGGTCGGCAGGGTACGCAGGTCGTGGCGGGTGTCGTGTGCGACCACGTACGGGCCGCCCCACTCGCGCTCGTGCAGCGCGTCGACCGCCGTCCGCTCGTCGGGTCGGATCGCCCGTACCTCGAACCCACCCACGCCCCGGCCTCCGCTCGTCGCCGTCGCCGCCCTGCCGGCCGGGATCGTACCTGCGTCGAGTGGTCCAGCGGTGGGTGGCGGATACGGGACAGCGCAGTGACCGACCGGCCCCTCCCGTCGCCGGAAGCCGTTGGGCAGACTGCCCTGGTGACAATTCGGAGCCTGCCCGCCGTCGGAGCCCTGCTGGTCGCCGTTGCCCTCACCGCCGGTTGCGGCAGTGACGACGACGGCCGGTCGAGCGCAGCCCCATCCGCCTCGTCCGAGGTGACCCCCACCGGCGTTCCGAGCGCGCCGACGTCCCCCACCACGAGCGCGCTGGTCGCCCCGGTGTCACCTTCCGCCGGGGCGCAGGGTCCGACCCAGCGCCGACCGGCCAGCCCGCCACCGGTGGTGCTGCCAAAACGGCCGGCCAGTGCGCCCGGTGCGAAGCAGGTCGTCGACGCCTTCCGGGCCGCTGGCCTGAAGGTGCCGCGCCCGAAGGACCGTTCCGTCGACTGTGGCCCGGACGGCCTCGGTCTGGGCTGCTCCGAGCTGATCGCCACCGACGCGGTCACGGTCTACGTGTTCCCGGACGACACGAGTGCCAGTGACATCGCGGAAACCTGGGGTGGCCAGTCGTACCAGCGTGGCGCGGTGGTGCTGAACTATCTGGAGGCGAAGACCCCGGCTGCTGACCGCCCGCGCTACGAGAAGGTGCTCGACGGCCTGCGCTGAGCACCGGGCCTGGCGTCGGCGGGGCCGGGGCATGTCGCTCTTCTGAGTGTGATGCCTGTGAGTCATCTTGATGACTCACAGGCATCAGGGTCTGTGTGGCATCGCCCGACAAGCGCCGAGCGGGCGGTCGGGCGCGGCCGGGCGGGCTGGCGGGTCAGCCGCGCAGGCGGAGGCCGCGGGGGGTGGCCCGGAAACCGGCGGCGGTCAGCGCGTCGCGCAGCGGTGAAGAGTGCACCGCCTCGCCGTCGGCCCGCTCCACCGACATCGCGCCCAACGCCCCGGAGTGAACGGCGTCGGCGAGCGCCTTGCCGGCCGCGGCCAGGGTGTCGGTGTCGTCGCTGAAGGAGAGCAGCGTGCGGCCGCCGCGTTCGACGTAGAGGACGAGGTCGCCACCAACCTGCACCACCAGCGCACCGGCCTTGCGGCCGGCCCGGTGCCCGGTCGCCGGGGCGGCCCCGTCGCCGGAGTCGAGCACCCGTTCCGGCCAGGGCAGCGCCGCGCCGTACGGGTTGGCGGGGTCGGTGGCCGCGAGCACCGTGGCTGGGGTGCCCCGGCCCCGGGCGCCGTCGGCGGGCTCTGCCAAGGCGCGCAGCCGGTCCACCGCGCCGGGCACCGCGAACTGCGCCGCGCCCAAACCCTCGACGAAGTAACCCCGACGGGCCGCGCCACGCTCCTCCAACGCCGACAGCACCGGGTAGACCGCAGAGAAGCCGCCGACCACCTGCTCGGCCATCACCGCGCCGCGGGTGACCACCCCGTGCCGCTCCAGCAGGACGTCGGCGAGCGCGGCGGCACGTCGCGTCGGGTCGACGTCCCGTTCCGGGAGGCGTGACCAGCGACCGGCGACGGTCGGCGGACCACCCCGGGTGGGCAGCGCCACCCGACCGGGCCGCCGGTAACGGGTGCGCGGCGCGGAGGGCCGCGAGCGGTGTGCCCCGCCCGCACCGAGCACCGCGCGCAGCGGCGCCAGGGTGTCGTTGGTGAGGTGCCCGGCCCACACCAGATCCCAGATCACTGTGGTCAACGCCGCGTCGTCGGTCGAGCCGACCCGGTCGGCCAGCGGCCGGAAGAACAGCGCCTGCCCGTCGCCGAGCGCGTCGAGCACCGCGTCGTGCAGCGGAGTGCGGGTCAGCGCCTCGTCGGGCGGCGGGAGGAGCAGCGGTGCGGCGTCCGCGTACGCGAGGGTGACCCAACCGTCGCCGCCGGAGATCGCTCCCGACCCGGCCCAGAGGACCTCCCCGCTGGCGCACAGCTCGTCGAGCTGGGCAGGGGAGTAGTCGGCGACCCGACCGGGCAGCACCAACCGCTCCAGGGCGGACGCCGGCACCGCCGCGCCCTGCAACTGCTCCACCGTCGCGGCGAGCGCCTCCACACCTCGGGCGGACGAGCCGACCTGCTGCCAGCGGGGCAGGAACGCGGCCAGCGCCCGGGGTGGCACCGGCTCGATCTCCCGGCGCAGCGCCGCGAGCGAGCGGCGGCGCAGCATCCGCAGCACCTCGGCGTCGCACCACTGAGCGCCGGCCGAATCCGGGGTGAACTCACCGGAGACCACCCGCCCGGTGGCACCGAGCCGACGCAGCGCCTGCTCGACGACGAACACGCCCAACCCGAAGCGGGCCGCGCAGCTGGCCGCGGCGAACGGCCCGTGGGTGCGGGCGTAGCGGGCCACCAGGTCACCGAGCGGATCGGCCACCGGGGCGAGGTACGCCTCGGCCACCCCGACCGGCAACGCCACGCCGAGGGCGTCGCGCAGACGGGCGGCGTCCTCGACACCCACCCAGCGCTGTTCGCCGGCGATGCGGACCCGCAGCACGCGGCGGGTCGCCTCCAGCTCGGTCAGCCAGGCCTCCGGCACACCCCGCTCGGTCAACTCGGCGTCGCTCGGGTCGCCGAGCACCCGCAGCAGCTCGACGACGTCCTCCGCATCGCGGGGGCGGCGCTGCTCGGTCAGCCAGCGCAGCTGCCGATCGGTCTCGGTGAGCACGGCCGGGTCGAGCAACTCGCGCAGGTCGACCCGGCCCAGCAGCTCACCGAGGAGGGTGGAATCCAGGGCGAGCGCGGCGGCGCGACGCTCGGCGAGCGGCGCGTCGCCCTCGTAGAGGAACGCGCCGACGTAGCCGAAGAGCAGCGACCGGGCGAACGGCGACGGCGCGCTGGTCTCGACCTCGACCAGCCGCACCTTGCGGGTGGCCAGGTCGCGCATCAGGCCGGCCAGCGCCGGCTGGTCGAAGACGTCCTGGAGGCACTCCCGGGCAGCCTCCAGGGTGACCGGGAAGTCCGCGTACTCGCGGGCGACGTCGAGCAGTTGCGCGGCGCGTTGGCGCTGCTGCCAGAGCGGCTGGCGGCGGCGCGGGTCGCGGCGGGGCAGCAGCAGTGACCGGGCGGCGCACTCCCGGAAGCGGGCGGCGAAGAGCGCGGAGGTGCCGACCGACTCCTCCACGAGCTGGGTGATCTCGTCGGGCTCGAAGACCACCACGTCGGCGCCGGGCGGCTCGTCCGCGGTGTCCGGAAGTCGGACCACGATGCCGTCGTCGGAGGGCATCACCTGGGCGTCCACCCCGTACCGTTCGGCGAGCCGGCGGCCCACGGCGAGCGCCCACGGCCCGTTGACGCGGGCGCCGAGGACGCTGTGCACGGCGAGCCGCCAGTCGCCCAGCTCGTCGCGGAACCGCTCGACCACGACCGTGCGGTCGTCGGGCAGCGAGCGGGTGGCCTCCCGCTGCTCGCGCAGGTAGGCCATCAGGTTGCTGGCGGCCCAGTCGTCCAGACCGCCGTCACGCAGGGCGGCCAGCGCCGCCTCGTCAGTCTGTCGCAGCAGGGTGCGCACCCGGGCGCCGATGGCCCGGCCCAGCTCCACCGGCCGGCCCAGCTGGTCGCCCTTCCAGAACGGCATCCGCGCGGCCTGACCGGGGGCGGGCGAGACCAGCACCCGGTCGGGCGTGATCTCCTCGATGCGCCAGGAGGAGGAGCCGAGCAGGAAGACGTCGCCGACCCGGGACTCGTAGACCATCTCCTCGTCCAGCTCGCCCACCCGGGCGGCCCGCTCGGCGCCGGCCAGGAACACCCCGAACAGGCCCCGGTCGGGAATCGTGCCGCCGCTGGTCACGGCGAGCCGCTGCGCGCCGGGACGGCCGGTGAGCAGGTCGGTGGCCCGGTCCCAGACCAGTCGGGGGCGTAGCTCGGCGAAGGCGGTGGACGGGTAACGGCCGGAGAGCATGTCCAACACGGCGTGCAGCGCGGAGTCGGGCAGCTCGGCGAAGGGCGCGGCCCGGCGGACCAGCACGGCCAGGTCGCCCAGCGGCCACGGCTCCAGTGCCACCATCGCGACGATTTGCTGGGCCAGCACGTCCAGTGGGTTGCGTGGGTAGTGCAGCTCCTCGATCGCGCCGTCGGCCATCCGCTCGGCGACCACCGCGCAGGAGAGCAGGTCGCCGCGGTGCTTGGGGAAGACCACCCCGCGCGAGATCGCGCCCACCTGGTGCCCGGCCCGGCCGACCCGTTGCAGGCCGGAGGCCACGCTGGGCGGCGCCTCGATCTGCACCACCAGGTCGACAGCGCCCATGTCGATGCCCAGCTCCAGGCTGGAGGTGGCCACCACCGCCGGCAACTGGCCGGACTTGAGCGCCTCCTCGATGTGTTTGCGCTCCTCCCGGGAGACGCTGCCGTGGTGGGCGCGAGCGATCACCGGCGCCGCGCCGGTGGCCGCGCCGGACTGGGCCATCACCTCGGCCGGCGGCCGGTTGCGCACCGGACCGGCCGGGTCACCCCACCGCTGCGCGCCACCCGCCGGGTCGTCGCCGGCCGGCAACCCTCCCGGTACGCCGATCGCGCCGTCGTCCGACGCGGCGGCCACCGCCTCGGCGGCCAGCTCGTTGAGCCGGGCGCAGAGGCGCTCGGCGCTGCGGCGCGAGTTGGTGAAGACGATGGTCGAGCGGTGCTGCCCGATGAGGGTGAAGACCCGCTCCTCCACGGCCGGCCAGATCGACGCGCGGCGTGGCCCGAGGCCGCCGAGGTCGTCCTCCGGTTGCTCCTGCTCGTCCAGGCGGGTCATGTCCTCCACCGGGACCTGCACGCTGACCTCGATGGTCTTGGCGGTGGCCGGCTGCACCACGTCGACCGGGCGGGCGCCGCCGAGGAACTGCGCGCAGGCGTCGATCGGGCGGACGGTGGCGGAGAGCCCGATGCGCTGCGCCGGAGCGGGCAGCAGCTCGTCGAGGCGTTCGAGGGAGAGGGCGAGGTGGGCGCCGCGTTTGCTGCCGGCCACCGCGTGCACCTCGTCGACGATCACCGTCTGGACGCCGCGCAGCGAATCGCGCGCCGCGGACGTGAGCAGCAGGAACAACGACTCGGGAGTGGTGATGAGGATGTCCGGTGGGGTGCGGGCGAAGGCGCGCCGCTCGTCGGCCGGGGTGTCGCCGGTGCGCATGCCGACGGTGATGTCGGGCGGTGCGACGCCCAGCCGTGTCGCTGCCTGCCGGATCCCGGCCAGTGGGGCGCGCAGGTTGCGCTCCACGTCGACGGCGAGGGCCTTGAGGGGGCTGACGTAGAGCACGCGACACCGCTGGCGGGCCTCGGCCGGTGCCGGCTCGCGGGCGAGTCGGTCCAGTGACCAGAGGAAGGCCGCGAGCGTCTTGCCCGAGCCGGTGGGTGCCACCACGAGGGCGTTGCGACCGGCTGCGACCGAGCGCCAGGCGCCGGTCTGTGCGGCGGTGGGAGCGGCGAAGGCGGCGTCGAACCAGGCGCGGGTGGCCGGACCGAACCCGGCGAGCACCGCGCCGGCGTCTGCGTCTGCCCCGGTCACCGATCCATCGTGCCCCGCCGGTACGACAACCACGAGCGACCCCGGGGGAATGCGCCCCGAGACTAGCAAAAAGCGTGGAAGGTGCGCTTGATCCGTTAAGTCTCACTTAACTGCTTGCTTGTACGGAGCAACATAAAGTAACTTCACCCGCAACGCGAACCGGGGTGAGGGGATTTGATGGCCGGCGAGCAGCGCACCATCGAACCGGGCACCGACGTGCTGATTCGCAAGGTCGACAGCCACCTTGCCACTCTCCGTGGCGGCCTGCACGGCCCCGAGCTCGACCTTGCCGAACGCCTCGCCCACTGCCTGCGGGAGCTGGTCCTCTGCACCGCCCAGGCGAGCGCCGCCGATCGCGGTCAGGTGCGCGTCGCCGTCCACTACTTCGTGCTGCGCCGGGAGAGCCGAGGCCGGTTGCTGTCGGTGCGCTCACTGGCCGCCGCGGAACGGGTGGTCGACCGGGTCGCGCGTCAGCTCGGCCGCCTCGACCTGCTGGCCGAGCTGCGCCGCGACCGCCCCGCACACGACGATGCCCAACCCCTGGCCAACACCCTGCTTCACTGACGAATTCTGGCAAAACCGCCCGGAGGGCCACGAACTGGCGTCTGATCGCTGCTAGGCGCCACCGCTGCACGGGCGTCGGCCACCTCGATCGGGAGCGCAGGTGCTGGTACTGCTCGTCCTCCACCTCGTGGCGGCTCTCGCCGCGCCTCTGCTCGTGCGGTGGTGGGGATCCAATGCCTGCTACGCCCTGGCGCTGGCGCCAGCCGCCGCGTTCTGCTGGGCGCTGGCCCGCACCTCGGCTGTCAGCGACGGCGGGGCTGTGGTCGAGACGTACCCGTGGATCGGGCAGTTGGGCCTGGACATCGCGTTGCGGCTCACCACGCTGTCCTGGTTGATGACGCTGCTGATCGGCGGCATCGGTGCGCTGGTGCTCATCTACAGTGCCCGCTACTTCGACGCCCGCTCGACCGGCCTCGCGCAGTTCGCCGGGGTCCTGGTCGCGTTCGCCGGCGCGATGCTCGTCCTGGTCCTCGCCGACGACCTGCTGCTGCTCTACGTCGGTTGGGAACTGACCACGATCTTCTCCTACCTGCTGATCGGGCACAGCACCGAACGGCGCTCCAGCCGGTGGGCGGCGGCGCAGGCGTTGACCGTCACCACGCTGGGTGGGCTCGCCATGCTGGTCGGGTTCATCATGCTGGGCGAGCACGCCGGCACCTACCGCTGGTCGGAGATCGTCGCCCAGCCACTGCCCGGCGGCGGCTACCTGGTGGGCGCCGTGCTGCTCATCCTGGCCGGTGCGCTGTCCAAGTCGGCGATCCTGCCCTTCAGCTCCTGGCTGCCGGTCGCGATGGCGGCACCCACGCCGGTCAGCGCGTACCTGCACGCCGCCGCCATGGTCAAGGCCGGCGTCTACCTGGTCGGGCTGCTCGCGCCGGCGCTCGCCACTGTCGGTCCGTGGCGACCGGTGGTGCAGATCGCCGGCGTGGCCACCATGCTGCTCGGCGGTTGGGCCGCGTTGCGGCAGACCGATCTGAAGCTGCTGCTGGCGTACGGAACGGTCAGTCAGCTCGGCCTCCTGATCGCGGTGACCGGGTCCGGCACCCCGGACGCCGCTCTGGCCGGCGCGGCGATGTTGCTGGCGCACGCGTTGTTCAAGTCGGCGTTGTTCCTGGTCGTCGGCGTCATCGACCACGGCGCCGGCACCCGTGACCTGCGCGAGCTGTCCGGGCTGCGGCACTGGTCCAGGCCGCTGTTCGTGGTCGCGGTGCTGGCCGCGGCGTCGATGGCCGGTGTGCCGCCGCTGGTCGGCTTCGTGTCCAAGGAGGCGGTGTTCGGGGCGTTCACCGATCAGCCGGTGCTCCTCACCGGCCTGGTCGCCGGGACGGTGCTCACCGTCGCTTACAGCGCCCGCTTCCTCTGGGGCGCGTTCGCCGACCGGCCGGGGGTGGAACCGGTCCAGTCGGAACCCATCGCCGCGTCCCTGCTGGTCCCGCCGGCGGTGCTCGCCGGGGTCGGTCTGCTCGCCGGTCCGGCCGCGGGTGTGCTGGACAAGCTGCTGCGTCCGTACGCCGATCTGCTCGGTGGGGTCGACGCGCACCTGGCGCTGTGGTCCGGGCCGACCCCGGCGCTCGCCCTGTCCGTGGTGGCGCTCGTCGGTGGCGGCCTGCTGTTCGCCGTGCGCGGGCCGTTGGCCCCGGTGCTGGCCCGGCTCCGCTCGCCGGTGGGAGGCAATCAGGGGTACGAGTGGATCGTGGGCCGGTTCGACCGGTTGGCCATCGAGGTCACCGGCGCGACCCAGCGCGGTTCCCTGCCGCAGTATCTGGGCATCATCCTGGTCACCCTGGTGCTGGTGCCCGGCACGGCGATGGTCTCCGCCAGCCCGTGGAGGGCCCGGATCCCGCTCTGGGACAACCTGCTGCAACCGGTGGTCGTCCTGGTGATCGCGGTCGCCGCGGTGCTGGCGGTCGGTGCCCGCCGTCGCCTGACCGCGATGCTGCTGGTGGGGATGACCGGCTACGGCACCGCGATGCTGTTCGTCCTGCACGGCGCGCCCGACCTGGCGCTCACCCAGTTCCTGGTGGAGACCGCGACGATAGCGGTCTTCGTGCTGGTGCTGCGGCGCCTGCCGGAGCGTTTCTCGGCCCGTCCGTTGCGGCGGACCCGCTGGGTCCGTCGGGCGATCGGGGTGGCGGTGGGTGTGGTGGCCGCCGGGCTGGCCCTGACCGCCGTCGGCGCCCGCCGGGCACCGGACATCAGTGCCGCCTTCCCGGACCTGGCGGTGCTGGAGGGGTACGGCCGCAACGTGGTCAACGTGACACTGGTCGACATCCGGGCCTGGGACACCATGGGCGAGCTGTCGGTGCTGGTGGTGGCCGCGACCGGGGTGGCCAGCCTGATCTTCGAGCGGTCCCGGACCGGGCCGCGACCGCGCCGGCCGGAGTCGGATCAGCGGGTGGACGAACCCGGCCGGCCGGTGTGGCTGCGCGGCGGTCCCACCCTCTACGAGGAGCGCCGCTCGATCGTGTTGGAGGTGGTCATCCGGCTGATCTTCCACACCGTGGTGCTGTTCTCTCTCTTCCTGCTGTTCTCCGGGCACAACGCGCCGGGCGGTGGCTTCGCCGGCGGTCTGGTGGCGGGTCTCGCCCTGGTGGTCCGCTATCTGGCCGGCGGTCGGTACGAGCTGACCGAGGCGGCGCCGGTCGGCGCCGGTCCGATCCTGGGCGCCGGCCTGGCCATGGCGGTGGGCAGCGGAGTGGTGGCGCTGCTGGTCGGCGGGTCGGTGCTGGAGAGCGCCAAGGTCGACCGGTCCCTGCCGCTGATCGGGGACGTCCACCTGGTCACGTCGCTCTTCTTCGACATCGGTGTGTACCTGGTCGTGATCGGGTTGGTGCTGGACATCCTGCGCAGCCTCGGCGCCGAGGTGGACCGGCACATCGAGGCCACCGGAACGGCCACCGGCGGCCTGGCCGTCGACAAGGGGGACCGGGCATGACGGAGAGCGGTGCGGGACCGACGCTGGTGCTGGTGCTGGCCGTCGCGGTGCTGGTCGGGTGCGGGGTGATCCTGCTGTTGGAGCGCAGCCTGACCCGGATCCTGCTCGGGGTGATCCTGCTCGGCAACGGGGTGAACCTGTTGATCCTGCTGGGTGGGCGCTCGGGTGGGGCGCCGATCGTCGGCACCGGTGCGGTGGGGCAGATGAGTGATCCGTTGCCGCAGGCGATGGTGTTGACCGCCATCGTGATCACCTTCGGGTTCACCGCGTTCCTGCTCGCGGTGGCGTACCGCAGCTGGTATCTCACCGGCGACGACGAGGTGCCCGACGACCTGGAGGACCGGCAGATCATCCGCCGGGCGGACCGGAACGAGGCGGGCGCCGTCGACCACGGTGGAGAGGGCCCGGACGCCGACCCGGAGCAGGTCGATCCCGAGCCCGCCCGCCGTCGGCTCCGACGGGGGAAGGAGTCGTGATGAGCGCGTTGGTGCCGCTGCCGGTGGTGGTGCCACTGCTCGGTGCGGCGCTGACCCTGCTGCTGGCCGGGAAGCCCCGACTCCAACGCGCGATCAGCGTGTCCTGCCTGGGCGGCACGCTCGCCGTGGCGTTGCTGCTGCTCGTGCAGGCATACCGGCACGGGCCGGTGGTGGTGGCGGTCGGTGGGTGGCCGGCACCGGTCGGCATCGTGCTGGTCGCCGACCAGTTGGCCGCGCTGATGGTGGTGGTCTCGTCGGCGGTGACCCTCTGCGTGCTGCTGTACTCGATCGGCCAGGGCGGCAGCGAGACGAGCGAGTCCGCCCCGGTGTCGATCTTCCACCCGACGTACCTGGTGCTCACCGCGGGCGTCACCAACGCGTTCCTGGCCGGTGACCTGTTCAACCTCTTCGTCGGCTTCGAGATCCTGCTGGCCGCGAGCTTCGTGCTGATCACGCTGGGGGGCACCGAGACCCGGATCCGCACCGGGTCGACGTACGTGGTGGTCAGCATCCTCTCCTCGATGATCTTCCTGACGTCGGTGGGTCTGGTGTACGCGGCCACCGGCACGCTCAACCTCGCCCAGCTCGCCCAGCGTCTCGACGACCTGCCCGACGGCGTCCGACTGGCCCTGGAGCTGATGCTGTTGCTGGCGTTCGCGATCAAGGCGGCGGTCTTCCCGCTGTCGGCCTGGTTGCCGGACAGCTACCCCACCGCGCCGGCCCCGGTCACCGCCGTCTTCGCGGGCCTGCTCACCAAGGTGGGCGTGTACGCGATCATCCGCACCGAGACGTTGCTGTTTCCCGGTGGGCAAGCGGACACGTTGCTCATGGTCGTCGCCGGTCTGACCATGGTGATCGGCATCCTCGGCGCGGTGGCCCAGTCCGATCTGAAGCGGCTCTTCTCGTTCACCCTGGTCAGCCACATCGGCTACATGATCTTCGGGGTGGCGTTGAGCACTGTCGCCGGGCTCTCCGGCGCGATCTTCTACGTGGTGCACCACATCACCATCCAGACCACGTTGTTCCTCGTCGCCGGGCTGGTCGAGGAGCGCGCGGGCAGCACCGACCTGCGCCGCATCGGCGGGCTGGCCCGGGTGGCGCCGCTGCTGGGTGTGCTGTTCTTCGTGCCGGCCATGAACCTCGCCGGTGTGCCGCCGTTCTCCGGTTTCCTCGGCAAGCTCGGCCTGCTCCAGGCCGGCGTGGCGGCCGGCGGGCCGCTGCCGGGGGTGCTGGTGGCGGCTGGCACGGTGACCAGCCTGCTCACCCTCTACGTGGCGTCCCGGGTGTGGAACATCGCCTTCTGGCGCGCGCCCCGGCTGGCCACCAGCGAGCCGGCCGTCCCACTGCCGAGGCTGATGATCGGGGCCACAGTTGCCCTGGTCACCCTAGGGCTGGGGCTGACCCTGCTGGCCGGTCCGCTCTTCGACGTCACCACGGACGCGGCCGCCGACCTGCGGCTGCGCACCCCGTACGTGCATGCCGTGCTGCCGGGCGGTGTGCCGTGACCGGCACCCCCGAGCCGGCTCCCGACGCCCCCGGGCCCGCCGTGGTGGGGCGTGGCCGGCTCGGGCGCTGGCGCGACCAGGTGGTGGCACTCGGGTGGCTGGTGGTGGTCTGGAACCTGCTCTGGGGCGACGTCAGCTGGGGCAACCTGATCGGCGGCCTGCTGGTGGGGGGCGCGGTGCTGGTGTTCTACCCGCTGCCGGCGGTCAGCTTCGGCGGCCGGCTGCGGCCCGGGGCGCTGCTGGTCTTCGCCGGCCGGTTCGTCGTCGAGCTGGTCAGCGCGAGCCTGCACGTCGCCCGGATCGCCGTGCAACCCGGCTACCGGCCGCGCGGCGCGATCATCGGGGTCCAGTTGCGGGTGCCCAGCGACCTGAACCTGGCGCTCACCGCCGAGGCGGTCTCGCTGGTGCCGGGCACGTTGATCCTCGAGGTGGACCGGGATTCCGGAACGCTCTACCTGCACGTGCTGGACACCCACGGGCCGGCTGACCTGGAGGTGGCCCGGCAACGCACCCTCACCATCGAGCGGCGGATCGTCCGTGCGGTGGGCTCGGCCGCCGAACTGCGCCGTATCGAGACCGACCCGTCCGAGAAGGGAACCCGCTCGTGACCACGTTCCTGGCCGTCGTCCTCACCGTCCTGCTGTCGGTGACCGCGCTGCTCGCGCTGGTGCGCCTCTACCGGGGCCCGTCACTGGTGGACCGGGTGATCGCCGCGGACATGCTGCTCGCCACCATGGTCGGCGCGGTGGGCGCCGAGGCGGCGGTCAACCGGCACGCCACTACACTGCCCGTGCTGGTGGTGCTCTCCCTGCTCGGCTTCGTGGGTTCGGTGTCGCTGGTCCGCTTCGCGGTCCGGGAGCAGCAGTGATCGCCACCATCGCGGACTGGCTGGGCGCCGGTTGTCTGGTGGCCGGTGCCGTGCTCGGCCTGGCCGCCGCGATCGGCGTGCTGCGGTTCCCGGACGCGCTGAGCCGGATGCACGCGGCCACGAAGCCGCAGGTGCTCGGGGTGCTGCTGTTGCTGCTGGGGATCATGTTGCGGCTGCGGTCCCCGGCGGACCTGGGCATGATCCTGCTCGTGGCGGTCTTCCAGTTGGCGACCGCACCGGTCGCGGCCCAGATGATCGGGCGGGCCGCGTACCGGTCGGGGCGACTCGATCGGAGTCTCCTCGACGCCGATGAGCTGGCCGAACGCGGTTCCGGCACGGGGCCGGCGGGGCCGGCGTGACGGCCTGGGGCGGGGCCGCGTGAAGGCGTGCGGCGGGGCCGGCGTGACGGCCTGGGATGGTGTCGGCGAACCGGACGATCCGCTCCTTCGGCCCACCCCCAGCGGAGTCCCAGCCAGCGCCGATAAAATAGCGGCATGATCGACTCTTCTGCCCAGGAGGGCAGCAGTAGCCAGCCGGGTCGTGCCCGGCATATCCCCGTACCGACGACCCCGGGAGCCCTGAGCGACCCGTGTTGATCGTCGTTGGTCTTCTTCTGATTACTCTCCTCACTGCCGCCACCGGCTATTTCGTGGCGCAGGAGTTCGGCTATGTCGCCGTGGACCGGGGCAAGCTGCGCCAGCTTGCCGATGACGGCGACGCCGCCGCCGCCCGGGCCCTGACCGTCACCAGCCGGCTCTCCTTCATGCTCTCCGGCGCCCAACTCGGCATCACGGTCACCGCCCTGCTGGTCGGTTACGTCGCCGAGCCGTTCCTCGGCGGCGGCCTCGCCGACCTGTTCGGCGTGGCGGGCGTCAGCGAGGCGGTCAGCCTGCCGCTCTCGGTGGCGTTGGCCCTGGTCATCGCCACCATCGTGCAGATGGTCCTCGGCGAGCTGGCCCCGAAGAACCTGGCCATCGCTCGGGCCGAGCAACTGGCCCGGGCGCTGAGCCGGTCCACCCTGATCTACCTGGCCGTCGCCGGTCCGCTGATCCACCTCTTCGACCGGGCATCGGTACGCCTGCTGCGCCGGATCGGCATCGAGCCGATCGAGGAGCTGCCCAGCGGCGCCACCCCGGCGGACCTGGAACAGATCATCGCCGAGTCCCGCGAGGAGGGCAGCCTCGACGTCGAGATGTCCACGCTGCTCGACCGAGGTCTGGACTTCCGGGAGCTGACCGCCGGGGAGGCCATGGTGCCCCGGGTCGACGTGCACACCGTACGGGCGCACGAGCCGGTCAGCCGGGTGGTCGAGCTGCTGGACACCGGTCACTCCCGCTTCCCGGTACGCGGTACGGAGGGCGTCGACGACCTGATCGGCGTGGTCGGCATCGCCGACGTGCTCGGCGTACCCCCGGGGGAGCGGGCGACCACCCCGGTGAGTGCGGTGGCGGGGCCGCCGCTGCTCGTACCGGAGACGTTGCCCCTGCCCACGGTGCTCGACCGCCTGCGGTCCGGTCATCGGCAGATGGCGTGTGTGGTCGACGAGTACGGCGGCTTCGCCGGCGTGATCACGCTGGAGGACATCGCCGAGGAGCTGGTCGGCCCGATCCGGGACGAGGACGACCCACCGGAGCGGGCACCCGCCCGGCAGGACGACGGGTCCTGGGTGGTGCCGGCCCGCTGGCGGATCGACGAGGTCGCCGACAGCACCGGCATCGCCCTGCCCGAGGCCCCGGAGTACGACACCCTGTCCGGGTTGGTGATGCGGGAGCTGGGTCGGGTGCCGGAGGTCGGTGACCGGCTGGAGATCAGCCTGCAACCCGAGGGGGCGGACGGCGAGGTCGACGAGGCGGAGCCCCGCGCGTTGGTCGAGGTGCTGGCCGTGGACCGGCATGTGGCCGACTCGGTGCGGCTTCAGCTCACCAAACCGGGGGTGAGCGCGTGAGCGCGAGGAGTGAGCTTGCGAGCACCGCAGTCGCGAATGAAGGAAGGCACCGATGAGCCCCGGGATCGCGCTGTTCAGTTCGGTGGTCCTGCTGGCGCTGAACGGGTTCTTCGTGGCCGCCGAGTTCGCCCTGGTGGCCAGCAAGCGCTACCGCCTGGAGCAGGCGGCGGCGAACGGTGGTCGGGCGGCACGCGCCGCGCTGGATGGCGTCCGCGAGCTGTCGCTGATGCTGGCCGGGGCGCAGCTCGGCATCACGCTGTGCACACTGGGTCTCGGCGCGTTGGCCGAGCCGGCGATCGAGCACCTGCTCAGCCCCCTGCTGCACGCGGTGGGCCTGCCGGACGCGGCCAGTCACCTGATCGCCCTGATCTTCGCCCTCGGGGTGGTCACCTTCCTGCACCTGGTGGTGGGGGAGATGGCACCGAAGTCCTGGGCGATCACCGACGCGGAGCGCTCGGCGACGCTGCTCGCCCTGCCGTTCCGCGCCTTCGCCCGGGTGTCCCGGCCGGTGCTGTCCGCGCTCAACGCCCTGGCCAACGCGATCCTGCGGCTGTTCGGGGTCAACCAGCAGGATCAGCTCGCCCAGGTGCACGGCCCGGACGAGCTGCGGATCCTGCTGGAGCAGTCCCGTGAGCACGGGCTGCTCGGCGCCGAGCAGCACCAGCTGCTGACCAGCATGCTGGAGTTGCAGGGCACGTCGGTGGCACAGGTGATGGAGCCGTTCGCCACCATGGTGACCGTCCGTCGGGACGACCCGGCCGGGCGGATCGAGGAGGTCAGCCGCGACAGCGGGCGGTCCCGGCTCGCGGTGCTCGACGAGGCGGGCGACGTCTGCGGCCTCGTGCACGTCCGGGAGGCGGTGCGGGTGGTCACCACCGGTCGCGTCGCCACCGCCGGCGAGTTGATGACACCCGCGTTCACCCTGCCGGCGACGTCCTCGGTCACCGAGGCGGTGGCGGCGATGCGGGCCCGGCAGTCGCAGCTCGCGTTGGTTCGCAACGGCGGTGGCCCGGCCCGGCCGATCGGGTTCGTCGCGCTGGAGGACCTCCTGGAGGAGGTCATCGGCGAGTTTGACGACGAGACCGACACGGTCCCGCGCGGGCGTCGGTTGCGCTGACCTGCCGACCCGGCCGCACTGACGAAGTGCGGCCGGGTCAGCGGTCGGCACGGCAGCGGGCTTGAGCCGACCCCGACCGGGTAGGCGCGCCTGGTGGGGCCGGCGGGGCCCCGTCCCGGGAGGGGGCGCGCGGTGCGGTTGACGGGAGTGTCCCCGGAGTCCGGTGGGACCGGGCTGTCCGTGCAGACCACGCTCCCCAACCCGAGCACCCGGCCGGGCCTGCGCCTGCCGGGGCGGGTGACCCTCGCGGCCGGCCCGGAGGACGTGCTGGTGCGGCACATCCGGCTCGGTCTCGTCACCACTGTCGAACCGGACGACCCGGCCGCCCCCCGGCGTCTCATGCAGTTCCACCAACTACCGATCGCCGGCCGGTTCGTCGTGCCCGCTGGTCGGCGGCGGGCGGTCGACTTCGCGTTGCCGCTGCCCTGGGAGACCCCGGTGACCACCTTCGGTGGGGTGCCGCTGCTGAGCCTGCGGATGGGTCTGCGGACCGAGGTGTCCCTCGACCCCGATCTCGACCAGGGCGCCATGGTGCCGGTCTTCGTGCATCCGCTCCCGACGCAGCAGCACGTGCTGGCGGCGCTGGACACCCTCGGTTTCATGATCCGTCAGTCCGGGTTGCTGCAGGGTGGGCTGCCCGGGGTGGAGCACACCCTGCCCCTGCACCAGCGCTGGGGCTACTGGGTGGGGCCGCTCTACGCCGGCCCGATCACCGAGCTGGAGGTGATCTTCGTGACGAACTCAGCGGGCCTGGAGGCGATCCTCTGGATGGATCGTCGGCTGGCGCTGGCCGGGATCACCCACCAGAGCATCAGCCGGTTCCGGATCTGGCACGAGGACGCCGAGCGGCGGGACTGGGTCGCCACCGTTGACGGCTGGATCCGGCAGGCGATCAACCGGCACGCCGCCGCGGCCGCGCACGCCGACTGGTCCGCGCAGATCGCGGGGTCCGCCCACGTCAGCCGCCACCCCGACGAGCCGATCCGACCCGGTTACGGCCTCGGCGGCACCGCCGGCGGTGCCGGCGTGGGAGGCGGCGGCTCCGGCGGCGGCGACGGCACCTGACGCCGCAGCCGGGTCAGCCGGCGCTGGCTGTGGCCAGCTTGAGGCTGAAGGCCAGGAACAGAGTTGCCACGGCGGTGGTGCCACCGGCCGCCAGGCGGCGGCGCTGGCGGAACTGCGCGGCCAGGAAGGTGCCCGCGAAGATCAACGCGGTCAGGTACAGCGCGCTGGTCACCTGGGCGATCAGGCCGAGCAGCAGGAACGACAGCGCCGGCCAGGCGTAGCCGGGGTCGACGAACTGGATGAAGAACGAGATGAAGAACAGGATCGCCTTCGGGTTCAGCAGGCTGATCACCAGCGCCTTGCGGAACGGGCTGCGCATCGCCGCCGGCTCCGCGGCGTCGATGAGCCGCGGCGTGCTCGGGTCGTTGCGGTCGCGCCAGCGCCGCCAGGCGCCGAGCAGCATCGTCACCCCGACATAACCGAGGTACGCGGCACCCGCGTACTTGATCACCATGAACAGCGGGGGGTACGCCTTGAGCAGCGACGCCACCCCCGCGGCGGAGAGGAACATCAGCACCCAGTCGCCGACGAACACGCCAGCGGCGGCCCGGTAGCCGACCGCGACGCCCCGTTTGGCCGCGGTCGAGAGCACGAAGAGTGAGTTTGGCCCGGGCAGCAGAATGATGGCCACGGTGCCCAGCACGTACGTCCAGATGTCGGTGATCCCCAGCACGCCCGCCATCATCACGCCACCGGTGCCGTCCGCAGAAGTCTTTCTCGCAGCGTGGCCTGTGCGTTCGGCCACTCGTCGACGGTCATCGCGTACTGGACGGTGTCCCGCCAGGAGCCGTCCGGGCGTTGCCGGTGCATCCGCAGCACCCCTTCCCGGGTCGCGCCGAGGCGTTCGATGGCCGCCTGGGAGCGGACGTTGCGGATGTCGGTGTGCCACGCCACCCGTACCGCCCCGAGGTCGTCGAAGGCCCGCCTGAGCAGCAGCAGCTTCGCCTCGGTGTTGATCCCGGTACGCCACCAGGGCCGGCCGAGGTAGGTGTACCCGATCGCCACCGAGCGCCGCTCCGGATCGATCTCGTAGTAGGACGTGGTGCCGACCATCGCTCCGGTCGCCGCACACCGCTGCACCCAGGCCACCCGCTCGCCCCGGTGCTGGGCGGCCAGGGCGGTGCCGATCACCTCGGCGGTCTCACCCGGTGTGCTGGGCCGGGTACTGCCGAGGTGCTGCCACACCTCCGCGTCGTCGGTGGCGGCGTGCAGCTCGTCTGCGTGCGCCGGGTCCAGCGGCTCCAGCCGGACGTGCTCGCCGTGCAGCGTCACGGAGTCGTGCCAGGGCGTGCGGGCCGTCCGCAGGTACGCCGGCAGTGGTGCGGTGACTCCGGCGTCCGGCTCGGGTTGCCCGGCGGTCACCCGCAGCGGCAGCACCCCGGCCCAGTGCGGTAGGTGCAGGTCGTCCTCGTCCTCGCGCACCCCGCCGCTGCGGGCCCGGACGGACACCTCGTGCAGGGGCAACGCCAAGACGGCGGTTTCCGCCAACTCCCGCCGGCTGGGCGGGCGGGTCTGGGCGCTGCGTCCCGCGCCGACCTTCTCCACCAGCGCGGTGAGCATGGCGAGCTTCTCTCGCTCGTCGGTGACCAGTCGGGCGGTGCCGTGCGCGACGACCGAGCGGTAGTTGGCGCTGTGGTGGAACTGGGACCGGGCGTAGACCAGCCCGTCGAGCACTGTCACCGCGACGCAGACCGGGAGACCCTCACCCCGGGCGGCGAGCAGTGGCCGGCTGCCGGTGGAGCCGTGCAGGTAGAGCGTGTCGCCGATGCGGACGTGCAGGGTGGGCAGCACCCGGGGCTGGCCGTCGACGGTGAAGCCGAGCGCGCAGTCGTACGCCTCGTCGAGCACGGCGTGTGCGGCGGCCCGGTCGTAGCTCATCCGGTCGCGGGAACGGTGGGGTGTGGTCCGGGCGGTGGGTGGATACATGCGCGCGCCCCTTTGTTCTAGTACAATCTCCTATTTGTGTCAGCACGCTATCAGCTCAGTGGTACGACGGCCGCCGAGATTTCGGCCAGCATCGAGTCAGGCATCCGTACAGGCGCCCTTCCTCCGGGGGCCGCGCTGCCACCGGTGCGGGCACTCGCCGCCGAGCTGGGCGTCAGCCCGGCCACCGTCGCCCGCGCCTACCAGGAGCTGCGCCAGCGTGGTCTGCTCGCCACCGCCGGTCGGCACGGCACCCGGGTACGCCCCCGCCCACCGGTGGCCGCCCGCCGCTCCGCGCTGCGCCCCGCCCCGTTACCCGGAGCCCGTGACCTGTCCCGGGGGGAACCCGATCCTCGGTTGCTCCCGCCGCTGGGCCCGCACCTGGCGGCGCTCGCCGCCGACGCCGGCCCGCCGGTCGGCTACTCCCATGCCGGCGTCCTGCCCGAGCTGGCCGAGGCTGCTCGCGCCCGACTGGGCGCCGACGGCGTACCGGCCGGGGAACTCACCCTCACCGGCGGCGCGCTGGACGGCATCGAGCGGCTGCTCGGCGCCCACCTGCGTCCCGGCGACGCGGTGGCCGTGGAGGACCCGGGCTGGGCCAACCTGCTGGACCTGGTCGCCGCGCTGGGGCTGCGCCCGATCGGCGTACCGCTGGACGACGAGGGGCCGCTGGTGGCCGGGGTGGCCGCCGCGCTCGCCGCCGGAGCGCGGGCGCTGGTGGTCACCAGCCGGGCGCAGAACCCGACCGGCGCAGCCGTCTCCGCCGCCCGCGCCGAGGAGCTGCGGGCGTTGCTCGCCGGCCGGCGGGACCTGCTGCTGATCGAGGACGACCACGCCGCCGAGCTGGCCCGCGTACCCCTGCACCCGCTGGCCGGGGCGACCGAGAGCTGGGCCTTCCTGCGGTCGGTGAGCAAACCCTTCGGCCCCGACCTGCGGCTCGCGGTGCTGGTCGGCGACGAGACCACCGTGGCCCGGGTGGCCGGCCGGACGCGCGTCGGTGCCGGCTGGGTCTCCACGGTGCTGCAACGGCTGGTCCTCTCCCTCTGGCGGGACCCGGCGGTCGACGAGCTGGTGCGGCGGGCGGCGCAGAGCTACGAGCAGCGGCGCGACGGCCTGCTGACCGCGCTGGCGGAGCACGGCCTGAGCGCGCACGGCCGCAGCGGCATCAACGTCTGGCTGCCGGTGCAGGACGAGACCAGCGCGGTCACCGCGTTGCGCGACGCCGGTTGGGCGGTGGCCCCCGGCGCCCTCTACCGGATCGCCGCCCCGCCCGCCCTGCGCGTCACCGTCAGCTCCCTGGACGCCGACGACCTGAAACCCCTGGCCGCCGCCCTGGCCCACGCCACCAACCCCACCCCGCCACTGGGCTTTCCCACCTGACCAGACCTCGTCCCGAGGCACGGCCGGCAGGTTGCGGCAGAAAGCGCACGGTTGCGGTGATTCGGGGCGGACGGGATGGGTATGCGGGCCGCCGGAGGTGGGGGCCATGGCTTCAGGTGGGGCGCGCAAGGGAATCTGGATCGCGGTGGCGTTGGCGATCATCATCATCGTCATCGTGCTGATCGCGATCTCTTCCGGCGGCGACGGCGGCGGCAACGGGTACTGACGCGCGTCGGCGGGCGACACCGCGCCGGGGCGTACCCGGCACGAAGCATCGAACAGGTATATAACAGTCCGCATGGCTGAGCAGACCGACAGCGCCCCGGGCGCCCAACGGTTCATCCCGCCCGACGCCGACACCATCGACGACCTGCGGACCGCGGCCGGCGGTTGTCAGGGCTGTGAGCTCTATCGGGATGCCTCGCAGACGGTCTTCGGCCGGGGCGACGAGAGCGCCCGGGTGGTGCTGGTCGGCGAGCAGCCCGGCGACATGGAGGACCAGAAGGGGTTGCCCTTCGTCGGCCCCGCCGGCAGGCTGCTGCGCCGTGCGGTCGACGACGCCGGGCTGGACCCGGGTCACCTCTACCTGACGAACGCCGTTAAGCACTTTCGTTTTGAACTGCGTGGCAAGCGGCGGATCCACCAGACCCCCGACCAGGCGCACATCACCGCCTGCCGCCCCTGGTTGGTCGCGGAGTTCGCCCGCCTGCGTCCGGAGATCGTGGTGGTGCTCGGCGCGACCGCCGCCAAGGCGCTGCTCGGCCCGTCCTTCCGGGTCACCCGGCAGCGGGGCGAGCTGCTGCCCTGGCCGGAGTCGGCCCAACACCCCGCAGACTTCGAGCAGGTGCCGGTGGACAACGCAGGAAAGCGGGCCGACGCGCCGCAGGCTCGGCTGCTGGCCACCATCCACCCGTCCGCCGTCCTGCGGGCCGACGACCAGGACAAGGCGTACGAGGGCCTGGTCGCCGACCTCAGCATCGTCACCCGCGCCCTGCCCGATTAGCCCGACGGCTCTGCCGACCGCCGCCGCGACCTCGCGAGTAGAACCACCGCCCGCACAACATCGGGGAAAGTGCTGCTTCCGGGCGCGCTGACACAGCAACTTCACCGAAGTTGCGCAGATCCTGGGGCGGGCCGGCGGCCGCCGGCCGCCGGGCGGTGGGTTTTGCTGTCGGCAAAACCCACTGCCGCTGGTCGGTGCGGGTGCGCGAGGATGGGTCATCCCTTCCTGAGGAGCGCCGATGGCGACCGACCTGACCGCGCCGCGTACCGTCGCCCGACCCGACGTCGCGTCGATCCAGCGGCGTACCCTGCGGCTGCTCTTCACCACCCAGATCATCGGTGGGATCGGTGTGACCATCGGCATCGCCGTGGGCGCGCTGCTCGCGGCACGGATCGCCGGGACCGCGGTGGCCGGTGTCGCGCAGAGCGCCGGGGTGGTCGGCGCCGCGCTGCTCGCCGTCCCGGTCACCCGGATCATGGCGCGGCACGGTCGCCGGCCGGGCCTGGTGCTGGCGTACGCGATCGGTGCCGTCGGCGGCGTGCTGGTGGTGCTGGCCGCGGCCACCCGCTGGGTGCCGCTGCTCTTCCTCGGCATGCTGCTCTTCGGCGGTGGCACCGCCGCGAACCTGCAGGCCCGCTACACCGCTGTGGACCTCGCGGAGCCGGCCCGTCGAGGCCGGCAGCTCTCCCTCATCGTCTGGGCCACCACCATCGGTGCGGTGGCCGCGCCGAACTTCGCCGCGCTGGCCGACCGGGTCACCACCGGTTGGGGGCTGCCTCCGCTGGCGGGCCCGTTCGCGTTCAGCGCGGCGGCGTTCGTGCTGGCTGCCGTCGTACTCCTCGGGTTGCTCCGGCCCGACCCACTCCTCACCGCGCGGCGGCTCGCGGCGGCCGACGCACCGACCGCCGGCCCGCCGCTGGCAGCCGACGCGCCGGCGACCGCCGTGGCGGCCGAGGCACCGGCGGCCGGCGCTGGTGTGACGCCGGCCACCGCGCAGGTCAAGGTGCGCGCGCCGCGTGCCGCCGGGATGCGGACGGCCTGGTCGGTGGTACGAGGGCGGCCTGCGGCCCGGCTCGGCATCGCCGCCGTGGCGGTGGGTCACCTGGTGATGGTGGCGGTGATGGCGATGACCCCGGTCCGGCTCGGCGAGTCGCACGCCGACGCCGACGTGCTGCGGCTGGTCGGCATCGTGCTGAGTCTGCACATCGCGGGCATGTACGCGTTCTCCCCGGTGGTGGGTTGGCTCACCGACCGGTTCGGCCGGCGGCCGGTGATCCTCGGTGGGGTCGGTCTGCTGTTGGCCGCCTGTGCGGTCGCCGGCACCGCCGGGCACCACACACCCCGGCTGTCGGTGGGTCTGGTCCTGCTCGGGCTGGGCTGGTCGGGGACGATGGTGGCCGGTTCGACGTTGCTGTCCGAGTCGGTGCCGGCCGGTGTCCGGCCGAGCGTCCAGGGGTTCTCCGACCTGATCATGGGATTGGCCGGGGCCGCCGCCGCAGTGGTGAGCGGGTTTGTCATGCAGTTCGCCGGTTATCCGGTCCTCACCCTGCTCGCGGCGGTCGCGGCGGTGCCCCTGGTGGCGCTAGCGTTGCGCCCGGTGCCGACCGGGGCACCGGACGAGGAGGGCTGATCACTGTGCGGCTGACCGACTTCTGGACGCGGCTGGATGAGGCGTTCGGGCCCGGCTACGCGGCCAGCATCGCCCGCGACCAGGTGCTGTCCCAGCTCGGCGGACGGACCATCGAACAGGCACTGGCGTCGGGGGAGCAGACGCACGTGGTGTGGCGGGCGGTCTGCGCCGCGTACCCCGATCGAGTGCCCGCCCGACTACGCTGAGCAGCCTTTTCGCCCTTCCGCGTGTCGCTTGCCGAGTCGTACACCTGTTCGGCTACTGTCCACAGCTGGGTGCTCGTCCACAGCTCGCGGCCCGTCGGCTGGTTTTCTGTCGGACCTAGCGCCTAGCGTGTCCGCGTGACGCGAAGCTCAGCAAAGACGCCGGCGAAGGCAGGGGTGGCAAACATGGCAGCAGGGCCTGACCGGGAGAAGGCACTCGACCTTGCTCTCGCTCAGATTGACAAGCAATTCGGCAAGGGCTCGGTGATGCGGCTGGGTGACCGGCCGGTCGTCCAGACCGCAATCATTCCGACCGGCTCCATCGCGCTCGACGTGGCCCTCGGCATCGGTGGCCTGCCGCGCGGCCGGGTGGTCGAGATCTACGGCCCGGAGTCCAGCGGTAAGACCACGGTGGCGCTGCACTCGGTGGCCAGCGCGCAGCGGCTCGGCGGCATCGCCGCCTTCATCGACGCCGAGCACGCGCTCGACCCGGAGTACGCGAAGGCCCTCGGGGTCGACACCGACGCGATGCTCGTCTCCCAGCCGGACACCGGTGAGCAGGCGTTGGAGATCGCGGACATGTTGATCCGCTCCGGCGCGATCGACATCATCGTGATCGACTCGGTGGCGGCCCTGGTGCCACGCGCCGAGATCGAGGGCGAGATGGGCGACAGCCACGTGGGCCTCCAGGCCCGGCTGATGAGCCAAGCACTCCGGAAGATCACCGGTGTGCTCAGCAACACCGGCACCACGGCGATCTTCATCAACCAGCTGCGGGAAAAGATCGGCGTCATGTTCGGCAGCCCGGAGACCACCACCGGTGGTCGGGCGCTGAAGTTCTACGCCTCGGTCCGGCTCGACGTGCGACGCATCGAGAGCCTCAAGGACGGCACCGACGTGGTCGGCAACCGCACCCGGGTCAAGGTCGTGAAGAACAAGGTCGCCGCACCGTTCAAGCAGGCCGAGTTCGACATCATGTACGGCAAGGGCATCTCGCGTGAGGGCTCGCTGATCGACGTCGGCGTGGAGCAGGCGATCATCCGCAAGTCCGGAGCGTGGTACACGTACGACGGCGACCAGCTCGGCCAGGGCAAGGAAAAGGCTCGGGAGTTCCTGAAGGAAAACCCGGACGTGGCCGCCGAGATCGAGAAGAAGATCCTGGAGAAGCTCGGCGTCGGGGTCGGCGCGGGTGACGCCGCCGGTGGCCCGGAGCTGCCGCCGGTCGACTTCTGATCGGTCGCTGACCCATGGCAGGACGACGCGCTCGTACGGGGCGGGGCTGGGATGCCAGTCCGCCTCGTACGGGCGACGCCAGTGACCCACCCCGTCCTCGACGGGGCCGCCAGGCCGAGCCGCAGGCGGACAAACCGGCGTCCCCACCCCGCGACGAGTCGGAGATGGCCCGCGAGATCTGTCTGCGCCAGCTCGCCGTCCGGCCACGCACCCGGGCCGAGCTGGCCGGAGCGTTGGCCAAGCGGGGCATCTCCGAGCAGGTGTCGGCCGAGGTGCTCGACCGCTATGACGAGGTCGGCATCATCGACGACGCCGCGTTCGCCCGAGCCTGGGTGTCCAGTCGGCACACCGGGCGAGGCCTGGCTCGCCGGGCGCTCGCCAACGAGCTGCGCCGCAAGGGTGTGGACGGCGAGGTGGCCACCGAGGCGCTCGGTGAGCTGGACGAGGAGACCGAGGCCGACACCGCCCGCACCCTCGTGGAGCGCAAGCTGCGCACCGCCCGAGGTGAGCCCGACGCGATCTTCCGTCGGCTGGTGGGCATGCTGGCCCGCAAGGGCTACCCGCCTGGCGTGGCGATCCGGGCAGTGAAGGACGCGCTGGCCGCGCAGAGCGCCGAGGCGGCCGAGTTCGCCGAGCAGATCGACGCCGACGCGCTCGCCGACGCCGAGGGTGAGCTGGACCGCGACAACCGTCCGGTCGACTGAGAGTCGCGCTGGGTGCTGTGGGGTGGTCCGATGTTGAAGGCGTGTCTGAACGGCGGGCGCAACAGTGACGCCCACCCGGCGGTGCCGGTCACCCCGGCGGAGTTGGCCGCCGACGCGGCCCGTTGCGCCTCGCTCGGCGTCGCGGCTGTGCACGTCCATCCCCGCGACGCGTCCGGTGTCGAGTCGCTGCGCCCGGAGGTCATCGCCGACGCGCTCACCGCGATCCGCGCCGCCCGGCCGGGGCTGCCGGTGGGGGTGAGCACCGGAGCGTGGATCGAGCCGGATCCGGTCGCCCGGGTGGCCGCCGTCCGAGCCTGGGCGGTGCTGCCCGACTTCGCCTCGGTCAACGCGCACGAGGCCGGTGCCGAGGCCGTCGCCGCCGCCCTGCACGAGCGGGGTGTGCTCGTCGAGGTGGGGCTCTGGACGCTCGACGCCGTCGAGGCGTACCGGTCCTGGCGGGTGCCGGTCGGGCGGATCCTCGTCGAGTGCATGGCGGAGGAGGTGCCGGTCGCGGTGGCCGACGCGGCGCGGATACTCGCGGCGCTGCCGTCGTCGACGGGGGCGCCCACCGGATCGCCGTCGGCGGCACGCTCACCGCAGGACGCGGTGGCGCCACCGGTGCTGCTGCACGCCGAGGGCCCGGCCACCTGGGCGGTGCTCGCCGAGGCGGTCAGCCGTGGGCTGCACACCCGCATCGGGCTGGAGGACACGCTCCTGCTGCCCGACGGCACGCCGGCACCCGGCAACGCCGCGCTCGTCACCGCCGCGCTGGCCGCCGGCGCTCGCTGAGCTGAGATTCCCACCAGCCCGGGCGTTCGGGTCAGCAGGGTCGCTGGTGTCACAAAAGTCGGCTCGACGCGGGGCGATGCCGTCGCTGATCAGGCACGACATCCGGATCAGCGCCAGTGACTCGCCGTGTTTGTCCCGTCGTGTCCGACACGGCATCAGCTCGGAGTGACACCGCAACTTCGCTCCGTTCGGGGGGTTTGATCATGAGTCCTTGACCAGAGCACCCCCGGCGACCTAGCCTCGCCATACAGGCTCACATTGCCCGACCATTGCAGGCTAAGCGCACAACATAGATCGCGTAACAAGACAGCATCACTTTGGCCGGCTCCGCGGCCTTTGGCGGCAACTCCGGACAGGCCGTTCCGGAACGCCGCGACAACTGCACCCGGTCGCCGACGTTGCCCGCGGGCACCGCCGGCGGAGAGAGCTACCCACGGCCAGCCGCTCCGGTCGGGCGTCCACAGCCGCAGGAGTGTGCCCCGGCACGGTCGCTGCGGTCTCGACCTTAGGGGAGGCGGCCATGGCGGGGCGGCGGCACAGGTTCACCGGTAGACCCGACGGGGTCCCGGCATGAACGCCTTCGACGTCGTGCTCCTCGCGGCCGTCCTCGTCCTCGCGGTGGTGGTGATCGGGGCCGTGCTGGTGGGCATCCGGACACTGCGCCGGATGGGCGCCGCGCCGGCTCCGGAGGATCCCGCCTTCATCGCCGAGAAGGACCGTCAGGAGCAATCCCTCGCTGCCCTGCGGACCGCGGCCGACGAGGTGAACAGCACGATCGACGTGGCAAAGTCCGCCGCTGCGGCGGCCCGTACCGAGGCGGCGGCGGCGAAGGCCGAGGCGAAGGCGGCCCGCGCCGAGGCACGCCGGGTCCTCGACGACGCCCGCGCCGAGGCGGACACCGTTCTGGAGCGCGCCCACAAGCAGGCCGAGGCGGACGCCGAGCAGTTGCGGACGGCAGCCCGGCGCAGCGGTGAGCGGGAGGTCGCGGTGCTCGCCGCCACCACCCGGGAGCAGGCCGCGGAGGTGGAGCGCCGGGCCGCCCGGATGGACGAGCGGGAACGGATGCACACCGAGGAGGTGGAGCGGTTCGCCGAGCGGGAGCGGCAGCTCACCGCGGCGAAGGCCGCCCTCGCGGCCCGGGAGTCCGCGCTCGCCCAGCGGGAGGCCGAGCTGACCGAGTCGGAGGAGCTGCGCCGCCGGGAGCTGGAACGGATCGCCGGGCTCACCGCCGACTCGGCGCGACTGGAGCTGGTCGAGGCGATCGAGACCTCTGCCAAGCGGGAGGCGGCGCTGCTCGTGCGGGACATCGAGTCCGACGCGCGCAACACCGCCGAGCAGCGGGCCCGACACATCGTGGTGGACGCCATCCAGCGGGTCGCCAGCGAGCAGACCGCGGAGAGCGTCGTCAGCGTCCTGCACCTGCCCGGTGACGAGATGAAGGGGCGGATCATCGGCCGGGAGGGGCGCAACATCCGCGCCTTCGAGTCGGTGACCGGCGTCAACCTGATCATCGACGACACCCCCGAGGCGGTGCTGCTCTCCTGCTTCGACCCGGTCCGCCGGGAGGTGGGTCGGCTGACGCTGGAGAAGCTGGTGCTGGACGGGCGGATCCACCCGCACCGGATCGAGGAGGTCTACGACCTGGCCCGGCAGGAGGTGGAGCAACTCTGCCTCCGCGCCGCCGAGGACGCCCTGGTGGAGGTCGGCATCACCGAGATCCACCCGGAGCTGGTGACCCTGCTCGGCCGCCTGCGCTACCGCACCTCGTACGGGCAGAACGTGCTCAAGCACCTGGTCGAGACCGCGCACATCGCCGGCATCATGGCCGCCGAGCTGCGACTGGACGTGCCCATCATCAAACGGTCGGCGTTCCTGCACGACATCGGCAAGGCGCTCACCCACGAGGTGGAGGGCAGCCACGCCATCATCGGCGCGGACCTGGCCCGCAAGTACGGCGAGCACGAGGACGTGGTGCACGCCATCGAGGCGCACCACAACGAGGTGCCCCCGCAGACCATCGAGGCCGTCCTCACCCAGGCCTCCGACGCCTGTTCCGGCGGTCGGCCGGGCGCGCGTCGGGAGAGTCTTGAGGCGTACGTCAAGCGCCTGGAGCGGATCGAGGAGATCGCGGCCGGCAAGCTCGGCGTGGACAAGGTCTTCGCCATGCAGGCCGGCCGGGAGATCCGGGTGATGGTCAAGCCGGACGACGTGGACGACATCGGGGCGGCAGTGCTGGCCCGGGACGTGGCCAAGCAGATCGAGGAGGAGCTGACCTACCCGGGTCAGATCCGGGTCACCGTGGTCCGCGAGTCCCGGGTCACCGAGATCGCCCGTTGATGTCTCGATAAGGGGGCGGCGGGGCGAGACCTGGGGTGAAGTCTCGTTCTGGCGGCGATCAGCTCGGGCATCGTCGTGGTGGAAAGCACTCCTGGGCAGGCGGCTCCCTGCACCGCATCACGGGACTGGACCTACACCTGGGGCGCTAAGTCCCAGTGCGTGACGGCAACTACGCCGGAGGGACCTCCGTGTCCAAGGTTCAGTGCGGCTCGGGCGCAACCAAGAGCATCTCCAGCTACGGCGTGGAGCAGGGCCAGGACGACTGACATCCACAGCTCGTACCTAAGCGGCGCAGGGAATGACCTGTGGTCATATCCCTGCGCCGCTTCGGCAGATACCAACGCCCGGTCCTGAGGGGACCGGAAACAGGACCAACTGGTCAGACCATCCGGGCGGCGTCTTCGCCCGCGTCCTGTGCGGGTAGCACCTTTGCCGCCGTCCGTGGAGTCCGGGCCATCCGCTTCTGCAACCACCAGGCCAGGGCGGACAGCGCACCGCAGATGGCGATGTAGATCGCTCCGACGACCAGGTAGGTCGGCACGTACGGCAGGCCGAACGGCAATCGGCCGCCAATCTGCTTACCCACGAAGAGCAGCTCGGGGTAGGTGATGATGAAGCCCAGCGCGGTGTCCTTGAGCAGCACCACGAGCTGGCTGACGATCGCCGGAAGCATCGCCCGGACCGCCTGCGGCAGCAGGATCAGCCGTAGCACCTGGTTCTTGCGCAGACCGACCGCGTACGCCCCCTCGGTCTGCCCGTACGGGACCGCGTTGATGCCGGCCCGGAAGATCTCCGCGAGCACCGAGCCGTTGTAGAGCACCAGCCCGATGACCAACGCCCAGAGCTTGTCGATCGACCAGCCGTACTGCAGCGGCACGTAGTACCCGAAGAAGATCAGAATCAGCAGTGGAATCGCCCGGAACAGCTCCACCACGAAGGTGGCCGGGGTGCGCAGAACCCACTTGTCGCTCAGTCGGGCGCTGGCAAAGACCGCCCCGAAGAGCAGTGCCAGGACCGCAGCGATGCCGGCAGCCTTGAGCGTGGCCCACAGTCCGCCCAGCAGCTCGCGCTGCACCGACGCGTACTGCAGTTGCTCCCACTTACGGGACTCGAACTGGCCGGTGTCGGCGAACTTGTAGCCGATGTAGGCGAGCAGGGCGATGATGCCGGCGGTGGAGGCCACGCCCAGGATCGCGTTACGCCGTTTGGCGCGGGGCCCGGGCAGGTCATAGAGGATCGACGCCTGGCTCAACTCAGCCACCTCTCGTTCGCGACTGCGGGGGTCGCAAGCTCACTCACCGGGCGATCCTCCACTTGCGCTCCAGGAACCGCTGCAGGGTCACGAGCGGCAGGATCAGGATCAAGAAGCCGATGGTGATCCAGAGCAGGACGGCGAACTGTGGCTCGCCCCGCTCAGCCATGTACGCGGGGATCGCGCCGGCCTCCAGGACCGAGAAACCGGCGGCGATGGTGGTGTTCTTCAGCATCGCGATGAACACGCTCATCATCGGCGGGACCATCGCCCGCAGCGCCTGCGGTAGCACGATGAGCGTGAGTACCTGACCGAAGGTCATGCCCAGCGCGCGGGCCGCCTCGGCCTGGCCGGCGGCGACCGTGTTGACGCCGGAGCGGATCACCTCGCACACGAACGCCGAGGTGTAGACCGTCAGCGCGATGGCGGCGCTGGCGAAGTAGTCGATGTTGACGTCCAGCTTCGGCACCGCGAACACGAGGAACGCGAAGACCAGCGTCAGAGGGGTGTTGCGCACCAGGTTGACGTATGTGGCGCCGAATGCCCGCAGCGCCGGCACGGGGGAGACCCGCATCGCGCCGAGCAGCGTGCCGAGGACGAGGCTGCCGACCGCGGCGATCAGGAAAAGTTTGACGGTGTTGGTGAACCCGTCAACGAACAGTTGCCCGTTGTCCGTCAGTACGCGGAAGAACTCGCCCATGCCTCGCTCTCAGTCCTCGGACGAGCGCCGGACGGGGACGAGCCCCGCCCGGCGCCGTAACTCGTGTCGAGCCGGTCGGTCAGTACCGCTCGAGGGTCGGCGGGGTGCCCGCCGAGCCGGACTTGCCGAGCGTTCCGTCGTAGATCTTCTGCCAGGTGCCGTTGCCGAACGACGCCTCGATCTGGTTGTTGACGTAATCGCGCAGCGCCTTGTCGTCCTTCGGCAGGCCGATGCCGTACTTCTCGGTGCTGAACGGCTGGCCGACCACCTTGAGCTCGGTCGGGCTCTGCGCCGCGTAGCCCTTGAGGATGGCGTCGTCGGTGGTGACGGCGTCGACCTTCTTGTCGAGCAGCTGCGAGACGCACTCCGAGTAGGTCTTGAACTCGACGATGTTGTTCGCCTCGGTCAGTCCCTCGTCCCGGATCTTCTGGATCGGGGTCGAGCCGGTGGCCGAGCAGACCTTCTTGCCCTTGAGGCTGTCCTTGCCCGTGATCGACGTCTCGTCCTTGCGGACCAGCAGGTCCTGGCCGGCGACGAAGTACGGGCCGGCGAAGGAGATGTCGTTCTTGCGCTTGTCCGTGATCGAGTAGGTGCCGACGTAGTAGTCGACCTCACCACCCTTGATCGCGGTCTCCCGGTTGGCCGACGCGATCTCCTTGTACTCGATCTTCGCCGGGTCGATGCCCAGCGTGCTCGCCACGTACTGGGCGATCTCGATGTCGAAGCCGCACCGCTTGCCCTGGGCGTCCTTGTAGCCGAGGTTCGGCTGGTCGAACTTGACGCCGACCGAGACCTTGCCCGCCGTCTTGATCTTCTCGAAGGTCGGGCTGCCGGCGACAGCGGCGTCCGTCTTCGGGGTGAAGGTCGCACCGGAGGCCTGGCAGGTGTCGGACTGGGCGCCACCGGAGGCGCTTCCGCCCGCGCTCGGGGTCGGCTCGCCCTCCTTGCCGCAGGCCGCGGCCGACAGGGCGAGGGAGGCCATCATGGCGACCGCCGCCACGCGCTTCATACGCATACTTTTCTCCTTCTTCAACGGAGCCCACCAAGGTTCGGCATGCTCCACTACGGACGCCTAGTGCGTGAGGATCTTGGAGAGGAAGTCCTTGGCCCGGTCGCTGCGCGGGTTCTCGAAGAACTCGGCCGGGGACGCGTCCTCGACGAGCTTGCCGTCGGCCATGAAGATGACCCGGTTCGCCGCGTGCCGGGCGAAGCCCATCTCGTGCGTGACCACGACCATCGTCATGCCGTCGCTGGCCAGCGAGGTCATCACGTCGAGCACCTCGCCGACCATCTCCGGGTCCAGCGCGCTGGTCGGCTCGTCGAAGAGCATCGCCTTGGGCTGCATGGCCAGCGCCCGGGCGATGGCCGCCCGCTGCTGCTGACCGCCGGAGAGCTGGGCGGGGAACTTGTCCGCCTGGTTGGCAATGCCGACCCGGTCGAGGAGGGCCAGGCCGCGCTCGCGGGCAGCGGCCGGCTTCTCCTTGCGGACCTTGATCGGGCCGAGGGTGACGTTCTCCAGGATGGTCTTGTGCGCGAAGAGGTTGAAGGACTGGAAGACCATCCCCACCTCGCTGCGCAGCTTCGCGAGGGGCTTGCCCTCGGCCGGAAGCGGCTGGCCGTCGAAGGTGATGGTGCCGGAACTGATCGGCTCCAGTCGGTTGATGGCGCGGCACAGCGTCGACTTGCCGGAGCCGGACGGGCCGATCACCACGACCACCTCGCCCCGACCCACCGACAGCGAGACGTCGTCCAGCACGTGCAGCGGCCCGAACCACTTGTTGACCGCGTCCAGCACGATGAGCGGTTCGCCCGTCGTCACGTCGTCCACCGTCCCCTGTCATCTCCCGGATCGGGGTCGGTTGACCCCCGGTGCGGCCACTGTAGGCGGCCTGATGTGGCGGAATGCAACTCAGCGGGTCACGGAGCGGTAACACCGGCCGTGATCGGCCTCGGTCGTCCGATTCTGGTCACCGTAAGGGCCACAACGGTGGCGATCGTGGCGCCTTGTCGCGATCATGGGTGGATGACCGAACCGGTACGGCTGACCCGTTACGCCCGCGGCGGCGGCTGCGCCTGCAAGATCCCGCCGGGCGAGCTGGAGATCATGGTGGCCGGTCTCGGCCCGGCAACCGGCACCGCCGAGTTGCTGGTCGGGCTGGATCACGGCGACGACGCGGCGGTGGTGCGCCTGGACGAGCGGACCGGCCTGGTCAGCACCGCTGACTTCTTCACCCCGGTGGTCGACGACGCGTACGACTGGGGTCGGATCGCCGCGGCCAACGCGCTCTCCGACGTGTACGCGATGGGCGGCACCCCGCTTATCGCGCTCAACCTGCTCTGCTGGCCGCGCGACGTGCTGCCGATGGAGTTGGCCGGCGAGGTCCTGCGCGGAGGGCAGGACGTGGCCCGGGAGGCCGGCTGCCACCTGGCGGGTGGGCACAGCGTCGACGACGACGGCCCGAAGTACGGCCTCGCGGTTACCGGCACGGTCCGGCCGGACGAGCTCATCACCCTGGACGCCGGGCGGGCCGGGATGCCGTTGTCCCTGACGAAGCCCCTCGGGGTCGGTGTGCTGAACACCCGGCACAAGACCACCGGTGAGAGCTTCCCGGAGGCGGTGGCCACGATGAGCGCCCTCAACCGGGACGCCGCCCGTGCGGCGGTCGCCGCCGGCATCCGCTGTGGCACCGACGTGACCGGGTTCGGGTTGCTCGGGCACGCCTCGAAACTGGCCCGGGCCAGCCAGGTCACCGTGGCCATCGACACGGCCCGGGTGCCCTATCTGGCGGGGGCGCGGGAGGCGCTGCGCGACGGCCATGTCAGCGGCGGCAGCCGGCGCAACCTGGAGTGGGTGACCCCGTGGACCGATTTCGGGGCGGCGGGCGAGGACGAACGGCTGCTGCTGGCCGACGCGCAGACCTCCGGCGGCCTGCTGGTGGCCGGAGAGGTGCCCGGCGCGCCAGTGGTGGGCGAGCTGCTGCCCCGGGGCGAGCACCTCGTCGTCCTGCGCTGACCGAACCCGGCCGGCACATCGTTCGACCTGCGGTTGTGGTCGTCGGACACGCGGCTGCGATGGTGCGGATCGGGCACCATACCCGATAAACTGTCACCTTCCCGCTACTCCGAGCAATGCTGCTCAGGGAAATTTTGCCCGGAATGGTCACAGACCGGTAACTTGCCCCCGGCTGGGGTCAAATGCCCCCCACCATCGTGTGTAAGGCCCGATTCGGAGGCCGGTGGGGACGAACGCAGCGAGGAGGCGGAATGACCGAGCTGTGGAACTGGAGAATCGACGGGGCTCAACCCGTGGAGGTCTACCCGGCGCTGGCCGAGGCGCTTGGCCGGGTGGTGATGCCGCTGGCGGTGGCCGACCCGGCCCGGTTGCCGGCGTACGCGGTGGTGTGTGACGTCTGGCAGGCGCCGGGCGAGTTCGCGACGGTGGTGGACTGCTACGGGGTGCCCGATCAGCTCCCCGAGCACGCCAGCATCGCCGCGCTCGCACGACTGCTGGGCCGCAACTGCCTGTTGCGCGACGACACGCTCGACGCGGGCCGGCACCTGCTCGTGGCTCCGGACGGCACGGTCCGTCCGGTGCACTTCGACGTGCGGGACACCGATGACGGTGAGGTGCTCAGCAGGTGGCGGCTCTGCACGCTGGGCGACCCGGGCTGCCGGGGCTGGTCGCAGTGTCACCGCTCACGTTGGGCGCCCGACACGGTCGCCCCGGCGCTCGCCGCGGCCTGACCCTCTCCAGGGTCAGGTCCCGGTCGGCCGGGGTGCCGCGCCGGTCCGTCGGACAGGGCTGGCAATCAGTGGGAGGCGGTGGCCTGCCGGTCCGGGGTGCCCGAGCCGGCACCCCGCACCACCAACTGGTCGAGCAGGGTGCGGGTCGCCTCGGCCACGGTGGCCACCGCGGCGTCGAACGCGGCGGCGTTGTGCGCGGCGGGCGCCCGGAAGCCAGAGATCTTCCGGACGTACTGCAACGCCGCCGCCTCGACGTCCGCGTCGGTCACCTGCGGGGTGAACGGCTCACGCAAGGTCTTGATGCTCCGGCACATGTGCGCTCCTCTCGGGTTGCCACTCGTGGTGCCGATGGCTGTACCGACGGTGACACTGGGTCGATATTTGTCTATCCTGGTCACGGACCAGAGCCTTTCGAGCCATTCTCGCCGCTCGCGCCCCCAGCGCCCCGGGCCCCCGGAGACTCATTGTGGACCATGCCCCCACCCGCTCACCCCGTCCCGACCCAGATGACCTCGCACGCAGCCTGCACACCCCGTTGGATCGGATCGCCGTCGAGCACGCCGATCTGATCGAGGCGATCCGCAGGCGCGTCGTCGCGGGCCAATCGGTGCCGTCCGGCAGCGTGCCCGTCGCCGCCTTCAACTCGTCCATCTGAGCGATGGTCTGCCGGTGCGGTGCGCCCGGAGCGGGCGGATCCTGCCGGCCGATCAGCCAGTTCGTGCTGAAGGTGCACAGTCGGTGCGACCTCAGCTGCGACCACTGCTACGTCTACCAGCACGCCGACCAGACCTGGCGGGGCCGACCGGTGCGGATGCCACCGGCGACGGTCCGCGCCGCCGCACAGCGCATCGCCGAGCACGCCCGCGAGCACGAGGTGCCGGACGTGCACGTGGTGCTGCACGGCGGTGAGCCGCTGCTGCTGGGTGCCGCCGGGCTGCGCGAGGTGCTGGCCGAGCTGCGGGCCGCGATCACCCCGTGGACGCGGCTCGACCTGCGCATGCAGACCAACGGTGTGCTGCTCGACGAGGAGCTGTGCCAACTGCTCGTCGACTACGACGTGCGGGTCGGTGTGTCGTTCGACGGCGACCGTGCCGCCAACGACCGCCACCGGGTCTTCGCCCACGGCGGCAGCAGCCACGACCAGGTCCGGCGGGCCCTGGCCCTGCTCCGACGACCGGCGTACCGCAGCAGCTACGCCGGCATCCTCTGCACTGTCGACGTCCGCAACGATCCCGACCGGGTCTACGAGGCGCTGCTGGCCGAGAGCCCGCCCCGGGTCGACCTGCTGCTGCCCCACGCCACCTGGGACCACCCACCGGAGCGTCCCGGCCCCGGCTCCACCCCGTACGCGGACTGGCTGGGGCGGATCCACCGGCGGTGGGTGGACGACGGGCGCCCCGGGTCGATCCGGCTGTTCGAGGCGCTGATGCCGGGTGGCGGCGGCACCGAGGCGCTCGGCCTCGCGCCGGCCGACGTGCTGGTGGTCGAGGCCGACGGCACCTGGGAGCAGGTCGACTCGCTGAAGACGGCATACCATGGCGCGGCCGGCACCGGGTTCGACGTGTTCGACCATTCGGTGGACGAGGCCGCCCGGCATCCCGGGGTGGCCATCCGACAGGACGGCGTGCAGGGGCTCTGTGCCACCTGCCGGGCCTGCCCGGTGGTCGACCGTTGCGGCGGAGGCCTGTACGCCCACCGCTGGCGCACCGGCTCCGGCTTCGACAATCCCTCGGTCTACTGCGCCGACCTGCTCGGCCTGATCGACACTGTGGACGCCTACCCGGCGCCCGGCCACGTCGCGCCCAGCGTGTGGTCCGCCGCCTCTCCGGTCGACGACCTGCTGGACGACCTGGCGACCGGGCACGGGTCGCCGCAGACCGTGAGACGAATCGCCGACGACCAGTTGGCCATCACCCGGATGCTGTTGGCGGCCTGTCGGGAGTTGTCCGACAGCGCGGCCGCCTGGGAGGTGCTCGCCGACCTTGAGCTGAAGGCGCCGGAGGCGGTCCGAGCGGTCCTGGAGCACCCCTTCGTCCGCCCGTGGCTGGTGCACCGCCTCGACCCGTCGGCCCGGTCCGGCGCCCGCGCGGCTGCCGACCCCCTGCCGGCCCTCGCCGTCGCCGCGGCCGTCCGGGTGGGCGTCCCCGTCACCGTGGACGTCCCGGTGCGGGCCGACGCGATCACGGTGCCCACGCTCGGCAGCCTGCTGCTGCCCGGCCTGGGGGAGCGCGCCGAGGTGACCGTCCTGCCCGGTGGGTTCCGGGTCCGGGGCGGGTCGGCGGACCGGACCGTCCTCCTCGACACGGTCGAGCCGTCGGCCGGCTGGCGACCGGTGCGCGACGTGCCGACGCCGGCTGGCCGGCTGTCCATCGAGGACGGCGATCCGTACCGGGACTGCTACGGCCAGCCGGTGGCATCGCGCCTGGACACCCCGACCGCGCAGGCGTTGGGCCGTACCCTGGTCGAGGCCTGGCAGATCGTGCGCCGGGACGTGCCGGCGCACGCGGTGGCGCTCGACGGCGGTCTGCGCGCCGTCGTGCCGCTGGCACCCGACCCGGCGCGACCACTGCGCAGCGCGACCGCCCGGCACGCGTTCGGTGCGGTCGCCGTCACCCCCCATCCGGACCCGGAGACGATGGCGGTGCTGCTCGTGCACGAGTGGCAGCACGCGAAACTCGGTGCCGTGCTCGACCGGTACGACCTGGTGGCACCCGGGCACAGCCCCCGGATCACGGTGCCCTGGCGCCCCGACCCGCGGCCACCCGAGGGGGTCCTCCAGGGGGTGTACGCCCACCTGGCCGTCACCCAGGTGTGGCGGGCCCGAGCGGCGACCGACGGCGGGGAAGCGTCGGCCCACGCCGCCCGTTACCTGGCGTGGACCCGGGACGGCGCCGACGCGCTGCTGGCCAGCCGGTCGCTCACCGCGGCCGGTGAGCGGTTCGTCGGTCAGCTGCGCCACGCCCTGGAGGAGACCCGTGTCGGGTCCCGATGAACGTCATCCGCCCGCCCTGGGCCGTCCCCACCTCGCCGACGATCTGCGAGCGCTGGGCGTACGCCCGGGTGTGTGCCTCCTGGTGCACTGCGGTCTGCGCCGGGTGGGCCCGCTGGAGCACGGCCCCGCGACCCTCGCCGGCGCCCTGCGGGACGTCCTCGGCCCGGCCGGCACGCTGCTGGTTCCCACCCAGACCGACGGCAACTCGACCACCTCCCGGGCCCACCTGGCGGCCGTCGCCGGGATGGACCGGGCGCAACGCGAGCGGTACGAGGCGGCGCTGCCGGGCTGGGACCGCCAGACCACGCCCTCGCAGCGGATGGGCGTGCTCGCCGAGTACGTCCGCTGTGCCCCCGGTGCGGTTCGCAGTGACCATCCCCAGACCTCGTTCGCCGCGCTCGGCCCTCGGGCCCGGCAGCTCACCGACGGCCACGACCTCACCTGCCACCTGGGAGAACGCTCACCGGTGGGTGGCCTGTACGCGGCCGACGGGCAGATCCTGCTGCTCGGCCTCGGCTACGAGGCGTGCAGCGCCCTGCACCTGGCCGAGTACCGGCTGCCGGTGCCCACGCCGGAGCGCGACTACCGCTGTTTCCGGCTCGTCGACGGCCGCCGCGTACGCCTCGACTTCCGCGGGCTCGACCTGGACGACCGCGACTTTCCCCGGGTGGGTGCCGCGCTCGACGGCACACCGATCGTCCGGCACGGGCGGGTCGGGCGGGCCCAGGCTCGCCTGCTGCCGGCGCGAGCCGCCGTGGACTTCGCGGTCGGCTGGTTCGCCGCGAATCGCCTGGCGGCGCAGCGTTGACGCGGGGACTACGCTGATGTTCCGGCCGCGTGGGGAGGGCGGAGGGCTGAGCACAGTGGACGCACCCTCCAGACTGCGCGCCCCGCTCTTCTTCATCAGCTATTCCCGGGCCCCGGTCGGCCGCGCCACCGGCAAACCCGCCGAGTACGTCTCCCGGTTCTTCGAGGACCTCTCCGTCCACGTCAGTGAGCTGGTCGGCCCGGTGACCGGAGTGGACGCCGGCTTTCTGGACAGCTCCATCGCCGGCGGTGAACGGTGGAGCCCGGAGCTGCTCCAGGCCGCCGGCACCTGCCAGGTCTTCGTCCCGCTGGTGTCCAGCGCGCTGCTCGGCAGTGACTGGTGCGGCCGGGAGTGGGATGCGTTCTCCCGCCGGACGATCGTCCCGCGGCACAGCTCCGCCTCGCCCCACGAGACGGCCATCGTGCCGGTCACCTGGTCGCCGACGAACGGCACGGCGCTGCCCCGGGTGCTCCGCGACATCCAACGGTTCACCCCGACCGCCGTGCCGGATCCCGACATCGCGGTGCACTACCAGCGGGATGGGGTCTATGGGTTGCTGACCATGCAGTGGGAGAACGCGTACCGGGCGGTGGTCTGGCGGCTCGCCCAGCGGATCGTGGCGATCCACCGGTCGTACGTGGTGCAGCCCTGGGTGCCGGCGAGCGTGGACGAGCTGTGCAACCGGTTCACCGAGGAGCCGGGATGAGCCCGCCGACGGACCGGCGCCGACCGGCAGCGCGCGGGACGTACTTCTTCCTCAGCTACGCCCACTCGGCGCCCCCGCCGGGCGCACGCGCCGACGCCGACGTCTGGGTCGGCCAGTTCTTCGCCGACCTGTCCGACGAGGTGCGGCGCCAGGCGCGCCCGGTGGCGGGGATGCGGATCGGCTTCTTCGACCAGCACATCCCGTTGGGCGCCGACTGGAAGGCGGCTCTCGCGGAGGCGCTGGGCGACGCCGAGGTCTTCGTTCCGCTCTACTCGCCCGGCTACTTCAGTCGCCCGTGGGCGTTGGGGGAGCAGGAGTCCTTCCGGGCCCGGCTGGCCGCCGCCGGGTCGGCCCGGCTGACCGCCGGCCACCTCACCCCGGTGCTCTGGATCCCGTTCCCACCGTGGGAGACGCACCCGGAGCTGGACGGCGCCCTGGACCTGGGCCGGGACGTCCCGGCGTACGCCGAGGACGGCCTGCGGGCGTTCTGCATGCTGGCCTCCTACCGGGCACAGTACGAGCTTCTGCTGAGCCGCCTGGCCAGCCGGATCGTGCACACCGCCGAGCGGCGACCGCTGGGCCCGTCCCGCGCGCCGGGCCTCGACGAGGTCGTCCGCCCGGGGCCGACCGACCCGGACTTCGTCGTCGCCGTCCTGGCGCCGACACGGGACCACCTGCCGAGCGACCGCGACCCCGCCGGCTACGCGGCCAGCGGCAAGCTCTGGCGACCGTACGGGCGCCGCCAGGAGCTGCCCGCCGCCGAGTACGCGGCCAGCACCGCCGAGCGACTCGGGCTGTCCGCCCGCACGGCGGACTTCGCGCAGGCCGCCGGGCTGCTCGATCGCCGACCGGCCGTGCTGCTTGTCGACCCGTGGATCGCGGCCTCGCCGGACGCCGCCGCGATCCTCTCCGGCCAGCTGCACGGCCTGCGGGAGTGGGTGGTTCCACTGGTGGTCACCGACGACGACGACACCCAGGACGCCAGCCGGTGGGCGACCGAGGTGACGCAACTGCTGCACGATGCCGGCCTGCCCCAGGTCAAGCGGGCGTGCAGCATGCCGGAGTTCGTCGACCTGATGCCGGCGTTGGTCACCGAGGCTCGCCGTCAGTTCCTCAAGTACGGCCCGGTGGTTCCCTTCGAACCGCCGCCGGAGCCGGTGCCGAGCCTGCGTGACGGCCTGCCGCCGGCCGGCTCGACCGTCACCCCCGATCCCGCGTCCACGCCTGACGATCCGGCCCCATTGCGTCCCCACGGAGAAAACCGATGAACAACGATCGCGAAGGCCAGGTCGTCACCTTCTACTCGTTCAAGGGTGGGACGGGCCGGACGATGGCGTTGGCCAATGTGGCCTGGATCCTCGCGGCCAGCGGCCGGCGGGTGCTCGTCGCCGACTGGGACCTCGAGTCACCCGGCCTGCACCGCTTCTTCCACCCGTTCCTCGACGCCGAGGCGATCCAGGGCACCAGCGGTGTGATCGACATGATCCGCGACTACGAGTGGGAGACCACCCGGGTCGACGACCGGCCGGACCGCTGGATGGAGCAGTACGCCCGGGTCGGGCGGCACGCCTTCTCGCTGCGCTGGAACTTCCCCGACGGCGGGGGTCTGGACTTCCTCTCCGCGGGCCGGCAGAACAGCGACTACGCCGTCTCGGTGAGCGGGCTGGACTGGGACAACTTCTACAACCGGCTGGGCGGTGCGCAGTTCTTCGAAGCGCTGCGGGCGGACATGAAGCGCCAGTACGACTTCACCCTGATCGACAGCCGGACAGGGTTGAGCGACGTCGCCGACATCTGCACCCTGCACCTTCCGGACACGCTGGTCGACTGTTTCACCCTCAGCGACCAGGGCATCGACGGTGCGGCCCGGGTGGCGCACTCGGTACGCGACAGGTACCGGCGGCGCGACATCCGGGTCCTGCCGGTGCCGATGCGGGTCGACCAGGCCGAGAAGGAGCGGGCCGAGGCGGGTCGTCTGCTGGCCATGCGGCGGTTCGCCGGGTTGCCGGCGGGCATGACCGAGGCCGAACGGCGGCGCTACTGGGCTGCCGTCGAGGTCCCGTACCGGCCGTTCTACGCGTACGAGGAGACACTGGCGACGTTCGGGGACCCGCCCGGCTCGCCCACGTCGCTGCTGGCCGCGTTCGAGACGTTGACCGGGATCCTCACCGACGGCGCGGTGACCGCGCTGCCGCTGATGGACGAGTCGGTGCGGGAGCGGGGCAAGGCCCGTTTCCGTCGACGCACCGAGGCGATCGACGACCAGATCGTGCTCCGGTGTGCGCCGGAGGACGCCATCTGGGCCGAGTGGCTGGAGCGGGTGCTCAGCTCGGCCGGGTTGCGGGTGGTGGAGCCCATGGCCGCCGTCGGGTCCGCGGGCACGCCCGCGCCGCGCACGCTGACAGTGGTCTCGCCGGCCTACGTGGCGACGCCGTCCGGCGGTCTGCCCGACCGGGACACCAGCACCGGTTCCACGGCGCTCGCCGTGTATGTCGCCGACCTGCGCCCGCTGGCGGAGTTCCCCTCCCAGAGCTCCACCAACCTGGTCAATGTGAGCGCGGCGACCGCCGTGGAGCGGGTGTTGCGGCTGGTCGGCCGGCCGGTGCCGTCGTCGGCGGACGGCCCGGCGGGCGGGAGCACCCGCTTTCCCGGCACCGAACCGTTGATCTTCAACGCCCCCAACCGGAACGCCCGGTTCACCGGCCGGGAGGACGACCTGGCCCAGCTGCGCGCGCAACTGCAGAGCGGGGGCAGCGCGGTGGTGCTGCCGGTCGCCCTCCAGGGCATGGGCGGCGTCGGAAAGACACAGGTGGCCCTGGAGTACGTGCACCGTTACAAGACCGCGTACGACGTGGTCTGGTGGATCGTGGCGGACCCGCCGCAGTTCGTCGACACCGCCCTGGCCGACCTCGCCAGCCGCCTCGGCATCCTCGCCGGGCCGACCGTGCCCGACACGGTCCGGTCCGTGTTGCAGGTGCTGGGCCGAGGCGAGCCGTACGAGCGGTGGCTCGTCGTGCTCGACAACGCCGAGGAGCTCGACCAGATCGAGCCCTTCCTGCCCCAGGGCCCCGGGCACGTCCTGCTGACCTCGCGCAATCGCGCCTGGGGTGACCGGGCGAACCCGATCCAGGTGGACGTCTTCAACCGCACCGAGAGCGTCGCGCACCTCGCCCAGCGGGTGCCCACGATCAGCGCCGAGGAGGCCGACCGGGTGGCCGAGGCGCTCGGCGACCTGCCGATCGCGGTGGCGGCGGCTGGCGCGTGGCTCGCGGACACCGGCACGTCGGTCGCCGACTACCTGCGGCAGATCGAGCGGCACGGCCCCAGCGCGCTCTCCGTCGAGGCGACCTGGGACCTGTCGCTGAACCGGCTGCTCGACCAGGCGCCCGCCGCGTACCGGCTGTTGCAGCTCTGCTCGGTGCTGGCCCCGGAGATCGCGCTGGAGCTGATCTACAGCGACGAGATGGCGGCGGCCCTCGTGCCGTTCGACCCGTCGGTGTCGGAACGGCTCGTCCGCGGTGCGCTGGTCCAGCAGATCAACCGGCTCGCCCTGCTCAAACTCGACGTCCAGGGCGGCCGGGTCCAGGTGCACCGGTTGTTGCAGGCGGTCGTACGCGACCGGATGACCGACGACGAGATCGACGCGGCCCGACACCAGGTGCACCTGGTGCTGGCGGCGTCCCGGCCCCGCGGTGACGTGGACGACCCGACCACCTGGCCCCGGCTGCGGATGCTCTGGCCGCACCTGGAGGTCTCCGAGGCGTTGAACTGCCCCGACGAGTCGGTGTGTCAGCTGCTGATTGACCGGGTCCGCTACCTGTGGCAGCGCGGCGGTCTGGACCAGGCCGACGGGTTCAGTCAGGAGGTGGACGAGACCTGGTCCGCCCGGCTCGGCGACACGCACGAAGAGGTCGAGGCGTCCGCGCTGGGTCGACAGTTGTTGCACCTGCGCTTCAACCGGGCGAACATCCTTCGCAGCCTGGGCCGCTTCGACGAGGCCCGGGACCTGGACGAGGCGGTGCTGGCCGAGCAACGCCGGCTGCTCGGCCCGATGCACCCGCACAGTCTGATGACCGCCGGCAGCCTCGGCGGTGACCTGCGCGCGCTCGGCCGGTACGCCGAGGCGCTGGAACGGGACCGGTCCACGTACGCCTCCTGGCTCCAGGTGTTCGGCGAGGACCACCCCCGGACGTTGAGCGCGGCCAACAACCTCGCCGTCTCCTACCGGCTGGTCGGCGACTACCGGTCCGCCCGCAGGTGGGACGACGAGGTGCACCAGCGGCGGCGGCTGGTGCTCGGCCCCACCCACCCGTACACCCTGGTCTCCGCCGTGCGTCTGGGCAGCGACCTGCGGGAAGCCGGTGAGTACGAGAGGTCGGTCACCCTGCTGCGCACCGTGTACGACACGTACTGCGAGGTGCTCGGGCCGGACGACGGCCAGAGTCTCGCCGCGCAGGTCAACCTGGCGGTGTCCCTGCGCAGCGCCGGCCGGGGAGCCGAGGCCGCGCCGATGTTCGAGACGGCCTACCGCGAGCTCGACGAACGCTTCGGACCGGACAACCCGGACACGGTGGCGTCCCGGTCGAGCCGCGCGGCGAACCTGCTGGCCGTAGGCGACGCGGCCAGGGCGTTCACGGAGATGACCGCCGTGAGCCAGGCGTACGAGGAACAGCTGCGCCTCGGCGCGGAGCACCCGCACACGCTGGCGACGCTGAGCAACATCTCCGCTGCCGAGCGCGCGCTCGGGCGCAGGTCGGATGCCCGTGCGTCGGCGGCCCGGGCCTCCGGCGAGCTGCGCAAGGTGCTCGGCCCCGACCACCCGCACACCCTTGCCGCGGACGTGAACCACGCGGTGTGCCTCGCCGAGGAGGGGGAGTGGGACTCGGCGCGGGAGCGACTGCGGGAGACCGCCGGTCGCCTGGCCACGGTGATCGGCGCGGATCACCCCGACACGCTGCGCTGCCGCGGTGATCTCTCCCTGGTGTCGAGGCGGGCCGGTGGCGAGGCCCCCGCCGAGGACGTCGGCGCGGTGGCGGACCGGCTGGCCGAGGTGATTGGCCCGGAGCATCCGACGGTGCAGACCCTGCGTGAGCGGCGGTTCGTCGTCCGGGTGATCGACCCGCACACGATCTGACCGGGGTTGGTCCGGCGGGGTGGGTCAGGTCCGCCTCGCCGGGCCGAGCACTGAACGACTGTCGGTCAGACCCGCGGGGTGGTCGCGAGGTCCGGCGTGGCCAGCCAGGTGAGGGTCTGCGGCAGGATCTCCACAGCGCCGAAGTGCGCGGCGCCGGGCTGCACCTGGACCTCGGCCCGCGAGATCTGCGACGCGAGCCAGCGGGAGTGCTCCACCGGCGAGAAGCGGTCCTGCTCACCGTGCCAGAGCCGGACCTCCGCGCGGATGGCGCTCAGGTCGAACCCCCAGCCACGCCGTATCGCCAGCACGTCGTCGATCCAGCCCTCGGGGCCGTGCCGCAAAGCCTCGGAGTACATGTCGGTCAGCAGTCGGCGGATCGCGACGTCGTCGACGACCCGGATGTCCTCGTCGGGCAACTGGGGGCGAAGGAAGTCCAGCAGGGTCATCGGGTCCCGCCGGGCCTCCTCAGCGCGGACCTTCAGGTTGAGCGTGAGCTCGGCGAGGTCCTCGTCGGCCTGCCCGTAGTCCTCCACGTTCGACTCGGCCATCCCGGCGTACCAGTCCAGGTCGGGTGCGCCGGCCGGGGCGAGTCCCACCAGGACGGCGGCCCGGGTGACCCGGTCCGGCAGCAACGCCGCGCAGGCCAGGGCGTGTGGACCGCCACCGGACCGGCCCACCACCGCGAACCGCTCGATGCCGAGGTCGTCGGCGATCGCCGCCACGTCGGCGGCGGCGTCGGCGACCCGCCGACCCTCGTGCCGGTCGGAGTCGCCGTAACCGGGGCGGTCGTAACAGACGAGGTGCACGCCGAGGCGGTAGACGACGATGCCCCGGGGTCGGGGGCCGCTGCGGCTGCCCGGGGTGCCGTGCAGCAGGAAGACCGCAGGACCGTCCGGCGAGCCGGAGGTCTCCACCGCGAGGTGCCGCCCGTCCGGGGTGGTGACGGTGCGCTGTGCCGCATCTTGTCGCGTCACGGTTGGCCTCCCGCGGGTCGTCATGTGCTCCCCCGTGAATGGAGCCGCGCATTGTCGGCGCTGAGTGCAAAGCCCCCGAAACCGCCCAGAACACATTCTTGTTGTGCAGCGTACTGCCCGTCGTGGATGCCCGCTATGGGCCGCCGGGTCAATGCCGGTGGGTTGGGGCCGCCTGACGGGCCGCTACCCTGGTAGCCCGAGGGGAAGGGGCACCAAGAGGGTGGCTAGGACCTACAACGTCGTGACGTACGGCTGCCAGATGAACGTGCACGACTCTGAGCGCATCTCCGGCCTGCTCGAACAGGCCGGCTACGTGCGTGCGGTGCCCGCCGACGACACCCCGGACATCGTCGTCTTCAACACCTGCGCCGTCCGGGAGAACGCCGACAACCGGCTCTACGGCAACCTCGGTCGGCTGCGCCCGGTGAAGGACAAGCACCCCGGGATGCAGATCGCGGTCGGCGGCTGCCTGGCCCAGAAGGACCGGGGCGAGATCGTCCGCAAGGCGCCCTGGGTGGACGTGGTCTTCGGCACCCACAACATCGGCTCGCTGCCGGTGCTGCTGGAGCGGGCCCGGCACAACGCCGCCGCCGAGGTGGAGATCCTGGAGTCCCTCGACGTCTTCCCCTCCACGCTGCCGACCCGCCGCGAGTCCACGTACGCCGGGTGGGTGTCGATCTCGGTGGGCTGCAACAACACCTGCACGTTCTGCATCGTGCCCGCGCTGCGCGGCAAGGAGAAGGACCGCCGTCCCGGCGACATCCTTTCCGAGGTGCGCGCGCTGGTCGACGAGGGCGTGCTGGAGGTGACCCTGCTCGGGCAGAACGTCAACTCCTACGGCGTGGAGTTCGGCGACCGGTACGCGTTCGGCAAGCTGCTGCGGGCCTGCGGTGACATCGACGGGTTGGAGCGGGTCCGGTTCACCAGCCCGCACCCGAAGGACTTCACCGACGACGTGATCGCCGCGATGGCTGAGACGCCGAACGTCTGCCACTCGCTGCACATGCCGTTGCAGTCCGGCTCCGACGACGTGCTCCGGGCGATGCGCCGGTCCTACCGCTCCGAGCGCTACCTGGGGATCATCGAGAAGGTCCGGGCGGCGATGCCGGACGCGGCGATCACCACCGACATCATCGTCGGCTTCCCGGGTGAGACCGAGGCCGACTTCCAGCGCACCCTGGACGTGGTCCGCGAGGCCCGGTTCTCCTCGGCCTTCACCTTCCAGTACTCGAAGCGCCCCGGCACCCCCGCCGCGACCATGGACGACCAGTTGCCCAAGCAGGTCGTGCAGGAGCGCTACGAGCGGCTGATCGAAACCGTCGAGGAGATCACCTGGGCGGAGAACAAGCGCCTGGTGGGCGAAACCGTCGAGGTGCTGGTCGCGGTCGGCGAGGGTCGCAAGGACGAGCGCACCGGCCGGATGTCCGGTCGGGCCCGCGACGGCCGGCTCGTGCACTTCGCGACCGACACCGCAGACGGGGAGTCGCTGGCCGACCAGATCCGCCCGGGTGACATCGTGCACACCACGATCACGTACGCCGCGCCGCACCACCTCAACGCCGACGGCGCGCCGGTGGCGCACCGGCGCACCCGGGCCGGCGACGCGGCCGAGGCGGGGCGCTCCCCGCGTACCCCCGGGGTGCTGCTCGGTCTGCCCACGATCGGCGCACCGCCGGTGGCTGCCGCACCGACCGCCGGCTGCGCCACCCACTGAGCGCGGGAGGGCCCCTTGTCGTCGCGCGACGACAAGGGGCCCTCGTTCAGACCGGCGCCGGCGGACGACCGACGCGGGAAGCGCCGGCCGTCCCGACAACTCAGCAGCTGGCGCCGTTGAGCTTCACCGTGCCCGGAGCGCTGGCGGTGCCGTTGGCGGTGAAGCCCACGGTGACCGACCCGCCCGCCGACAGCGACGGGGCGTGCCCCGGCGCGGCCGCGGTGATCGTCGTGCCGGACTGGGAGACCGTCGCGTTCCAGCCACTGCCCAACGTCACGCCGGACGGCCAGGCCCAGGTGACCGACCACGGGTTCACCGCGGCGGAGCCGGTGTTCTTCACTGTCAACTCACCCTGGAAGCCGCCCTGCCAGGCGTTGACCTGCCGGTAACTCGAAGTGCAGGCGCCGGTGGGCGGGTCCGTCGGTCCGTCGGGCGGTGGGGTGGTCGTGCCGCCACCGGTCGGCGCGATCAGGTACGGCTGGAGGATCGCCTGCTTGGTGGTGTTGATGTTCGTCCAGTCGTCCAGCGCGATGCCGCCGGTGTCCCCCGAGTTCGGGTTCCACGACCAGTAGGTGAAGGACATCCCGGTCACCCCGGTGCCGGTGTAGGCCATCAACTTCTCCAGCCACACCCTGTCCTTCGGGTCCGCCAGGGTGCTGCCGAACTCACCCATCATGATCGGCGCGATGTTCTGCTTGTAGAGGTAACCCCAGTACTTGTCCCAGATGGCCGGCATGTTCGCCGGGTAGTCCGGGGCGTCGAACCAGGTCTGCCGGTAGACCGAGGTGGCGTACTCGTGCGGCGAGTAGACCAGCCGGTTCGCCACGTTCAGCCGTACCGGGAACTGACCGGCCTTGGACAGGTTGCCACCCCACCAACCACAGTCCTCGTCGTTGCTGGTGTCGCCGTCCCACACGTTGGAGAGGCCACCGCTGGGGCAGCTCACCCCCTCCACGAAGATCAACCAGTTGGGCTGGACGCCGAGGATCGCGTTACCGGCCCGCTCGGCGGCGAGCCGCCAGTCCCGGGTGGTGTCGCCGCAACCCCAGCACGCGCCGGTGGCCGCCGGGTTGGTGCCCTCGGCGTGCGGCTCGTTGTGCAGGTCCGCGCCGATCACCGTGGGGTTGCCCGCGTACCGCTGGGCCAACATCTTCCAGTCGTTGATCCAGGTCGCCTCGGAAACCGTCGACGTGTACCACAGCGGCGACTGCCCGGCCGCTGTCGGCCGGTGCCGGTCCAGGATGATCCGCATCCCCTTGCTGCCGGCGTAGTCGATCACCTTGTCCAGGATCTGCAACGGCGACAACCCGACCAGATCCGGGTTGACGAAGTCGTTGACCCCGCTGGCGGTCGCGCCCGGCTTCAGCGCGTCGTTCGAGTACGGCACCCGCAACGTGTTGTAACCCAGCCGGGCCATCGTGTCGAGCTGCCCCCGCCACGGGTTGTTCGACCACAGCCCGTGGAAGGTCTTGTTGTCGGTCTCCATGCCGAACCAGTTGATACCGGTCAACCGGACCGTGGCGCCGGTGCTGTCCACGATCTGATTGCCGCTGGTGTGCAGGTGACCGGTGCCGGTGCCACCCGGCGCGGCGACCGCCGGACCGGTGCTGACCGCGACGGCGACGAGCGCGCCAGCCGCGGCGGTGGCGAGCGCGGCCAGCGCGCCGCCGAAAGAGGTGGGACGGTGCATGCGAGCTCCACTTCGGATGCCCGACGCCGCCGTCGGCGGCGCGGGCGGAAGACCGGGGGAGGCCGTCCGCCCGTCACGCTCCCTCAGGGGTACGCGCACAGCGCGGAACGACCCATGTCACGCGGACGTGGTCACTCGCGTAACGCACACCGACGATCCCCGACGACGTCGTACCGCCGTCAGCGCCCTCGCGTCGATGCCCGACCTGGCTCTGTCGCTCATTCTGATCAGCAGTCTTCAATGCGTCAACCAGCCGTCCGGCTGGCCCCGCCCACCGTCCCACGCCCGTGTCCCGCGCCCCGCCCCGCGCCGCGCCCCGTGCCCCACCCCGCGCCCCGGCAAGCCGGCAACTTCAGGGAAACTGCTGCCTCCGGCGCGTCTGAGGCAGCAGTTTCGGGGAAGTTGCGAGGATCTTGGGCGAGGCGCGAGGCGCGAGGCGCGAGGCGCGAGGGCCTTGGACATGCGGGAGCCCCCGGTCCCCTCGCAGGGACCGGGGGCTCCGGAAGACGTCAGCTCAGCCGGCCTGCTCGGCGAGTTGGAGGAACTGCCGCTTGGCGGTGAGCGCCTGCTCGGCTTCCTTGATCCGGCGTGCGTCCCCGGCGCTCTGCGCCCGGGCCAGCCGGTCCTCGGCTTCCGCCACCTGCGCCCGCATCTGGGCGAGCAGCGGGTTGTCCTCCTTGGTGGTGCGGCGCCACGCCGAGTCCATCACGTCGCGGACCTTGTCGTCGATGGCGCGCAGCCGGCGCTCCAGCCCGGCAGCCGCCTCGCGGGGCACCCGGCCGGCCTCGTGCCACTGTGCCTGGATGTCCCGCAGCTTGGCCTGGGCGCCCTTCGGGTCGGCGTCGATGTCCAGCGCCTCGGCCTCGGCGAGCAGGGCCTGCTTGCGCTCCAGGTTGCCGCGCTGCTCGTTGTCCCGGGCGGAGAAGACCTCACTGCGCCGGCTGAAGAAGGCGTCCTGCGCACCCCGGAATCGTTCCCAGAGCTTCTGCTCGGCCTCCTTGGAGGCGCGCGGCGCGGCCTTCCACTGGGTCATCAGATCCTTGAGCTGGTTGGCGGTGGCGGCCCAGTCGGTGGATTCCTGGAGCTTCTCCGCCTCGGCGACCAGCTCCTCCTTGACGGTCTGCGCCTGCTTGCGCTGCGAGTCCAGGGAGGCGAAGTGGGCGCCCCGACGTCGGGTGAAACCGTCCCGGGCGGCGGCGAACCGCTTCCACAGCTCACCGTCGGCCTTCTTGTCGACCCCACGGATGGTCTTCCACTCGTCGAGGATCTCCTTGAGCCGGTCCCCGGCGGTCTTCCAACCGGTGGACTCGGCAGCGAGCTTCTCGGCCTCCTCGACCAGTGCGGTCTTGCGGGCCAGGGCCTCACCGCGAGCGGCGTCCCGGGCGGCGCGCGCCTCACCGGCCTTCTCCTCGGCCAGGGTCGCCAGCTTGTCCAGGCGAGCGGCCAGGGCGTCGATGTCGCCGACGACGTTGGCCTCGGGGAGCGTGGCGCGGATCCGCCGGATCGTGCTCAGCGAGTGCCCGGCATCCGCCGCACCCGACTTGAGCCGCGCTTCGGTCAGATCCACCTCGGTGACCAGATCGGCGAAGCGGCGCGCGAAGTGTGCCAGACCTTCCTCCGGCGCACCCGCCTGCCAGGATCCGACCACCCGCTCACCCTCGGTGGTCTTGACGTATACGGTGCCGTCCGCGTCCACCCGTCCGAAGGCAGTCCAGTCGCTCATGTGCCCATCCTCGTTCTCCCGGCGTCGAGGGAATGGACCCCCGTCGCCGCCACGGCGCAGCCAAGTTGCTTCCGGCATTGTCACAGGTCTTACCCGGTCCGCGTCGAGCGCCTATCGCCGACCGTGACCATACGGTGTCCTAGGGGCCGAATGACCGGATCGGCGCGGAGACGCACCGGGGATTCCCGCTACGGTGAACGGGTGCCACTGGTCGCCGCCGCTGTCTGCCCGCATCCGCCCCTGCTCGTGCCGGAGGTGGCCGGCTCCGCAACCCCCGAGTTGGACGACCTGCGGACGGCCTGCGACACCGCCGTACGCCGGTTGCTGGCAGCCGACCCGGACCGCGTGGTGCTGCTCGGCACCGGTCCGGTGACCGGGCCGATCCGCCCCCCGGCCACGGGTTCCCTGCAGCCATGGGGTGTCGACCTGGACGTGCCGCTGGTCCCCGGTCAGCCCGACCGGGGAGCGGTGCTGCCGTTGAGCCTGACCATCGGCGCGTGGCTGCTCGCCCGGCACGACGCGCGACTGCCGCTGACCGCCGCGCCGGCCCACACCGCTCCGGCCCACACCGCGCCGGCCTCCGCCGTGCCCGTGTCCGCTGTGCAGGTGGCCGCTGACGCCGGCCTGGCCGAGCTTTCCGCGCTCGCCGACGAGGTGTCCGCCACGGGTGACCGGGTGGCGTTGCTGGTGCTCGGGGACGGGTCGGCCTGCCGGGGAGAGAAGTCACCCGGGTACGACGACCAGCGCGCCCTCCCGTACGACCAGCGGGTTGCCGGGGCGCTGGCCGACGCGGACCTGGACGTCCTGCTCGGCCTCGACCCGGTGGTGTCGGCGGAGCTGAAGGCCGCCGGCCGCGCGCCCTGGCAGGTGCTCGCCAGCGCGGCCCGCGCGGCCGGCGGGGGATGGCGCGGCGAGTTGCTGCACGACGCGGCCCCCTACGGTGTCGCCTACTTCGTGGCGTCCTGGGAGCGGGTGTGACCAGCGACGCGGGGGGCACTGCGGGGGGCACTGTCGTCGCGGTGGTCGGCCCGACCGCGGCGGGCAAGTCGGCGCTGAGCATCGCGTTGGCGCACGCCCTCGACGGCGAGGTGGTCAACGCCGACTCGATGCAGCTCTACCGCGGTATGGACATCGGCACCGCCAAGTTGACCGTCGCCGAACGGGACGGGGTGCCGCACCACCTGCTGGACATCTGGGACGTCACCGAGCCGGCGAGCGTCGCGGAGTACCAGCGGCTGGCCCGCGCGGCGGTGGACGACATCCTGTCCCGGGGTCGGGTGCCGCTGCTGGTCGGTGGGTCCGGGCTGTACGTGCGGGCGGTGCTGGAGCGTTTCGAGTTCCCCGGCACCGACGCGGTGCTGCGGGAGCGGCTGGAACGCGAGCTGGCCGAGGTCGGCCCCGCGCCGCTGTACGCCCGGCTGCGCGCCGCCGACCCGGTCGCCGCGGACGGCATCCTGCCCGGCAATGGTCGGCGGATCGTCCGGGCCCTGGAGGTGATCGAGCTCACCGGCGCGCCGTTCACCGCCTCGCTGCCGCAGCCGACGCCGTACTACCCGTCGGTGCAGCTCGGCGTCGACCTGGACACCGGGCTGCTGGACGAGCGGATCGCCCTGCGCGTCGACCGGATGTGGGCTGACGGACTGGTGTCGGAGACCCGCGAACTGGTCGGGCGGGGGCTGCCCGAAGGGCGGACGGCGAGCCGGGCGCTGGGCTACCAGCAGGTGCTGCGCATGCTCGCCGGTGAGCTGACCGAGTCGCAGGCGCACGACGAGACGGTTCGCGCCACCCGGCGTTTCGTCCGCCGGCAGCGGTCGTGGTTCCGGCGTGACCCGCGGATTCACTGGCTGGATTCGGCGACTCCGGACCTGATCGGGGCCGCCCTCCGTCTGGTGCCCGCCGAGACGCGATAATGGGGGCGTGGAGTTCACCAAGGGCCACGGCACCGGCAACGACTTCGTCCTCCTTCCCGACCCGGACGGTCAGCTCGACCTGACCCCGGAGCTGGTCGCGGCGCTCTGCGACCGGCGGCGGGGCATCGGCGCGGACGGCGTGCTGCGGGTGGTCCGCGCGGCCAAGCATCCGGACGGCGCCGGGCTGGCCGGCGAGGCCGAGTGGTTCATGGACTACTGGAACGCCGACGGCTCGTTCGCCGAGATGTGCGGCAACGGCGCCCGGGTCTTCGTGCGCTACCTGCTCGACACCGGGCTGGCCACGCCCGCCGGCGCGGCGTTGCCGGTGGCCACCCGGGCCGGCGTCGTGCGTGCGCTGGTCGAGGGCGACGTGGTGTCCGTCGAGATGCGCCGACCCCAGGTGTACGACAGCTCCGCCGCCACCCTCGGCGGGCTGACCCTGACGGGTGCGGTGGTGGACGTCGGCAACCCGCACCTGGTCTGCGTCCTGCCGGCGGGTGTGGAGTTGTCCGCGCTGGACCTGACGACCGCGCCCGGGTTCGACCCGGAGGTCTTCCCGAGCGGGGTGAACGTGGAGTTCATCGTGGCGGGCGACCCGGTCGACGCCACCGACGCGCACAGCCTGATGAGGGTGTACGAGCGTGGCAGCGCCGAGACGTTGTCCTGCGGCACCGGTGCCTGCGCGGTGGGCGCGGTGGCCCTGCGTGACGCCGGCCGGGACACCGGAGTGGTCGCCGTGGACGTGCCCGGTGGCCGCGTGACGGTCACGGTGACGGCGGACTCCTGCTGGCTGTCCGGCCCAGCCGTCCTGGTGGCAACAGGCGAGCTGGACCCCAGCGCCCTGCCCCGCCACCCGGGTTGATCAAGAGGTTTGTGTCAGGAACAACGCGGATCCTGACGCAAACCTCTTGATCAACAGGGGGAGTGCGTCAGGGGGTCGCGCTGGCGTTGGCCGCGATCTCGGGGAGGTCCGACGGGCCGGGGTCGGCGGCCGGAAGTGGGCTGGGGTTGTTCGCGGCGGCGCGGACGGCGGCGGCGACCGCCGGGGCGACCCGGGAGTCGAAGACGCTCGGCACGATCACCGTCGGGTTGATCTTGTCCTCACCGACCACGTCGGCGATGGCCCGGGCGGCCGCGAGGGCCATCTCCTCGGTGAACTCCTCGGCGTGCGCGTCGAGCATGCCGCGGAACACACCGGGGAAGGCGAGCACGTTGTTGATCTGGTTCGGCTGGTCCGAGCGACCGGTGGCGACCACGGCGGCGTGCTTGCGCGCCTCCCGGGGGTCGACCTCCGGGTCCGGGTTGGCGAGTGCGAAGACGATCGAGTCCTTCGCCATCTGGGCGATGTCGTCGCCGGTGAGCAGGTTCGGCGCGCTCACCCCGATGAACACGTCGGCACCCCGGATCGCACCCGGCAGGTCGCCCGAGTAGTTCTCCTTGTTGGTGTTCTCCGCCAGCCACTGCCACGCCGAGTTGAGCCCGGTCAGCCCGCGGTGCAGGGCGCCCTCCCGGTCGTACGCGATGATGTCGCCGACGCCCTGGCGCAGCAGCAGCTTCATGATCGCGGTGCCGGCCGCGCCGGCGCCCGAGACGACCACGCGGACGTCCTCGAGCCGCTTGCCGACCACCCGCAGCGCGTTGGTCAGCGCGGCCAGCACGCAGATCGCGGTGCCGTGCTGGTCGTCGTGGAAGACCGGGATGTCCAGCGCCTCGCGCAGCCGGGCCTCGATCTCGAAGCAGCGCGGCGCGGCGATGTCCTCCAGGTTGATCCCGCCGTACGCGGGCGCGATCGCCTTGACGATCTGCACGATCTCGTCGGTGTCCTGGGTGTCCAGCACCACCGGCCAGGCATCCACCCCACCGAAGCGCTTGAACAGCGCCGCCTTGCCCTCCATCACTGGCAGCGACGCGGCCGGGCCCAGGTTGCCCAGGCCGAGCACCGCCGAGCCGTCGCTGACCACCGCGACGGTGTTGCGCTTGATGGTCAGCCGCCGGGCGTCCGCCGGGTTCTCGGCGATCGCCATGCAGACCCGGGCCACCCCAGGGGTGTACGCCCGGGACAGCTCGTCACGGTTGCGCAGCGCGACCTTCGAGGTCACCTCGATCTTGCCGCCGAGGTGCAGGAGGAACGTCCGGTCCGACACCTTGCGGACATCCACGCCGTCCAGCGCGGTCAACGCGTCGACCACCTGGTCGGCGTGGCCGGCGTCGGCGGTGTCGCAGGTCAGGTCGACGATCACGTGGGTCGGGTCCGAGTCCACCACGTCCAGCGCCGTGACGATCGCCCCGGCCTCGCCGACCGAGGTGGTGAGCCGGCCGATCGAGGAGGCGTCCGCGGTTACGGCGATCCGGATGGTGATTGAAAATCCGGCGCTCGGCAGTCGGGTGATGGCCACGGGATCCCTCCGTCACGGCTGTGCGGCCAGTCGGCCGCCGACCGCATTTCTACCGGGTTGTCGAGTCCGACCAGCATTCGCCCCCACTTTTGGCGACCTTCAGCATGGGCATATAGCAGGTGCGTTCGGCGTTGTGTCATGTCAGGATTACGTTCTACTTATCAAAACGGACAGGAGAACCGCTTGCGAGACCAGGAGAGCTTTGTCCCCGTCGAGGACGAGCTCGACGACGTCACCACCGGCGAGATGGAGCTGTCGGAGCGGCAGTCCCTGCGACGCGTCCCGGGCCTGTCAACCGAGCTCACCGACGTCACCGAGGTGGAATACCGCCAGCTGCGGCTGGAGCGGGTCGTCCTGGTGGGCGTCTGGACCGAGGGCACGATCGCCGATGCGGAAAATTCGCTGACCGAGCTTGCCGCGCTGGCCGAGACGGCCGGTTCGCAGGTGCTCGAAGGGCTCATTCAGCGTCGCACACGACCCGACCCGGCGACGTACATTGGCCGCGGCAAGGTCGACGACCTCGGCGCGGTGGTGCTTTCCACCGGCGCCGACACGGTCATCTGCGACGGTGAGCTGTCGCCGTCGCAGCTGCGAAACCTGGAGCAGCGCACCAAGGTCAAGGTTGTCGACCGGACGGCGCTGATCCTCGATATCTTCGCCCAGCACGCCAAGAGCAAGGAAGGTAAGGCGCAGGTCGAGCTGGCCCAGCTCCAATACCTGCTGCCCCGACTGCGCGGTTGGGGTGAGACGCTCTCCCGGCAGACCGGTGGTTCCGGCCGGGGCGGCGGCGCCGGTGGCGGTGTGGGTGTGCGTGGTCCCGGTGAAACCAAGCTGGAGACCGACCGGCGGCGTATCCGCCACCGCATCTCCCGGCTGCGCCGTGAGATCAAGAACATGCGCACGGTACGCGTCACCAAGCGTGCCCGACGCACCCGCAACTCGATCCCCGCCGTGGCCATCGCCGGCTACACCAACGCCGGCAAGTCGAGCCTGCTCAACCGGCTGACGGACGCGGGTGTGCTGGTGGAGAACGCGCTGTTCGCGACGTTGGACCCGACCACCCGTAAGGCCACCGCCTCGGACGGGCGGATCTACACGCTCTCCGACACGGTCGGCTTCGTCCGGCACCTCCCGCACCAGATCGTCGAGGCGTTCCGCTCGACGCTGGAGGAGGTCGCGGAGGCGGATCTGGTGGTGCACGTCGTCGACGGCACCCACCCGGATCCGGAGGAGCAGGTCCGGGCGGTGCACGAGGTGCTCGCCGAGGTGAGCGCCGATCGGCTCCCCGAGCTGCTGGTGGTCAACAAGACCGACGCCGCCGACGAGGACACTCTGCTGCGGCTCAAGCGGCTCTGGCCGGACGCGATCTTCGTATCGGCGTACTCCGGCAGGGGCATCGAGGACCTGCGCTCGGCCATCGAGGACCGGCTGCCGCAGCCGGCCGTCGAGGTCCGGGCGGTCCTGCCGTACGACCGGGGTGACCTGGTGTCCCGGGTGCACCGCACCGGCGAGGTGCTCAGCACGTCGCACCTGCCGGAGGGCACCCTGCTGCACGTCCGCGTCAGTGCGGAGCTGGCTGCGGAGCTGGCGCCGTTCGACGTCGCGCGGCAGGGACAGGCGGCCGGCACCCGGTCCTGAGCCCCACGGCGTCATCCACCTGAAACGCGTGGCATGCGACACTGGCCGAATGCGCCGCGTTGTTTCCTCGGTCACGGTTGCCCTCGGCCTGCTCGGGGCAACCGTGGCGCTCGCCGGAGTCGCCGCTGCGGCCCCCGCGCCCGTGTCGTCGGGGCTGCCCGCTGCCGCTCCCGGTCAGAAGCGGTGCACGATCGTCGACGAGCGCCTGCGAGAGCTGTCCGGGCTGGTCGCGACCAAGAGCGGTTACATCGTCATCAACGATGGCACCGAGGTCCCGGCACGCAAGCGGGTCTTCTTCCTCGACAGCAAGTGCAAGATCTCGAAGGAACCGGTCCGATACTCCGGGCAGGGCCCCTTCGACACCGAGGATCTGGCTCTCTCCAAGGACGGCCGCACCCTCTGGATCGCCGACATCGGCGACAACGCCGACTCGAAGGAGCGCCGCAGCCGCATCGCGCTCTGGTCGATGCCGGTCACCGGCACCAAGCAGCCGACGCTGCACCGGCTCGCGTACCCGGAGGCCAAACCGCACGACGCCGAGGCGTTGCTCATCGGCGACGACGGTAAGCCGCTCATCATCACGAAGGTGACCAGCGGCAAGGCCGAGATCTACACCCCGACGGCGGCCCTGAAGAGCGGCGACACCGAACCGGTGCCGATGAGCAGGGCCGGCGAGATCGAGCTGCCCAAGACGCAGACGGAGAACCCGCTCAACACGTTCGGTCGGATCGCCATCACCGGCGCGGCCCGGTCCCCGGACGGCTCCCGGGTGGTCCTGCGCACCTACGCGGACGCCTTCGAGTACGAGGTGAGCGGCGGCGACATCGTCGGCGCGCTCACCACCGGCAAGCCCCGGGTGACGGCGTTGGCCGACCCGTTCGGCGAGGCCATCAGCTACACGCCGGACGGGAAGTCGTTCCTGACCGTCTCCGACGCGGCCCGCTTCGCCGAGGACGAGCCCCTCGACATCCTCAGCTACACACCGTCCACCTCGACAGCGGTGCCACTCGCAGCGGCCGGCGGTGCCAAGCCGGCCGCGGCGAAGTCGTGGACCGACGGTCTGAGCCTCGACGACATCACCTACCTGGTCGGCGCCGTCGGGTTGATCGGCCTCCTGTTGGTCGGCGCCGGGATCATCGGCATCGTCCGGGCCCGCCGACGGCCGCCGGCCGCCGACGGGCCCGACTCGCCGGACCCGGATGGTGAGCCGTCAGGCCCACGTGCCGGTCGTGCCGCCGACGGGCCCGCGGGGCCCACCGGCCGAAAGAGCGGTGTCTACGGTGGTGGCGCGCCGGCGGGTGGCGCGGTCTACGGCGGTGCCGCGGGTCGCGGCGGCCCGGCCCCGGCGGGTGGTGCGGTGTACGGCGGCGGTGGTCGCCCGCCCGTCGCCGACGGTGGCTACGGCACGCCACGGCCGGACGCCGGCAGCGGCGTGTACGGCGGAGGTCGTCCCCCAGTCAGTGGTGGCGCTCGTCCTCCGGCCAGTGGTGGCGCTCGTCCTTCGGTTGCTGGTGGCGGTCGCCCTCCGGCCAGTGGTGGCGGTCGCCCCCCGGCTGCTGGTGGCGGTCGCCCACAGGGTGCTGGCGGTCGTCCGCAGAGTGGGGGCGGTCGTCCTGGCGGCGGTGTGTACGGCGATGGCGGCGGCCAGCCCGGCGCCGGTCGGGCGGAGCCGCCCCGGCGCGGTGGGCAGGAACCTGACCAGCGGGGCCAGCGGCCCGGCCGCCGGCGTGACGACGACGGGCCCGTCGATCCGTACGGGCAGTATCCCGGGGGCGGCCGCGGCTATCGGGGCGACCGCTACTGATGAGCGTCGCCGCGCTCACGCGCCCCTGAACAACCAACGCGGGTTGGCCGCACGCCTGAACAGCGGGCGTGGGTGGGCCGCGCTTCTGAACAGCGGGCGCGGGTGGGCGCCGTGGGCACCCACCCGCCGACCGCTCAGATTCGGCGCAGGACCGCCACGACCCGGCCCATGATGGTGGCGTCGTCACCGGGGATCGGGTCGAAGGCCGGGTTCTGCGGCATCAGCCAGACGTGCCCGTCGCGCCGTCGGTAGGTCTTCACGGTCGCCTCGCCGTCAAGCATGGCGGCCACGATCTCGCCGGAGTCGGCGGTCGGCTGCTGCCGGACGACGACCCAGTCGCCGTCGCAGATCGCCGCGTCGAGCATCGAGTCGCCCTTGACCTGGAGCATGAAGACTTCGCCCTCGCCCACCAGCTCGCGGGGGAGCGGGAAGATGTCCTCCACGGCCTGCTCGGCGAGGATCGGCCCACCGGCGGCGATCCGACCGAGCATCGGCACGTACGCCGGGGTCGGCCGCTGCGCCCGGGACAGCTCGTCGTCGATGGCCTCGCTGGGAGCACGGACGTCCACCGCGCGCGGCCGGTTCGGGTCGCGGCGCAGGAAGCCCTTCTTCTCCAGCTCCTTGAGCTGGTAGGCGACGCTGGACGGCGACACCAGGCCGACGGCCTCGCCGATCTCGCGGACGCTCGGCGGGTAGCCGTGCCGCTCGACCCAGGTGCGGATGAACTCCAGGATGCGACGCTGGCGAGCGGTCAGGTCGATCGTCGCCGGGTCGGGGAAGGCGCTGACCACCGGGGTGACCTGGCGCACGGCGGGCTGACCCGTCCGGCTGCGCGCGGCGCTGCGGCGTCGGGTGGTGGCCGGCGGGCCCGCCTCGGTGATCTGCTGCGGGCTCTTCGGCCGGCTGGCCCGGTCCTCGGTCACGTCCGTCCTCCCTGGTCGGCGCTGGGTGCCTCGTCGGCTCGTGGTGCGTGCGGTGGTGCCACGTTGTTCATGACCGTATAGGTGAGATCGGTCATTTTCAAACATCTGTACGACCTCTCACCGGCGTGTCGGGGTGAAAAAGCGCTCCGGTCGTACGGATGTTCTGATAAATGGTACGTCAGGTAGCACTGGTGTTCGATCATCGGCCGTTTTCCCTGTCACTCTGGCCCGCTGGCCGGTAACCCGGGCGGGCCGTTCGCGTTGGGTCTTCGGGCGTGCCGATGGTCGCGGATGACCGGATGGTCCGTGACGCGCCGGACACGCCGGTCAACTTGACCCGGCTTCCCCAGCGACATACGGTCAACCCCTAGATGTAGTAGTGACACGGGCGTAAGTTGCCCACAGGTTGGGTCCGACTACCGACCGCACTCCCGTAACGTCGATCACGGCGGGCGCCCTCCGAGGGTGGCACCGCCGTGGTGAGTCGTGCCCGAGAGTGTCCGGTGTGGGCGCAGTTGATCATTTTTAGGAGGTGGGCGATGCGGTGTCCGTACTGCCGGCACGCTGACTCCCGGGTGGTCGACTCGCGGGAGGCCGACGACGGCCAGCTCATTCGACGGCGGCGTTCCTGCCCGGAATGCGGCAAGCGGTTCACCACCGTCGAGGAGGCGGTCCTCGCTGTCGTCAAGCGCAGCGGGGTGACCGAGCCGTTCAGTCGTACGAAGATCATCGGCGGGGTGCGCAAGGCGTGCCAGGGCCGGCCGGTGGACGACGACTCACTCGCGCTGCTCGCGCAGCGGGTGGAGGAGACGGTCCGGGCCAAGGGGGCCGCCGAGATCCCCAGCCACGACGTGGGCCTGGCGATCCTGGGCCCACTGCGCGACCTGGACGAGATCGCCTACCTGCGGTTCGCCAGCGTCTACCGCTCCTTCGACTCACTCGCCGACTTCGAGCGCGAGATCGAGACGTTGCGGGCCGCGGCGCGCGCCCGGGGGCAGGGCAGGGCCGATGCGGTTGAGGCCGCCGGCCGTACCAGCTGAATCTTCACAGTTTTTCAAGAGATTGGGACGCGCGGTGGGTGACCGCGCAGACGAGGGGGGCGACGGCGTGACAACTAGCCGTTCACGAAACAAGGCAGGCGCGGGGCTGAAGATCGAGCGGGTGTGGACGACCGAGGGGGTCCACCCGTACGACGAGGCCACCTGGGAGCGCCGCGACGTCGTGATGACGAACTGGCGGGATGGCTCGATCAACTTCGAGCAGCGGGGGGTCGAGTTCCCGCAGTCGTGGAGCGTCAACGCGGCCAACATCGTGACCACCAAGTACTTCCGGGGCGCGGTGGGGACCCCGGAGCGGGAGTGGTCGCTCAAGCAGCTGATCGACCGGGTGGTCACCACCTACCGCACCGCGGGCGAGGAGTACGGCTACTTCGCCAGCCCGGCCGACGCCGAGATCTTCGACCACGAGCTGACCTGGATGCTGCTGCACCAGGTGTTCAGCTTCAACTCGCCGGTCTGGTTCAACGTCGGCACGCCGTCGCCGCAGCAGGTCAGCGCCTGTTTCATCCTGGCCGTCGACGACTCGATGGACTCGATCCTCGACTGGTACAAGGAGGAGGGGCTGATCTTCAAGGGCGGCTCCGGCTCCGGGGTCAACCTGTCGCGGATCCGCTCGTCGCGTGAGCTGCTCTCCTCCGGCGGCACCGCCTCGGGCCCGGTCAGCTTCATGCGGGGCGCCGACGCCTCCGCCGGCACCATCAAGTCCGGCGGCGCGACCCGCCGGGCGGCCAAGATGGTCATCCTCGACGTGGACCACCCGGACATCGAGGAGTTCGTGGTCACGAAGGCGCGCGAGGAGCACAAGATCCGCGCCCTGCGCGACGCCGGGTTCGACATGGACCTCGGCGGCTCCGACATCGTCAGCGTGCAGTACCAGAACGCCAACAACTCGGTCCGGGTCTCCGACGAGTTCATGTCGGCGGTGGAGACCGGCGGCGGCTTCGACCTGCGCGGTCGGCTGGACGGCTCGGTGATCGACACCGTCGACGCCAAGAAGCTGTTCCGCACCATCTCCCAGGCCGCCTGGGAGTGCGCCGACCCGGGCCTGCAGTACGACGACACGATCAACGACTGGCACACCTGCCCGGAGACCGGGCGGATCACCGCGTCGAACCCGTGCTCGGAGTACCTGCACCTGGACAACTCCTCGTGCAACCTGGCCTCGCTCAACCTGATGAAGTTCCTCCGCGCCGACGGTGGCTTCGAGGTGGAGAAGTTCGTCAAGTCCGTCGAGTTCGTCATCACCGCGATGGACATCTCGATCTGCTTCGCGGACTTCCCGACCGAGAAGATCGGTGAGACCTCCCGCGCCTACCGGCAGCTGGGCATCGGCTACGCCAACCTCGGTGCCCTGCTGATGGCCACCGGCCTGCCGTACGACTCGGACCAGGGCCGCTCGGTCGCCGCGTCGATCACGTCGCTGATGACCGGCACCGCCTACCGCCGTTCCGCCGAGCTGGCCGGCGTCGTCGGCCCGTACGACGGCTACGCCCGCAACGCCGAGCCGCACAAGCGGGTCATGCGCAAGCACGCCGCGGCCAACGACGAGATCAAGCCGACCAGCCCGGTGGCCACCGCGATCGTCCGTGAGGCGACCAAGCAGTGGACCCAGGGCAACAAGATCGGTGACAAGTTCGGCTGGCGCAACGCGCAGGCGAGCGTCCTCGCCCCGACCGGCACGATCGGCTTCATGATGGACTGCGACACGACCGGCGTTGAGCCGGACCTGGCGCTGGTCAAGTTCAAGAAGCTGGTCGGCGGCGGCTCGATGCAGATCGTCAACCAGACGGTTCCGCGCGCCCTGCGCAGCCTCGGCTACCCCGAGGAGCAGGTCGAGGCGATCGTCGAGCACATCGCCGACCATGGCCACGTGGTGGACGCTCCCGGCCTCAAGCCGGAGCACTACCCGGTCTTCGACTGCGCCATGGGAGAGCGGACGATCGCCCCGATGGGTCACGTGCGGATGATGGCGGCCATCCAGCCGTTCGTCTCCGGCGCCATCTCCAAGACGGTCAACATGCCGGAGGCGGCCACCGTCGAGGACGTCGAGAAGATCTACTTCGAGGGCTGGAAGCTCGGCCTCAAGGCGCTGGCGATCTACCGGGACAACTGCAAGGTCGGTCAGCCGCTCTCGGTCGCGAAGTCCAACAAGGCCACCGAGCCGGCCGCCGTCGAGGCCGCGCCGGTCGCGGTGGAGAAGGTCATCGAGTACCGGCCGGTGCGTAAGCGCCTGCCGAAGAAGCGCCCGTCCGAGACGGTCAGCTTCTCCGTCGGAGGTGCCGAGGGCTACCTCACCGCGTCGTCCTACCCGGACGACGGCCTCGGCGAGGTCTTCCTCAAGATGTCCAAGCAGGGCTCGACCCTGGCCGGGGTGATGGACGCCTTCTCGGTGGCCATCAGCATCGGTCTGCAGTACGGCGTGCCGCTGGAGACGTTCGTCAGCAAGTTCACCAACATGCGCTTCGAGCCGGCCGGCATGACCGACGACCCGGACGTGCGGATGGCGGCCTCGGTGATGGACTACATCTTCCGTCGCCTGGCGCTGGACTTCCTGCCGTATGAGCGCCGCGCCGAGCTGGGCATCTTCACCGCTTCGGAGCGGGCCGCCCAGCTGCGGGCCGAGGCCGACGCGGAGGCCGCCGGTGTCACCGGTGCCGAGCTCACCGCGATGGCGTCGTCGGCGCCCGTGGAGGCTCCGGCCAAGTCGGAGGCCGTCGCGCAGCCGGCCCAGGAGATGGCCGAGGTGGCCGCCGCCAAGCCGGCGCCGAGCGTGGGTTCCAGCACCGAACTGCTGGAGGCCGTGATCGGCAAGGCCGCCGACGCACCGCTCTGCTTCACCTGCGGCACGAAGATGCGCCCGGCCGGCAGCTGCTACGTCTGCGAGGGCTGCGGCTCCACCAGCGGCTGCAGCTGACGTACGAACGCGAGATCCGTGAGCGCGGCAGGGATCACCTGCCGCGCTCGCGGCGTTTTTTGATCGACTCGCGTTTCACGAGACCGGGGCATCAACCTCGCCCGGACACCCCGACTTCACGAAACCCGAGTCGATCACGCGGCCGCAGCGCTCCAGGAGGCGGGTGAGGCAGCGCACGGGAACGGGGGCTGAATTACCGAGGAACGGGCTGCGACGATGAGGGCATGACGACCGCCGAGGCGTACGCGGAGTTCGGCAGGCGTGAGGCGCGCGGGGTGTCGCCCACCTATGAGCGTCTGTCGCATGCCGTCGCCGACGACGATGCCCTGCTTGCCCTGCTGGATGCGCTTCCGCTGGCCAAGCGGCAGCCCAACCTGCTGTTCAGCGTCGTCCGCTGGCTCGGCGGCCGGGTCGACGACCCCGCCGCCTTTCACGACTTCACTGTGACGCACTGGCCCGCCGTCAAGGCGGAGCTGCTCACCCGGGCCACCCAGACGAACGAGAGCGGTCGGTGTGCGGTTCTGCTGCCGGTGCTCGCCGCGCTGCCGCAACCCCTCGCCCTGCTGGAGGTCGGCGCGTCCGCCGGGCTCTGCCTGTACCCCGACCGGTACGCGTACCGCTACGGCGAGCACCAGGTCGGCTCCGGCGAGCCGGTCCTGGAGTGCGCGGCCAGCGGTCTGGTGCCGCCGACCCGCGTACCCCAGGTGGTGTGGCGGGCCGGCCTGGACCTCAACCCTCTCGACGTGACCGACCCCGGCGACGTGTCCTGGTTGGACGCGTTGATCTGGCCGGAGCACGCGCACCGGCGGGCCCGGCTGCGCGCCGCTGCGGCGGTCGCCGCGGCCGACCCGCCGCTGCTGGTTCGCGGCGATCTGGTGGACGACCTGCCGGCGCTGGCCGCCCGGGCGCCGGCTGACGCGACGCTGGTGGTCTTCCACACGTCAGTGCTCTACCAGGTGCCGTCGCCGCGCCGGGAGGAGTTCGTCCGGCTGGTCCATGAGCTGCCCGGTCACTGGATCGCGAACGAGGCTCCGGAGGTGCTGCGGCACGACGGGCTGCCCGACCCGCCGGACGATGCCATGCACAACGTCCTCGCGTTGGATGGCAGGCCGTTGGCCTGGGCCCGGGGTCACGGCCAGGCGATGACCTGGTTCGGGTGACGCCGCGGGTCGGCTCAGCGGGCCGGTTCGGGCATCCGGGCGCGTAGGGCCTGGATGAACCACTCCGCCGCCGGGGCGACAGCGTCGCCGGTCGACCAGCCGTTGAGCACCGACAGCAGGTCGACATAGCGGTCCCGGCGGGGATCGTTCGCCACGGTCAGTCGGTCGAGCAGCCGCTCGCGCAGGTCGGCGTCGTCAGGGCGGCCCCGCAGACGCGCGTACCGGTCGATGACCCTCGCGACCACGGCATCGGCCTCGGGTGCGGTCGGATCGAGACCGGCCGCCAGGGCGGGGGCCACCGCGTCCCGAACCACCGCGACGGCGTCCGGGCGCGGCAGCCCCGGGACGTCGTGGTCGGCGGCGTGCTGGCGCGCCAACCGTCGCATGCTCGCCAGGAAACTGGCGTCCTGGCACAGCTCGGCCAGCTCCAGCCACGCCTCGACCTGCTCGGTGCTGGGCTCGTCGGGCAGGCTCGGTGTCATCGACACGACGACGCCGGGCGAGGTGGGCTGGTCGCGCAGACCAGCGAAGACGGTGTTCAGGAAGTCGCCCACCAGGTGCCCCCGCTCGCGCGTGGTGAGCTGGGCCAGGCGGTGCAGGTCGTCCACCTCCGCCGGGCCTGCCCCGCGCCTCGCCGCGACGGTGAGCACCGCCTGGCGCAGCCGCAGCACCCGGATCTGCACCGCCAACGCCTCGGCGTGCGCGGCGGCCACCTCGGGCAGGGTCACCTCGCGGTTCACCACGCGGCGAACGGTGGCCAGGTCCACGCCCAGCTCGCGCAGGGTGCGGACCAGTTCCAGTCGGGCAACCGCCTCGGCGTCGAACAGGCGGTAGCCGGCGGGGCTCCGGTCGGTGGGCGGCACGATTCCCCGGTCGGCGTAGTACCGGATCGTCTTGACGCTCAGGCCGGTCCGCCCGGCCAGGTCGCCGATCGTGTACAGCGGTTTCCCGTTCATGTCCCCACCCTGCTGTCTCCCCCCGCTGGAGACTCAACCCGACACCGGCGACAGGCGCATTCAACTCGCTCAGACCCGTCCTTGGCACTGTTGTGTCCTCCGGCCAGACGTCGGCGGCGGGTCGCGCAACCCGTCCCGGACAGGGCATAGTGGCCCGCGGTGACATCGACCGGTGTTGCCTGCTCGTGCTGAAGGTGGTTGGAAGTGACGACGCGCTTATGTGTCCGATGGACCCGGGCGGCCGCATTGATCACGCTGATCGGGGGGACGTTCGCGGTGTCGGCGGCGCCCGCGACGGCCGCCCCGCAGCCCGTCCGGATCCTGAGCGTGTCGGCGGAGAACGTGAAGCCCAACGAGACGGTGCGCGTGCGGTTCAGTGTCACCAACACCGGCAGCAGGGCCGAAACGGCCATCGTGGTGGTCGGCGGCGGCCTGCGATGCACCTCCGGATGCCGGGCAGAGCCGAAGCTGGGACCCGGCCGAAGCCAGACCTTCGACACGACGCTCGTCGCCCCCGCGGCTCGTCCGAATGAGATCACCGGGCTCAACATCTCAGTCGCCGTGCGGCTTGCCGGGCAGAACAGCTATGACCACAGGACGGTCTACGTCCACGGCCCGGGTGCGTCGCCATCCGGCGGGGACAAGCCGGCAGCCGGGGTGAAAAGTGTCTCCGGCCGGGTTCGCGACGCCAGCGGAAAGGCAATCGGCGGCGTGAACCTGACCGTCACGGACAGCGCCGGGCACGAATACCGGACGACCAGCAGCCGCAGCGGCCAGTTCTCGATCACGTCGAGCGACGGCAAGCCGATCGCCGAGGGCACCATCACCGTCCGCGCGACCATGGACGGCTACCGCACCGCTCGCACGACCGTACGAGGCACCGCCGGTGACGTCGCGACAGTGGGGCTGACCCTCTCGGCGGTGGCAGCGCCCACCAGGACGTCGCCGTCGCCCGCCGTGGAGGCAAGCCCTCTCGCCGCGGAGGAGGTGGGCGACGACACCCCCGCTGCTGCGCTGCCCACCCTCAAGGCCGTCAGCGAGGAGGGAAGCAGTTCGTTGCCTTTCCTGCTTTTGGGTGGCCTGCTGGTCGCCGCGGGCGTGGGCGCGCTCGCACTGGTGGTGATGCGCCTGAGGAACACACCGGACGCTGTCGCGGAGTCCGGTGTTCCCTCGACGACCCAGCTGTTGGCGCCGGCCGGTGGGAGCATGACCGACGCTCCGACAGCGGTACTGCACCTCGGGCCGGTGCGCGGTTTCCCGGGCTCGTACGGCGCGCCCCCGCAGGGTGGCATCCACCAGAACGACTACCGGGGCTGAAAGCGCAGGAACGTCGAGACCGTGGCAGTGAACCTGTCGGCGTCGTCAAGCCACGGGTAGTGCGCGGGCGGCCGCGTCCCACCAGCCGTAGAAGAACGGCGCGATCGCCTGCCAGGCATCCGCGGTCGCCGGACCAGACCCCCTCCCAGGGCGGTTGGGACGTGCGCTTCCCTAGACTGCCTCGGTGAGCGGAGAGCGACGACCCCTGGCCGACCGGCCGCTCACCGAGCCGCACCCGTCCCGGCTGTCGCCGGAGCACCCCGACCGGGTCCGGATCCTCGCCGCGCACGACGCCGCGCTCGCCGCCGGGGAGGCCGGCTATCTCGATCCGCAGAGCGGGTTGTTCGTGCTCAGCGCCGGTTTCCTGGCCCGCCGTGGCACGTGCTGTGGACGCGGTTGCCGGCACTGCCCGTACGTGGATGATCCACAGTCCGGATAAGCGCGGGCAGACCGGCAGAACGAGGGCTTCCGCCCGCCACCGACACCCCGTACGGTGTCCGACGGACACCTGGCGGGCGCCTTCCGCCGTCGGTCGGCGAGAGGGTGGAACGTGCGCGGGCGGATCGTGGTCGCCGGGGTGGCGGGGCTGCTGGTGAGCGGCTGTGCTGCCGAGGCCGAGCCGGTGGCGGTGCCGCCGCCGGTGCCGATCGCCGTGGACGTGGCGGCGGCCTCCTCGGGTGGGGCCTGCCGGCTGCTGGACTTCGCGGTGATCGAGCAACTGGTCAAGGTGCGCTTCGACGTGGCGGCGGCCAGCGAACAGGGCGACACGCACACCTGTGTGGTGCGGGCCAGGAGCGCGACGCTGCCGGAGCTGACACTGAGTGTGTCCGAGACCACGATCGACAAGGCCACCTTCGCCGCGGATGTGGTGCCCGACAAGGCGGCGAAGGTCACCGGGCTGGGTCAGCAGGCGTATCGGCGGACGACCGCTGCGGCGAGCGGGCATGGGCCGGTCGCCGAGGTGGGCTGGCTGGCCGCCGACGGACGGTTGGCCACGGTGAGTTGGACCGCGGCCCGTGGCGGCGAGCGCTCGGCGGCGGAGAAGCTGACCGGTGGCCTGGCCGCGCTGGCGAAAAAGGTGGACACCCGGGCGTTGTGACGCCCGGGTGTCCGGATGATCAGTTGGCGGCGACTCAGCTGGCGGCGACGAAAACCCGGGAGGCGACCTCGCGGGGCAGCCGCACCCGGTCCCCGGAGCGGTCGATCGAGACGCCGTCGCGCTCCTGTGCCACGGTCACCGTGGCGCCCGGGTCGACACCGGCGGCGTGCAGCTGGCGCAGCACGTCGGCGTCCTTCTGCACGCTCTCGCAGATCCGGCGCACCACGACCGACCCGGAAAGACCGGGGAAGGCCAGGTTGCGCTCACCCTCGGCGGCCTCGGTGGCCTCCGCGGCCGGCGAGCCCAGCTCCTGCAGCCCTGGGATCGGGTTGCCGTACGGGGAGCGGGTCGGCCGGTTGAGCAGGTCGTACACCCGCTTCTCCACCGCGTCGCTCATCACGTGCTCCCAGCGGCAGGCCTCCTCGTGGGCCTCCTCGTAGGGCATCCCGATGACGTTGACCAGCAGCAGCTCGGCGAGGCGGTGCTTGCGCATCACCGACACGGCGCTGCCGCGACCCTGGGCGGTGAGCGTCAGGTGCCGGTCTCCCTCGACGGTGAGCAGGCCGTCGCGCTCCATCCGGGCGACGGTCTGGCTCACGGTGGGGCCACTCTGCTGCAGCCGTTCGGCGATCCGGGCACGCAGCGGCGGCACCCCCTCCTCTTCCAGCTCAAGGATGGTGCGCAAATACATTTCGGTCGTATCGACCAGGTCGTGAGACTTCATAAGGTCAGCGGCCCTCCGATGCACGATGCTACCTCGGGTGTTGGCCCGCCGGCCGCCGCCGAACCGTGAGCCCTCGGCACGAATGGTGTTGGATGGTCGCCATGTCCGGTACCCAGGAGCCGCTGGTCGAGGTCGATCGGCTCGCCGCCGAGCTCGACGACGCCGATCCGCCCACCCTGCTCGACGTCCGCTGGCGGCTCATCGGCCCGCCCGGCCACGACGACTACCTCGCCGGTCACCTGCCCGGCGCGGTCTTCCTCGACCTGGACACCGCGCTCTGCGGACCGCCCGGCGTCGGCGGTCGGCACCCACTGCCCGACCCGGCCGCGTTGCAGGCCGCGTTGCGGGCCGCCGGCGTCCGCGCCGGTCACCCCGTTGTGGTGTACGACGGTGGCGACGGCCTGGCTGCCGCCCGGGCCTGGTGGACGTTGCGCTGGGCGGGGCACCGGCCGGTGCGCCTGCTGCACGGTGGTTTCCCGGCCTGGGTCGCCGCCGGCCTGCCGGTCTCCACCGACGCGCCCGCCCCGACCTCCGGCGACATCGTCGTGCGTCCCGGTGATCTTCCGGTGCTCGACGCGGGGCAGGCCGCCGAGCTGGCCGCCGCGGACGACGCGGTGCTGCTCGACGTGCGGGCGGCACCCCGCTACCGGGGCGAGGTCGAGCCGATCGACCCGGTCGCCGGGCACGTGCCGGGAGCGGCGAACCTGCCCGCCGGGGAGTACGTCGGCCCGGACGGGCGCTTCCCGGCCGCCGATGTGCTGAGCGAGCGGTTCGCCGCCGCCGGGGTCACCGGGGCGCGGGCTGTCGGGGCGTACTGCGGCTCCGGTGTGACCGCCGCGCAGGCGGTGCTCGCGCTGCACCTGGCCGGTCGCACGGACGCCGCGCTCTACGTCGGTTCGTGGAGCAACTGGGTGGCCGACCCGACCCGGCCGGTCGCCTCCGGGCCGACTTCCGACCGCTGACCAGCGCGTGCGGTGGGCCGACGAAGGTCCTCGTGCGACGATGGGCTCATGTCCGACGACACTGTGGTGGTGTGGGACGAGTCGCTGCTCGCCTACGACATGGGTGACCATCCGCTCGACCCGGTCCGGGTGGAGTTGACCATCGCGCTCGCCCGCGAGCTGGGCGTCCTGGATCGCCCCGGGGTGCGCATGGTCAAGCCGGAGCCCGCCGACGACGCCGCGCTGACCCGGGTGCACGACCCGGCCTACCTGGCAGCCGTGCGTGCCGCGCCGCGCGATCCGCTCTTCGCCGGGTACGGGCTGGGCACGTCCGACAACCCGGTCTTCGAGGGGATGCACGAGTCCAGCGCGCTGATCGCCGGTGCGACGATGGCTGCCGCCGAGGCGGTCTGGCGCGGTGACGCACGGCGGGCGGTGAACGTGGCTGGTGGCCTGCACCACGCGATGCCCGCCCGAGCCTCCGGCTTCTGTGTCTACAACGACCCTGCGGTGGCCATCGCCCGGCTGCTCGACCTGGGCGCCGAGCGGGTCGCGTACGTGGATGTCGACGTGCACCACGGCGACGGTGTGCAGCAGATCTTCTGGAACGACCCCCGGGTGCTCACGATCAGCCTGCACGAGACCCCGCTGGCGCTCTTTCCGGGCACGGGCTTCCCGGACGAGACGGGTGGGCCGGGCGCGCAGGGCAGCGCGGTCAACATGCCGCTGCCGCCGGGTGTCGAGGACAGCGCCTGGCAGCGGGCGTTCCACGCCATCGTGCCGTCGGTGCTGCGCGCGTTCCGGCCGCAGGTGCTGGTCAGCCAGTGTGGCGCCGACGGGCACCGACTGGACCCGCTCGCCGACCTCAACCTGACGGTGGACGGCCAACGAGCCACCTACCTGGCGATGCGGGCACTCGCCGACGAGCTGTGCGACGGTCGGTGGGTGGCCACCGGCGGTGGTGGGTACGCCCTGGTCGAGGTGGTGCCCCGAGCGTGGAGTCACCTGCTGGCCGTGGCCACCGGTGACCCGATCGCCCCGGCCACGCTCACCCCGCTCGCCTGGCGGGAGCTGGTCGCCTCCCGTCGTCTGGGCCGGGAGGTGCCGTTGCGGATGACCGACGAAGCGGACCCGTCGTTCGAGCCGTGGCAGCCGACCGGCGAGCCCAACGCGGTGGACCGGGCGATCGCCGCGACCCGCAAGACGGTCTTCCCGTTGCTCGGGCTCGACCCGTACGACCCGCGGGACTGAGCCGGGCCAGGGGAGGGCCACGCCGGTGACGACCGTGAGCCAACCGGTGGACGTGCTGCTCAGCGACGGCAGCACCGTCCAGTTGCGACCGATCGACCCGTCCGACGCGCCGGGCATCGTGGCGATGCACAGCCGCTTCTCCGAGCGCACCCGCTACCTTCGGTATTTCTCGCCGTACCCGCGCATCCCGGAACGGGATCTGATCCGGTTCGTCACCGTCGACCACCGCGACCGGGAGGCGTTCGTGGTGCTGGCCGGCGACCAGATCGTCGCGGTCGGCCGTTACGAGCGGCTCGGCCCGCAGGCCCCGGAGGCGGAGGTGGCCTTCGTCGTGGAGGACGCCCACCAGGGCCGGGGCATCGGCTCGGTGCTGATGGAGCACCTGGCCGACGCGGCCCGGCGCAACGGGATCATGAGCTTCGTCGCCGAGGTGTTGCCGGCCAACGGGACGATGCTGCGCGTCTTCGCCGACTTCGGCTACCAGGTCCAGCGCGAGTACGCCGACGGTGTGGTGCACCTGAGCTTCCCGATCGCGCCCACCGAGGCCACGCTGGAGGTGCAGCGCGGCCGGGAACACCGAACCGAGGCCCGTTCCATCGCCCGGCTGTTGGCCCCACGTGGCATCGCCGTCTATGGCGCCAGCGCCACCGGTCAGGGCGTCGGCGCCGCAGTGCTCGGGCACCTGCGCGACGGTGGTTTCACCGGCGTGGTGGTGCCGGTGCATCCGAGCGCGTCGACAGTGGCGGGGCTGCCCGCGTACCCCTCCGCGGTTGAGGCCGGGGCACCGGTGGACCTGGCGGTGGTGGCGGTCCCGCCGGAGGCGGCGACCGCTGTGGTCGCCGACGCCGCCGCCGCGGGGGTGCACGGCCTGGTCGTCATCTCGGCCGGCTTCGCCGAGGCCGGCGCCGAGGGCGCGGCCACGCAGCGGGCGCTGGTCCGCGCGGCGCACGCCGCCGGCATGCGGGTGGTCGGCCCGAACTGCCTGGGCGTGGCCAACACCGACCCGACGGTACGCCTCAACGCCACCCTCGCCCCGGCGCTGCCGCCGGCCGGTCGGGTGGGCATCTTCAGCCAGTCCGGCGCGTTCGGGGTGGCGCTGCTGGCCGAGGCGGACCGGCGCGGTCTGGGGCTGTCCAGCTTCGTCTCGGCCGGCAACCGGGCCGACGTCTCCGGCAATGACCTCCTCCAATACTGGCAGGACGATCCCGGCACCGACGTGATCATGTTGTACCTGGAAACCTTCGGTAACCCGCGTAAGTTCGCCCGGCTGGCCCGGCGGATCGGCCGTGCCAAACCGGTCGTGGCGCTCGCCTCGCCGGCCCGCCCGGTCGGGGTCGGAGACACCGCAGGCCCGGACGAGGTGGCGGTGGCCGCGCTCTTCGCCCAGTCCGGGGTGATCCGGGTGGACACCGTGCCGGAGCTGCTCGACGTGGGTGTGCTGCTGGCCAACCAACCGTTGCCGGTCGGCGGACGGGTCGGTGTGGTCGGCAACTCCTCGGCCCTGACCGGGCTGGCCGCCACCGCCTGCGTCGGGCACGGCCTCACGGTGGCCGACGGTCATCCCCGCGACGTCGGGCCGAGCGCCGGTGCCGCCGAGTTCGCCGCCGCTCTCGAGGAGACGGCCGCCGACGAGGGGGTGGACGCCCTGGTGGTGGTCTTCGCCCCGCCGCTGCCCGGGCAGCTGACCGATGTGGACGCCGACGTGACCGCCGCGCTGCCGGCCGCCCTCGCGCTGGGCAAACCGACAGTGGCGACGTTCCTGGTCGGCCGGCTGCCGCCGGGAGTGCCCGCGTACGGGGGCGTGGAGGAGGCGGTGCGGGCACTCGCCCGGGTGCACCGGTACGCCGAGTGGCTGCGCCGCCCGCCCGGGCTGGCACCCGAGCTGCTCGGCATCGACCGGGCCGCCGCGCAGGCCGCGCTCCGCGCCGACGGCACCGACCCGGGTGCGCTGCTGGCCGCGTACGGCATCGACGTGGTGGCCTCGGTGCCCGTCGACTCGGTCGGCGCGGCCGTGGACGCGGCGACGCGGCTGGGGTTCCCGGTGGCGCTGAAGGCGGCGGACCCCGGGCTGCGGCACCGGGTCGACCTCGGCGCGGTCCGGCTCGACCTGCCCGACGAGCCGACCCTCCGCCGGGCGTACGCCGAGCTGGCGGCGACCTTCGGCGCGGACGTGCTGGTCCAGCCGATGGTGCCGCCCGGTGTGGCCTGCGTGGTGGAGTTGGTGGAGGACCCGGCGTTCGGGCCGGTGGTCGGCTTCGGCCTCGGCGGGGTCGCCACCGAGCTGCTGGGCGACCGGGCCTGGCGGGCGGTGCCGCTGACCGACCGGGACGCGGCCGAGCTGGTCGACGAGCCCCGGGCGGCGCCGTTGCTGCGGGGGCACCGGGGCGCCGCGCCGGTCGACCGGGCGGCCCTGGCCGACCTGCTGTTGCGGGTCGGTCAGCTCGCCGACGAGCAGCCCCGGGTGCGGTCACTGACCCTCAACCCGGTGCTCGCCCGCCCGGACGGCATCTCGGTCCTGCACGCCCAGGTGCGCGTCGGCGGTGTGGTTGCCCGCCCGGACACCGGCCCCCGCCGCCTGTGACGGGGGCGGTCAGGCGCGGCTGGAGATCTGCTGGACGGCCCAGGCGTTGCCGTCCGGGTCGGTGAAGAAGACGAAGCCGACATTGTCCAACGGGTGCGGCGTGGGGCTTGGGCTGGCACCCAGCACCTGGACGTCGCTGACCTCCACGCCACGTTCGACCAGCTCCGCGTGGGCCCGCTCGATGTCGGGCACCACCAGTTGCAGACCCTTGAGCGACCCCGGTGGCATGTCCGGGACGGCGCCCTTGCCGATCACGATCGAGCAGCCGGAGCCGGGCGGGGTCAGCTGGATGATGCGCGCCTCGTCGCCGATCACGGTGTCGTGGTCCACCACGAAGCCGAGTTGCTCGGCGTAGAACTTCTTGGCCCGGTCCAGGTCGGTGACCGGCACGATCACCACTTCCAGCGTCCAGTTCATGGTTGCTCTCCTCGTATCGTCGTTGTGGAACGCAGCAGGTCGGCGAGCCGCGTGTAGCTCTGCCCGACCCCCCGGGTCATCGGGTAGCGCAGCACGGTGTCCCGCCCCTCCGTGGTGGCGTAGCGCAGCGTGGTGGTGACCGTCGTCCGGCCGGCCAGTTCGGTGAACTCGTGGCCGACCAGCGTCTCGCCCGGGTAGGACTGGTCGTCGAACAGCTCGGTGCAGACCAGCCGGTGCGGTGGCTCGATCTGCCGGTAGACCCCAGCCTGGACCATCCGCTCGCCCTCCGGGCCCTGCGACACGAACCGCCACCGCCCGCCGACCCGCAGGTCGACATCGCACTCCACCAGCCTCCAGCCGCGCGCGCCGTACCACCGGACCAGCAGCTCGGGTCGGGTGAAGGCGGCGAACACCAGACGTGCCGGTGCCTCGAACAGCCGGCTCAGCACGATCTCCCGATCACCCGGGGTGTGGACGACGAGCGGGTCGTCGACGCTGCTCACCCGCGCGATCCGTCCGGTCGGGAGCGTCGACGGGCGGAGTCGGTCTGGTCGACGGCCTGGAGTTCGTCGAGCAGCGCGTCGAGGCGCTGATAGCTCTCCGCCCAGTAGTCGCGGTAGTCGGCGAGCCAGGCTGTCGCCTCCCGCAGCGGCCGGGCCTCCAGGCGGCAGGGTCGGCGCTGGGCGTCCCGTCCCCGGCTGACGAGGCCAGCGCGTTCCAGCACCTTGAGGTGCTTGGAGATGGCCGGTTGGCTCATCGCGAAGGGTGCTGCCAGCTCTGTCACTGTCGCCTCCCCGGCCGCGAGCCGGGCGAGGATGGCCCGTCGGGTCGGGTCGGCCAGTGCCGCGAAGGTCGCGTCCAGCAGTTCGGTGCCCACCACGTATAACCTCCTGGTTTCATAACCAAATGGTTTCTACCGTGGATGGTGCCACCGGTCAAGAACCCCGACAGCATGGAAGGCCCCGGCGAACCGCCAGGGCCTTCCATGAGCAGGTGCATCAGCAGGCGTACGACTCCAGGCGCTGAGCCCGCTCCGGCGCGCGCAGCTTCAGCAGCGTCACCTTCTCGATCTGCCGGATCCGCTCCCGGGACAGACCGAACTCCCGACCGACCTCGTCCAGCGTGCGCTGCCGGCCGTCGTCGAGACCGAACCGGAGCCGGATGACCGCCTGCTCCCGCTGGGACAGGGTGGCCAGCACGATGCTCACCTCGTTGCGCAACTCACCCTGGGCGGCGGCGTCGCCCGGCTCGGTGCGCGGGTCCACGGAGGCCACGAAGTCGCCGAGCGCGCTCTCACCGTCGTCGCCGACGGCCTGGTCCAGGCTGACCGGCTCCCGGTCGTAGGAGATCAGCTCGATGACCTGGATCTCGGGGATCTCCAGGGCGCGGGCCACCTCGGCGACAGTGGGCTCGCGGCCCAGCGTCACCGCCAGCTCGCGGCGGGCGCGAACCATCCGGTTGACCTGCTCGACCATGTGCACCGGGATGCGGATCGTGCGGGCCTGGTCGGCCATCGCGCGGGTGATCGCCTGCCGGATCCACCACGTCGCGTACGTGGAGAACTTGTAACCCTTGGCGTAGTCGAACTTCTCCACCGCCCGGATGAGACCGAGGTTGCCCTCCTGGATCAGGTCGAGGAACGCCATGCCACGGCCGGTGTAGCGCTTGGCGATGCTGACGACCAGCCGCAGGTTCGCTTCCAGCAGGTGGTCCTTCGCGGCCCGGCCCTCCGCGACGATCAGCTCCAGGTCGGCCCGCAGCTCCGCGGAAACCGGGGTGCAGGTGGCGAGCTTCTCGTCGGCGAACAGGCCGGCCTCGATCCGACGGGCCAGGTCGACCTCCTGCGCGGCGGTCAGCAGCTTCGTGCGGCCGATCCCGTTGAGGTACGCCCGGACCAGGTCGGTGGAGATGCCACGCTCGTCGGTGGCGTCCAGGTCGGTGAGGACCTCGGAGGTCCCGTCGGTGTCGGTCGTGGTGGCCGGGCGCATCCGGTGTTCCGTCATCTGAAGGGCCATCTCTGTCTCTCCCCGTTTCCACGTCTGTGCCGTGTCTCCGGCCCAGTGGTGCCGGTGTGCACACAGCTTGGCGGTCGGGGCGTAAAACGGGAGTGAGGCGATCGGGCACCCGACAGGAATCAGGTCGGATCTCTGGTGCGGTGTGTCGTCCCCGTGTGCGGTTGCCCGCCCCGACTACGTTGCGGACGGCCGGTCAGCTCGGGTCGGCGACGACGAAAGATGGAGGACGGCGTGGTCTTCAAGCGGCTCATGAAGGCGATGGGGGTCGGCGGCCCATCGGTGGAGACGGTGCTGGCCAACCCGAACTGCCGCCCGGGCGGCCAGCTGGAGGGCCGCATCCAGGTGGTCGGCGGCGACCACCAGGTCGACATCGACCACGTGACTCTCGGTCTGGTCACCCGGGTCGAGGTGGAGAGCGGCGACAACGACTACGACACCACTCAGGAGTTCCGCCGCCAGCAGATCACCGGCGCGTTCCGGCTGGAGCCGGGGCAGCGCCACGACATCCCGTTCCGCTTCGACGTGCCGTGGGAGACACCGGTCACCGAGCTGTACGGGCAGCACCTGCACGGCATGACGATGGGCCTGCGTACCGAGCTGGAGGTCGCCCGCGCCGTCGACAAGGGTGACCTGGACGCCGTGTCGGTGCACCCGCTGCCCGCGCAGGAGCGACTGCTGGACGCGTTGCTGCGACTGGGCTTCCGGTTCGCTCGCGCCGATGTGGAGCGTGGGCACATCTACGGCGTACGACAGACGTTGCCCTTCTACCAGGAGATCGAGTTCGGCCCGGCGCCCCAGTACGCCCGCTCGATCAACCAGTTGGAGGTCACCTTCATCGCCGACGCGCAGCAGATGCAGGTGGTCCTGGAGGTCGACAAGCGCGGCGGCGTCTTCACCGAGGGGCGGGACGCCTTCGGCCGGTTCACTGTCGACCACGCCACCGCCGACCGCACCGACTGGACCGCCGAACTCGACAACTGGCTCCGCCAGTCCCTGTCCCGCCGAGGCCTCTTCTCCTGACCCCAACCCCTTGGCGCCCTCCCCGTTGATCAAGAGGTTTGCGTCATGGAAAGGCCGAACTCTGACGCAAATCTCTTGATCACCAACGGGGAGGGGCTAGAGGTCCAGGAGGAGGGTTCGGGGGCCTACGTTGGTGCTTTCCACCAGCATGTGCGCGCGGAAGCGGCCGGTTTCCACAGGGGCGTTGCGCTGGCGCAGCGCGTCGACGACGGCGGTCACCAGTGGTTCGGCCACCTCGGCGGGGGCGGCTGCCGTCCAGCTTGGACGGCGACCCTTGCGGGCGTCCCCGTAGAGGGTGAACTGGCTGACCACCAGGATCGGCGCGCCGGTGTCGGCGGCAGACCGCTCGTCGTCCAGGATGCGCAACTCGTGCACCTTGCGGGCCATGATCTGAGCGGTCTCCGCGGTGTCGGTGTGGGTCACCCCGAGCAGCACCAGCAGGCCGTTCTCGATTGCGCCGACCACCTCGCCGTCCACTGTCACGCTGGCCCGCCCGACGGTCTGCACCACCGCACGCATCAGCAGCCCGCCGCAACGCCGGCAGCCGGCGCAGAGCATGCCCGCGTCACGCGGTCACCGCCTCGATGAAGCCGCGCTCCACCAGGTGCGCCACGATCGGGCCCGCGGCCTCGGCCATCTCGTCGGGCTCGACGTCGTGCGCGGCGGCGAGCAGGGCGAGCTGGTCGCGCAGCGGTAGGCGGCCGTCGGCGCCACCGACCAGGGCCAGCACCAGCGGGTCGATCTCCTCGGTCCAGCGCAGGCCGTGCGGCATCGCGAGGACCTGCCGGTCCACCCCCCAGCCCTCGTCACCCATGGTGGCCTCCTGGCGCAGTTGGAGGCCCTCGGCGGCCCGGTAGCGCTCGGCGAGCAGCGCTTCGGTGTCGCGTACCCGCAGAAAGTCCTGGCGGTCGAACCAGGCGGCCACCTGGTCGCCCAGCGGCGGCTGCACCCGCTGGCGCAGGTCCTCCACCCGGACCACCGGGTCGGCGTGCCCACCCCGTCGCAGCGACACGATGCCGAAGCCGATCCCCTCCACCTTGTGCGCGTCGAACCAGTCGAGCCAGGCGGCCATCCGCTGCGGGTCGGTGGTCTCGCCGGCGTCGGTGAGCCACAGGTCGACGTACGCCATCGGGTCGGCCACCTCGCGCTGGATGACCCAGGCGTCCAAGCCGGTCCCGGAGAACCAGCCGGCGACCCGCTCGTCCCACTCCTCGCCGGCGACGTGCACCCAGTTCGCCAGGTACTGCATGGTGCCGCCCTCGGTGAGCAGGCCCGGGGCGGCGGCGGCCAGCTCGGCGCCGATCGCGTCACCGACCCGGCCGGAGTCACGGTAGACGTGCGTGGTGGTGCCCGGGCCGACCACGAACGGCGGGTTGCTGACCACCAGGTCGAAGCGCCGGCCGGCAACCGGGGCGACCAGGTCGCCGCGCAGCAGCTCCCAGTCCTGACCGTTGAGGGCGGCGGTGGTCGCGGCGAAGCGCAGTGCCCGCTCCGAGAGGTCGGTGGCCGTCACCGAGTCGGCGTGGGTGGCCAGGTGCAGGGCCTGGACGCCGGAGCCGGTGCCGAGGTCCAGCGCGCTGCCCACCGGTCGGCGGATGGTCGCACCGATCAGGGTGTGGGTGGCCCCGCCGATGCCGAGCACGTGCTCGGCGTGCAACGGGCGACCCGGTCGGGCACTGGCCGGCACGTCGGCGAGCACCCACCAGTCGTCGCCGTACGGCTCCAGGTCGACGCCGGCACGCAGCCCGTCGCCGTACCGCTCGACCAGCCCACCGGCCAGCGCCTCCTCCAGGCTCAGCGGCGCCAGCGCGGCGGCCACCAGCGCTTCCGGCTCGGTCTGGTCGCAGATGAACACCCGGATCAGGGTGCCCAGTGGGTCGCCGTCCTCGGTGGCGCGCAGCGCGGCCCGGTAGTCGTTGCGGGCGACGGCGGTGGTCGCCTGGGCGCCCAGGCGCTCGGCGATGCCGTGGCTGGTGAAACCGGTCCGGGTCAGCGCGTCGCGCAGCGCGTCGACGCCGGCGGGGGAGAGCAGCATGTCGTGTTCGTCCACCCCGACATCCTGCCTGCCGTCGCGGAGAAAGCCGTCACCACCCGCGAGATTCGACAGCGACCTCCGGCCGCTTCAGCTCCGCACCGGTCGGGGCCGAGGGCCCGCCGGGCACCGCCACGACCAGGTCCGGCGGTACGACCGTCGCCAGCCCTCGACGTGCGGCCATCCGGTCGACGACCAGGGCGTACGCGGACAGCACCAGCACGTCGACGAGGACGAGCTGCCATGGGGCGTCGGCCATCGTCTCGTCGGCGCTGAGCCCGCCGAACGCCGCCGCCAGGGTGAACGCGGTCAGATTGTTCACCACGTGCAGCGCGATCGCGGCCTCGAGCCCGCCGGTTCGCACCGTCAACCAGCCGAACAACGCGCCCATGAATGCCAGGTCCAGGAAACCCCAGATCGTGCCCCAGCCGTGTGCTGCGGCGAAGAGCACCGCCTGAAGGGCGATCGCGGGCCAGGGTGAGCGGAGATACGCGCCGACGGCCTGTAACAGCCAGCCCCGGAAGGCGTACTCCTCCGCGGCGGCCTGGAATGGCACCAGCAGCAGGACCATCAGCAGGCCGGCGGCGAACTCCGGCCCACCCACCCACGTGTCCGCCGGGGCGAGCACCGAGCTCTCGCCGGTCAGCCCGAGCAGCAGGTCCGCGCCGAACAGCATGACGATGATCAGCGGCGTGGCGATCAGGAGGCAGCGGCCGAGCCAGTTCCACCGCAGCCGGCCGAGCACCGACGAGAGCGTGCCGGCGGGCCGACGCTGCACGAGCCAGGCCGCGCCGAACAGAAGTGGGAGTAACAACGCCAGCGAGGCGATCAGCAGTGCGGCGTCCGGAATCGGGCCGAAGGTGGGAAGCCCGTCGGCGTCGTACGGGCGGTTGGTGAGCTCGGCCACGACGGCGGCGACGCCGAAGAGCAGGCAGAGGACCACCACCGCCGAGACAACCAGCGCGACGGTGCCGACGAGGGGCTGCCACCAGCGGTGCCGGGCAGTGCGGCCGAGCCGGTGGTACGGGGAACCGGGCGGGGCGGTCCAAAGCATGTCGTCGAGCGTGGCAGACGAGCGCCAGGTGTCGCGAGACGATCGGAGCGTCGGCGTCCACCCGGATCGGTGGGCCAGGCAGGATGGTCCGCATGACGCTAGTGCTGCCCATCGACCCAGAGGCCAACCGGTTGCTGGAGCGCAGCCCACTGGCCCTGCTCATCGGGATGACCCTGGACCAGCAGGTGCCGATGGAGAAGGCCTTCTCCTCGCCGTACGTGCTGGCGCAGCGGCTCGGCCACGAACTGGACGCGGTCGAGCTGGCCGGGTACGACCCGGAGGCCCTGGTCGCGCTCTTCGCCCAGCCGCCCGCACTGCACCGGTTTCCGAAGGCGATGGCGGCCCGGGTGCAGGAGGTCTGCCAGGTCCTGGTGGAGCGCTACGACGGTGACGCGGCGCTGCTCTGGGCCGACGTCGCCGACGGGCCGGAGCTGCTGCGCCGGGTCTCCGGGCTGCCCGGCTTCGGCAAGCAGAAGGCGCAGATCTTCGTAGCTCTGCTCGGAAAGCGGTTCGGGGTCACCCCGCAGGACTGGCGGACGGCGGCCGGCGGGTACGGCGACCCGGGCGCGTACCGGTCGGTGGCCGACGTCACCGACGCCGACTCGTTGCGCCGGGTGCGCGAGTACAAGCAGCAGATGAAGGCAGCGGCCAAGGAGAAGACCGCCGGCGGCTGACGCGACCGGCCTGGTGGGGGCTGTCGCTCAGGCGGCGGTGGGGTGCGCCAGCGAGGCCAGCGCGCGCCGGACGTCGGCCAGTGAGACGGTCGCGGAGTCGTCCAGGTCGGCGAGGCCGGCCTCGATCCACTGGCGCATCAGCGTGGTGACCCCGATGCCTCGGGCGTCGGCGGCGGCCCGCACCCGCTCGTACGTCTCCAGTGGCAGCCGGACCGACCGGCTCACCATCGGCACGTCGGTGTCGGGGGCGGGGAGGTCCACCCCCGGGCCCTCGTCGATCAGCTCGGCGATGCGGTCGTCGCCGCTGTGGAACTGCTTGGTCGCGTCGTTTCGGTGCATCGTCACGGCCTCCTCATCGGCGAGATCTCCGCACGGCCTCGTCGTAGCGCTTGGACTCGGCGTCGCTCAGCTCACGAGCGGAGAGGATGTCCCAGTCGTTGTCGGTGCCATCGGCCTCGGCGAGCAGCACCGCCAGTCGGCGGCCCCGACGGGCGGCGGCGTAGACCACCATCACGTCGTCACCCAGATGGCGGATCACCCGTCGGGCGCTGTGCAGCGCCTCCCAGACTTCCCCGGGTGTGACGTCGTAGACCCTCAGGTTGGCCAACGCCTCGTCGGTGAAGCTGAACCTGCTGCCCACGCCAGGCAGCGTACCACGCACGTAACACGCGGCGGGATGAGTCGAAGTTCGCTGATCACGGCCCTGCGGTGACAGGATGAGGCGTAACCCCCTCGAGGAGGTCCATGGTGAAGCGTCAGGCGTACCAGCCGATTCTGATCACCGACGCCTCGCGCAGCCAGGGTGACCAGCTCACCAGCCGTCAGCGCCGCTACGTCCTGATGATGGGCATCCGGGTGGCCTGCATCATCGCCGGCGCGATCCTGGTCGGTGCGAACGCCCCGCTGCTCTGGCTCTGGCTGCCGTTGTGCGCCCTCGGCATGGTGCTCATCCCCTGGCTGGCCGTGCTGCTGGCCAACGACCGGCCGCCGAAGGAAGAGCACCGGCTGGCCAACAGGTTCCACCGCCGGCACACGGACGACACCCCGCCGATGAGCCTCACCGCCGAGGAACGCCCGCACAAGGTCATCGACGCCGAACCCTGACCCGCGAACGGGCCAGGGTTCGAGCACTCGGGAGCCGCGACCGTGCGCCGACGACTACGGCTGCGGTCGTGCGCCGACGGTGGAGACGGCCAGCGCCCCCAGATCGGTGGCGCGGCTCAGCGCCGCGGCCGGGGTGGCACCCGCGAGCCAGGCGGTGAGCAGGCCAGCCGCGAAGGCGTCCCCGGCCCCCGTGACATCCACCACGGCAACCCGCCGGGCCGCAGCCACGCGGACCGCCGCGGTGCGGTCGACCCAGACCGCGCCGGCCCCGCCGCGCTTGACCACGACCCGCCGGGCCGTCGCCGACAACGCCCGCCCCTGCGCCGCCGGGTCCAGCCCACCGGCGAGCACGGTGGCCTCGTCCGCGTTGACCAGCAGCAGGTCGACGTCGCGTACCCAACTCAGGAACGCCGCCGCGCCCACTCGCCGCAGCGGCGCCGCGGAGGCCGCGTCGACGCTGGTGGTGAGCCCACGCTCGCGCGCGGCGGCCAGCGCCCGCAGCCCGGCGTCGCGCGACCCGGCGTCCAACAGGGTGTACGCGGACAGGTGCAGATGCCCTGCGTCGGGCACCGCCGCGAGGGCCCGCTCGACGTGCGCGCCGGTCAGCCGCAGGTTCGCGCCCCGCTGGCTGACCATGGTGCGCTCGTCGTCGGTGGCCAACACGATCACCGTGCCGGTCGCCACGCCCTCGACGCGTTCGATCGCGCAGTCGACACCCGCCCGCTCCAGCTCGGCCACCCGGTCCCGTCCGGCGTCGTCGTCACCGACGGCGCCGACGAGCGTGACGTCCACCCGCTGCGCCGCTACCCAGGCGGCGGTGTTGGCCGCCTGACCGCCGCCGCCGATGCTGATCTCAGCTCCGGTGTCCGAGCCGGCCGCGAGCGGCCCGGACAGCACGGCGACCACATCGGTGATCACGTCACCGACGACGACCATCCGGGCCGGTCGGGTCATGCCGAGGCGGTGGTGCGGCGGGCCGCTGCGGCGACCGCGATCCGCGCGGCCAGGTCGGCGTTGCGCAGGATGATCCGGACGTTCACCGCCAGGCTCGCGCCCTCGGTGGCCGAGTGGAAGTACGACAGCAGGTACGGCGTCACGGCCTTACCGGTGACCCCGTCCCGCTCCAGCAGGGCCAGGCCGTCGGCGAGCGTCCGGTCGTGCAGCTCCGGGTCGAGCTGCTCCTCGACCGGCAACGGGTTGGCGACGAGCAGTCCGCCGGTGTGCACGGCGTGCTCGTCGCGGGCGGCGAGCACGGCGGCGACCTGCTCCGGCGAGTCCACCGACCAGTCCAGGTCGAAGCCGGCGTCGGTCAGGTAGAAGCCGGGGAACCGGCGGGTGCGGTAACCGACCACGGCGACCCCGAGGGTCTCCAACCGCTCCAGCGTCGCGCCCACGTCGAGGATCGACTTGACCCCGGCGCAGACCACTGCGATCGGAGTCTGGGCCAGGGTGCCCAGGTCCGCCGACTCGTCGAAGGTGTGCGCTGCCTCCCGGTGCACCCCACCCAGCCCGCCGGTGGCGAACACCCCGATCCCGGCCGCGGCGGCCACCGCGCTGGTCGCGGCGACGGTGGTGGCGCCGTCCGCGCCGGTCGCCGCCGCCAGTGCGAGGTCGCGGACGGAGAGCTTGGTCACTCCGTCGACGGTGGCGAGGCGGGTCAGCTGCGCGTCGTCCAGACCGACCACCAGCCTGCCGCTGATCATGCCGATCGTCGCCGGGACAGCCCCGGCGTCCCGGACCGTCTGCTCGATCTCCCTGGCCACCCGCAGGTTCTCCGGCCGGGGGAGGCCGTGCGAGACGATGGTGCTCTCCAGGGCGACGACGGGCAGGCCGTCGCGCAGGGCTTCGGCGACCTCGGTTCCGTAGCTGATGCGAAAGTCATTCACACGAGCACGGTACGGGGTGGGGCCACGGCCGGCCTCAAGTGGACCCGGCCGTGATGACCTGCCAAACTTGTCGGTTGGAGGTGCAGACGTGAGCACAGAGGTTCTCGAGCGTCCGGAGCTGAAGGACGCCGACACCGGTCCCGAGATGTTCCACTACGTCCGCAAGGAGAAGATCGCCGAAAGTGCCGTCATGGGCACCTACGTCGTCGCGCTCTGCGGCGAGACGTTCCCGGTCACCAAGGCGGCCAAGCCGGGTTCTCCGGTCTGCCCCAAGTGCAAGGAGATCTACGACTCGTACCGCGAGTGAACCTCGGCCGGTGCTCCGGCCGGCGACGTAGCCTGCGGCGGTGACCACCTCCACCGCCCTGCTCCTCGCCGACCTGACCGGGGTGGCGGTGTTCGCCGCATCCGGGGCGTCGGCGGCGGCGGCGAAGCGACTGGACCTGTTCGGCGTCGCGTTCGTCGGTTTCGTGGCCGCCCTCGGCGGCGGGATCTTCCGGGACCTGGTCATCGACGAGGTGCCGCCGCTGGCCTTCGCCGACTGGCGGTACGCGGCCACCGCCGCGATCACCGCCCTCGCCGTCTTCTGGCTGCACCCGCAACTGGCCCGACTGCGCACCACCGTCCTGGTGCTGGACGCGGCGGGCCTCGCACTGTTCACGGTGACCGGCACGCTCAAGGCACTCGACGCCCGGGTGCCAGCGGTCGGTGCCTGCCTGATCGGCATGCTCACCGCCATCGGCGGCGGGCTCGGCCGGGATCTGCTCACCGCCGAGATCCCCGTCGTGCTGCGTCGGGAGATCTACGCCCTCGCCGCGCTGGCCGGCTCGGTGCTGGTGGTGCTGCTCTACGTGACCGGTCAGACCGGGCCCGTACCGCTCACCGCCGCTGCCGCCCTGGTCTTCGGGCTACGTCTGATCGCGCTGCGTCGGCGCTGGTCCGCGCCGGTGGCGACGCTGCGCCCGCCGCGTGCCGATGGGGCGGATCCCCGCGCCGACCGGGAGTGGTGAGGCCATCCGCGCCAGGGTGGCGAATGTGACCAGCGTGGCGTCGCCTGGGCCGTGGGGCTCGCGCTGGTTATGCTGAGTCGGCCTTCGCGGCAGCTTCTGCGCGGAGGCGTTTTCATGGGCGGCGGTCATCGTGGCCCTCGCCCCGGGTCCGCCGTCGTGCGGTCGGAGAGGAGCTTTCGCGTGGCAGCCCGGACGCCGGTGCTCGAGACGTTCCCGGCACTACGCGCCTGGCAGCGCAAAGCCCTGGTGGAATACCTGCGTCGGCGCACCGAGGACTTCACAGCGGTCGCCACGCCGGGCGCCGGCAAGACCACCTTCGCCCTGCGGATCGCGGCCGAGCTGCTCGGTGACGGCACCGTGGAGGCGGTCACCGTGGTCGCCCCGACCGAGCACCTGAAGAACCAGTGGGCCGACGCCGCGGCCCGCGTCGGCATCCAGCTCGACGCCGCGTTCCGCAACGCCGACGTGCACTCCGCAGCCGACTTCCACGGCGCGGTGGTCACCTACGCCCAGGTGGGCATGGCACCGCAGGTGCACCGGCGGCGCACCATGACCAGACGCACCCTGGTCATCCTCGACGAGATCCACCACGCGGGTGACTCCCGGTCCTGGGGAGACGGGGTGAAGAACGCCTTCGACCCCGCCGTACGCCGGCTGATGCTCACCGGGACACCGTTCCGCTCCGACGACAACCCGATCCCGTTCGTCAGCTACGAGCGGGGCGGAGACGGGCTGCTGCGCTCACGCGCCGACTCCGTGTACGGCTACTCCGACGCCCTGCGCGACGGCGTGGTCCGGCCGGTGCTCTTCCTGGCGTACTCCGGGGAGACCCGTTGGCGGACCAATGCGGGGGAGGAGCTGGCCGCCCGCCTCGGTGAACCGATGACGCAGGATCTGGTGGCGCAGGCGTGGCGTACCGCCCTGGACCCGGCCGGGGACTGGATGCCGCAGGTGCTGCGCGCCGCCGACGCCCGACTGACCGTGCTGCGCAACGCGGGCATGGCCGACGCCGGTGGTCTGATCATCGCCACCGACCAGCAGACCGCCCGCTCGTACGCCAAGCTGATCGAGCAGTTGACCGGCGAGAAGGCCGCCGTGGTGCTCTCCGACGACCAGGGTGCGTCCGCGCGGATCGCGACGTTCGCGGCGTCCGACCAGCGATGGCTGGTCGCGGTGCGGATGGTGTCCGAGGGTGTCGACATCCCCCGACTGGCGGTCGGCGTCTACGCCACCAGCGCCAGCACGCCGCTCTACTTCGCCCAGGCGATCGGCCGGTTCGTGCGAGCCCGACGGCCAGGTGAGACCGCGTCGGTCTTCCTGCCCAGCGTGCCGCACCTGCTCGGCCTGGCCAGCGAGATGGAGACCGAACGGGACCACGTCCTCGGCAAACCCAAGGAATCCGACGGGCTCGACGACGATCTGCTGGAACGGGCGCAGCGCGACGACCAGGCCAGCGGCGAGTTGGAGAAGCGGTTCGCCGCGCTCTCGGCCACCGCCGAACTGGACCAGGTGATCTTCGACGGCGCGTCGTTCGGTACCGCGGCCCAGGCCGGCACCCCGGAGGAAGAGGAATACCTCGGCCTGCCCGGCCTGCTCACCGCCGACCAGGTGTCGCTGCTGCTGACCAAACGGCAGGCCGCACAGCTCGCCGCCCAACGCCGCCGTACCGCCGACGGGGCCGCTCAGCCGGCCTCTGCGCCCACGGCGGCGCCACCGGCACCCATGAGCGCCGCTCAGCGTCGCGTGGCGCTCCGGCGCCAACTGAACGCCCTGGTGGCCGCTCGCCACCATCGCACCGGCCAGCCGCACGGCAAGATCCACGCTGAGCTGCGCCGGCTCTGCGGCGGCCCTCCGAGCGCCCAGGCCACCATCGAGCAGCTCGAGGAACGCATCGCGACCGTCCAGACCCTCTAGACCTGCCGCATCGGTGTTGCCTGCGGCCGAGGTTCTGCGGTCGAGGCCTGCGGTCGAGGTCTGTGGCCGTGCTTGCTTCCGGCGTGATCCACTCGGTTTCCTTGAAAACGCGGTCTTCGAGCGCGGAGGAAAGCGCGACTTCCGTGAAATCGAGTGGATCACGGGCTGGCCTGGGGTGAGACCGAGGTTTACGTGCCCGGAACGCCCGCGGGTGCCTCTGCGGAGCGTCCTACTTCAAGATCGCGCAGTAACCGGGATGTAGTGGCATCGGCGCGTCGATGAGGCAACTACATCCTGGTTCGAGCACGATCTTGGGCGCGGGGCGCGGGGCGCGGGGCGCGGGGCGCGGGGCGCGGGGCGCGGGGCGCGGGGCGCGGGCGCGGGCGCGAAGATCCGCACAGTTTCGGGGATATTGCTGCCTCGCGGGCGCCGGAGGCAGCAACTTCACCGAAGTAGTGCGGATCTTGGCGGCACTCCGGCGGCGTGCGTTCCTGGGCCGGCGCGGGCAAGCGCGCGGGCGGGGCAAGCGGAACGGAGGGCGGGGCAAGCGCACGGCATGGGCGGGTGAGCGCACGGCATGGGCGGGGCAAGCGCGGGGCGGGCAAGCGCCGGGCGGGGCGAGCGCGCGGGGCGCGGGGCGGGCAAGCGCCGGCGCGGGCGGGGCAAGCGCGGGGCGGGGCAAGCGTAGGCGCGGGGCGAGGGCGGTGGCCGGGCCGGGGCGGGCCGGGGTGGTTTGGGCAGCGAAAAGCCGGCCGGAGACACCCTCGGGGTGCCTCCGGCCGGCTATGTCGGTTTGCGGATTTAGTTCGCCATCAGATCGGCGCCACGCCAGCTGAAATCGGGCTCCGTCGCGAACCGCTCGGTGATCTTCACGAGATCCTCCGCGTACTTGTTCGCATGGTGCCCGCAGAACACCAGCTCGCTCCCACCCGTCAGGGTGATCCGGAGCTTCCCGGCAGCATTGCAGCGGTCGCACCGTTCATCGGCGGCTGGGGGAGCCGCCGTCACGGGCGGCGGCGTGAGGGTCGGGGTCATCGCCTTCCTCCTCTGGTCGTCACCGATGAACAATCTCTTCGGTCGTTGCTCACCTATGGTGCAACACCCTTACTAGGCACTGCCTTCCCTGTGTGCCCGCGGGGGACCGAGGTCACACCTGGCAGGGACAGTGTGCCGTGCACCCAGGGTGCCACGTCAACGATCACATTCGTGCATCCGGACGATCACCATCTGGTGTTGCACACCAGGTGGTCAAAACGACACGTTCGGTTGACGAAACCCGCTCAGTCCAGGTAATCCCGGAGGACCTGCGACCGGGACGGGTGACGCAGTTTGGACATCGTCTTGGACTCGATCTGCCGGATCCGCTCCCGGGTCACCCCGTAGACCTGGCCGATCTCGTCCAGCGTCCGCGGCTGACCGTCGGTCAGGCCGAAGCGCAGGCGTACCACACCCGCCTCACGCTCGGAGAGCGTCTGCAGCACCTGCTGGAGCTGGTCCTGCAGGAGCGAGAACGAAACCGCGTCCACCGCGACCACGGCCTCGGAGTCCTCGATGAAGTCACCGAGTTGGCTGTCGCCCTCGTCGCCGATGGTCTGGTCCAGTGAGATGGGCTCCCGAGCGTACTGCTGGATCTCCAGCACCTTCTCGGGTGTGATGTCCATCTCCTTGGCCAGCTCCTCCGGAGTGGGCTCGCGGCCCAGGTCCTGGAGCAGCTCACGCTGTATGCGGCCAAGCTTGTTGATGACCTCGACCATGTGCACCGGGATGCGGATGGTGCGGGCCTGGTCGGCCATCGCGCGGGTGATCGCCTGCCGGATCCACCAGGTGGCGTACGTGGAGAACTTGTAGCCCTTGGTGTAGTCGAACTTCTCCACCGCGCGGATCAGGCCGAGGTTGCCCTCCTGGATCAGGTCGAGGAACGCCATGCCACGGCCCGTGTACCTCTTGGCCAGCGACACCACCAGTCGGAGGTTTGCCTCCAGGAGGTGGTTCTTGGCCCGCTCGCCGTCACGGGAGATCCAGCCCAGGTCACGGACCATGTCCCGGACGAGCTTCTCCTCGCCCTCGTCGGCCGCGCGCAGCCGCTCGGCGGCGTAGAGCCCGGCCTCGATCCGCTTGGCCAGCTCCACCTCCTGCTCGGCGTTGAGCAGCGGAACCTTGCCGATCTGCTTCAGGTATGCACGGACCGAGTCGGCCGAGGCGGTCAGCTCGGCGTCGCGCCGGGCCTGCTTGAGGGCCTCGGACTCCTCGTCGTCCCACTCGAAGTCGTTGTCGGTCGCCGAGGCGGCGGCGTCGGTCTCGGCGGCCTGGGCCAGCTCGGCCGGCTCCTCGACCACCACGTCCTCGATGGCGGCGGCCAGCTCCTCCGGGTCGATCTCACCCTCGGCGCCCTCGCCCTTGGCCTTGGTGCCGGCCTTGGCGCCAGCGGCGGCGACCGTGGCCTTGGTGGCCCGGGTCGACTTGGTGGCCTTCGCCGGCGTCGCACCGCCCTCGGCGGGGGTGGCCTTGCGGGCGGCCACCTTGCGCGGGGCAGGCGCGGACGGCGCGTCGTCGGAGGCGGGCGCCTGCTTCGGGGCGGGCGCCGCGGCCTTCTTGGTGGTCTTGGCAGTGGTGGCCCGGGACGCCGGCGTGGTCGAACGGGCCGCGGCGACGCGGCGGCGGGTGCTCGCCGAGCCGTCCACCACCACGGTCACTCCCGCCTCGGAGAGCGCCCGCAGAATCTTCTTGGCCTGGGCCGGAGTCACCTCGGCGGACTCGACGGTGCGCGCGAGCTGGGCCGACGTGAGCTGACCACCGGCGCTCTGCGCGTGGGCGATCAGGGTGTCGGTGAGCGAGCGAACGTCGGCGCCGGTCTGGCGGGGTTCTGTCACGAATGACCTTCCGGAGGCGAAGAGCGGGCACGGCCGGGTTGTCCGGCACAGCGTGGGGCAACCGGGCCGGGCAGTGTGGTTGAGGGACCCCCGTGTCCCGGACCGGCCGATGGTCGGCGGTCCGTGGCGCGTGGGCAGGGGTGAATTGTAACGCCGTCTGCCGCGATCTTCCTGCGCCGCACTGCTTAACGGCGGTGGGACCGCCGATTCGGCGCTGATGTGGACTTTGTAAGGATGATACTCGCGCGGGGCGCGGAACGCCCCGGTCGCGTGGAAGGGGACGTTGGGATGGACCGTTCGGCGCCGTCACCTCGGGAACTTTTGGCGGTCGCGCTGGGCGTCGCGCGCGATGCGGCGGCCACCGCGTACCGGATGCGGGTCGAGGGTGTCTCGGTGGCGGCGACCAAGAGCACTGTCACCGACGTGGTCACCGCGGCGGACCGGGCGGTCGAACGGCAGGTGCTCGACACGCTGAAGCAGTTGCGGCCGGACGACGCGGTGCTCGGCGAAGAATACGGCATTCGGGACACCGGGCCGGTCGCGCCGGGCGGGGTGCGCTGGATCATCGACCCGATCGACGGCACCGTCAACTACCTCTACGGGCTGCCGTACAGCGCGGTGTCGCTGGCCGCCGAGGTGGACGGGGTGGTGGTCGCCGGCGTGGTGCGCAACGTGAGCACCGGCGAGGAGTGGACGGCCACGGTCGGGGGCGGGGCCTGGCGCGACGGTGTCCGGTTGCGCTGCTCCGGCGAGACTGACCTGGGGCAGGCGTTGGTCGGCACCGGCTTCGGCTACGACGCCGGACGCCGCACGCACCAGGCCCAGGTGGTGGCTGGGCTGATCGCACACGTCCGGGACATCCGTCGGCTCGGTGCCGCCGCGCTGGATCTCTGCCTGGTCGCGGAGGGTCGGCTCGACGCGTACTTCGAGAAGGGCCTCGCGGCCTGGGACCTGGCGGCCGGCGGGCTGGTGGCCGCCGAGGCGGGCGTGCGTGTCGCCGGCCTGGCCGGTGGGCCGCCGGGGCCCGATCTGGTGGTCGCGGCCCCGCCCGCGCTCTTCGGGCCGCTGCACGACCGGCTGGCCGAGCTGGATGCCGCTGGCGGGCCCTGAGCGGCCGTCAGGGCGGTCAGGCCGTCACTTGGCGACGGGGGACGGGCAGGAGCCCTTGGGTGCCCGTGGCGCGCCGATGTCGCCGAGGGACTGGTTGACCTCGGTCGTGGTGGCGAGCTGCTGGAAGCCGTTGCCCAGCACCACGTCCACGACGTCGTCGGTGCGCTTCGGGTCGTAGCCCGGCACGGCGTTGTTGAGGAAGTACGCCTGCAGCAGGTGCGCGGAGCCGACGCCCTTCGGGCCGTAGCGCAGCACTGCCACGTCGTCGATCTCCTTGGGGTCGTTGCCGACCTTCTTCACCTGGAACTTGCGGTTGCGGAAGTCGTCCGCGACGCTGCCGGCCCGGCCGGGCTCTTCGGTCGTGTTGAACACGTTGATCTTGACGTCCTTGGGTTCGTGCAGTGTCACGTCGGCCAGCGGCCAACCCTCCGGGCAGCCCTCGGCCGTGCCCGCCTTCCCCTGGGTGTCCCGGATGATCGCGGTGACCACGAACGCCAGGGCCAGCACCCCGAGCAGGCCGACGACGACGAGTGCTCGCACTCGCGCAAAACTCATCTGGGCACTCCCGGGACCTCAGGTGGGTGGCGGCAGCCGGCAACGATCAGACTGGCCGCCGGCCGTCGAATACGCCGCTGAGGTTAACGGTTGTCCGGCCGTCGCGTGGAAACAGCCCGACATGCCGGCGCGCCGACCGCGAACCGGGTACTACTACCCCTATCTTCGTGTCGCCTGAATCACATTGGGAACAACTTCGCGTGCGGGGGCGTACATCTCAGCCGCAAGGGCGGTATACATGCCTCGCCCAAGGGGGGGTAAGGTTCCGCGCTCGCAGGGGAGTCGCCCCAGCGAGCTCGACCCGTTCGGTCCTCGGGTCGGGTGCCCGACACAAGTGGTGGCCGGCCAGCGGAACCGAAACAGCGTCGTCCGGCGTTACAACCGGAAGCGACAACATCGATATGGGAGAGTGAAACCGATGGCCACCGACTACGACGCCCCGCGTCGCGACGAGGTCGACCTCGGCGAGGACAGCCTGGAAGAGCTCAAGGCACGGCGCGTCGACTCACAGTCGGGCGCGGTGGACGTCGACGAGGCCGAGGTGGCCGAGAGCTTCGAGCTGCCCGGTGCCGATCTGGCCGACGAGGAGCTCACGGTCAAGGTGCTTCCGATGCAGCAGGACGAGTTCCGGTGCGCCCGCTGCTTCCTGGTACATCACCGTAGCCAGCTGGCAGTCGAGCGTAACGGCGAGTTGATCTGCCGCGAGTGCGTCTGACAACCACGACACCGGCGGCGGCCTCCTGAACGGGGCCGCCGCTGCTGGTGTAGGCGTGCGCCGGTAGTGGGTACCTGCTTGACTCGTAGCGGGTAGCCACAGCACCGGGAGGTCCGATGAGCGATCGAGGCGGCACCACCGACGATGGCACGGGCAGCGTTGGTGCCACCGGCGGCACGGACGACCTCGGCGCCACCGTCGCGGCGTTGACCGCGGACGACCTCGCTCCGGCCCGTCGCCGCCAACTGCTGACCCGAATGGTCGGGCAAGCCCGCGCCCGGGGCATCTCCGACCTGTTCAAGCCCCGTGCCGCCGTGCGCTGGATGGTCGACACCGTCACCGAGGTCGCCCCGCACATCCCGGTGCGGGACCTGGCCACCCTGCGCCGCCATTTCCCCGGCCTGGACGACGCCGCGCTGGCCGACCGGCTCATCCGCAACGCGTCCCGGGCCACCGCCGCGATCGGCGCGGCCGGCGGGGGAGTCGCCGCCGTCGAGTGGACGGTCGCCCCGACCCTGCTCTCCGCGCCGGTGCTGCTCGCCGCCGAGACCGTCGCCGTGGTGTCGGTGGAACTGAAACTGGTCGGTGAGCTGCACGAGGTCCACGGCGTGGCGCTACCGGAGGGCGGCAGCCAACGGGCGGTCGCCCTGGTGCACTCCTGGGCCACCCAGCGTGGGGTCAACCCGATGGTGCCCGGCGTGGGGGTGGGCGCGGTGCTCGGCACCGCGGCCCGCAAGGAACTGCGGGACATGCTGCTGCGGCGTTTCGGTCGCAACCTCACCACACTCGGACCGTTCCTGACCGGCGCGGCTGTGGCCAGCTTCCTCAACCGCCGGGCCACCCAGCAGATGGCCGAGCAGCTTCAGGTGGACCTGCGCCGGCGGGGCATCGCCCGACCCGCGCCACCGGCGGCCCTGCCCGGCCCACCGACCGGCACCTGACCGGGTCGGCGGCGTCGGATCAGCCCTGCTCACCCGTGGTGGGTTGGGAGAGCGCCAGAGCGTCCCGCTCGGCCAGCACCGCCTCCGCCAGCTCGACGGGGTGCCGCGTGCTCACCACCCAGAACGGGGTCGGATCGGCCGGGTCGTCGAGCACCACCTGCACGGCGCCGCCGATCCACGGCCGCTGCACCACGAAGGCGAGCGGGTCCGCGCCGACCCCGAGCACCTCACGGCGGCCGGCCACGTCCAGCGGCACCACGTCGGCCACGAAGCGGACCGGCAGGCGGGCGTCGTCCACCCGCAGCTCGGAATCGGCGACCCCGATCCGGATCCGGCCGAGCCACCACAGCCCTGCCGCGGTGAGGGGCAGCAGCACGACGAACGGCAGCCAGGCGCGCACGCCGGCGGCGCCCATCCAGATCTCGACGGCCAGCAGCGCGGCGGCCACCAGCCCGGCCAGCCACAACCACCAGGGCAGATCCAACCGTTCGGCGTACGCCGGGCGGGCGTCGACCGGCGGCTGATCGGCGGAGGGAGACGGCGACATGCTCACTCCTGCGAGGGTACGGCGCACGGCGGCTCGGCGAACCGGCAGGATGGCAGGGTCACCCCGAGAACCGGACGGAAGAGGGGACCCGTGACCGACGTCGTACCCGTGCCCGTGCAGCTGCTCGACTCCGAGCTGCCGCTGCCCACGTACGCCCATCCCGGCGACGCCGGGGCCGACCTGGTGGCGGCCGCGGACGTGGAACTGCCGCCCGGTGGCCGTGCCCTGGTGCCCACCGGCGTGGCCATCGCGCTGCCGGAGGGGTACGTGGGTCTGGTCCATCCCCGTTCCGGTCTGGCGGCCAGGCTCGGCGTGACGGTGCTCAACGCGCCCGGTACGGTCGACGCCGGCTACCGGGGTGAGATCCTGGTCAACCTGATCAATCATGATCGGGATGTGCCGGCGAAGATCTCCCGCGGCGACCGGATCGCGCAGCTCGTGGTCCAGCAGGTCGCACGGGTGCGGTTCGAGCCGGTGGTCGAGCTGCCCACGTCCCGGCGTGGGGTCGGCGGGCACGGGTCGACCGGCGGGCACGCCGGGCTGGTGCCGTCGCCGACGGGCCAGGACCGGGTCGAGCGGCGGCCAGACGAGCCGGGCCGCGGGCAGACGGAAGAGGTGGCAGGGTGAGTGTGAACAGCGGAGGGCAGGCGCAGTGATCTTCTCCCGAAAGCGGGCCGACGCCGAGCGGCAGACCCGTGACGAGCGGGCCACCCAGGTCCCCGACCAGGGCGATGCGGCGCCGACGTTGGAGCGCGGCCCGTACGACATCTCCGAGAGCTACGACGACGTGCAGCGACTCGACCTGGGCAGCCTGCACATCCCGGCGATCGCCGACGTCGAGGTGCGGGTGCAGGCCGACCCGCAGGGTGTGGTCCAGCAGGTGGTGCTGGTGCATGGCGACAACGCACTCCAGCTGGGCGTCTTCGCCGCCCCCCGGTCCGAGGGGATCTGGGGCGAGGTGCGCGAGGAGATCCGGCAGTCCCTGCTGCGCGACGGCGCGAGCGCTCAGGAGGTCGAGGGCGAGTACGGCCCGGAGCTGCACGCCCAGGTGAACACCCCGGACGGCCCGACGAACCTGCGGTTCGTCGGCATCGACGGGCCGCGCTGGATGGTCCGCGGCGTGTTCCAGGGCCCGGTGGCCACCAACCCGGCCGTGGCCGGGCCGCTGGTGGAGTGCCTGGACGGCCTGGTGGTCGACCGTGGCCAGGAGGCCAAGCCGGTCCGTGAGCCGCTGCCGCTGCGGCTGCCCCGCGAGATCGCCGACCAGGCCGAGGCCGAGGCGGGCGCCGCCGCCGCCGAGCCGCGCCAGGTCTGACCCGCGCGCACCGGCCCGCCGGAACCAGCCCCGTCGGCGTACGCTGGCGGCACGGTTCCGGCGCCGCCGGTGCCGGCCGGGGACGGCGAGCGTGGAGAGGGTGACGCGGAGGTCATGACGACCGACGAGGGCCGGGTGTCGCTGCGGCGCATCCTGCAACGGTTCACCGCCAGCGAGGCCGAGATAGACGCGCAGGAGCTGCGGCGCGAGAGCGCCCAGTGCGGCGGGATCCCGGCACAGCAGTGCTCCCGGGGTCAGCTGGTGTCGGTCGCTGGTCGGCTGCGCACGGTGGTCTACACGCCGCGCACCAACCTGCCCACCCTGGAGGCCGACCTGTATGACGGCAGCGACGTGGTCACCCTGGTCTGGTTGGGTCGACGGCACATCGCCGGGATCGAGCCGGGCCGGCACCTGACCGCCCGTGGCCGGGTGGCGGTGCGCGACGAGCGCAAGGTCATCTACAACCCCTACTACGAGCTGGACTCGCCGAAGTGACGGCGTTGCGGACGGAAGGCCGGCGATGACGACGGGACAGCACCGGGCGGCGCAGCCGGAGACCGGCCCTCCGGAGGAGGAGCCGCTGCCGACGATCGCCGAGCAGATGGCCGACCAGCTCGGCGGCTGGCGGGGCCTGGTCGAGTCGAGCATCCCGGTCGTGGTCTTCGTTCTCGCCAACGTCATCGGCGAGCTGCGACCGGCGGTGATCGCCTCGGTCTCCGTCGCGCTGCTGATCGCCGGGCTGCGGCTGGCCCAGCGTCGGCCGATCCGGCATGCCATCAACGGGCTGTTCGGCGTCGGCGTCGGCGCGGCCATCGCCTGGCGCACCGGCGACGAGCGCGATTTCTACCTTCCCGGCATCCTCTACGGCATCGGGTACGGCGTCGCCCTGCTGATCTCGGCGGCGATCCGGCAGCCGCTGGTGGGCTGGATCTGGTCGGTGCTGGTCGCCAAGGGCCGCTCGGAATGGCGCACCGACCCGAAGCTGGTGCGCACCTTCACCCAGCTCACCGTGCTCTGGGGCGTGGTCTGGTTGGCCAAGGTGGGCGTGCAGGCAGGGCTCTACCTGGCCCATCAGGACACCGCGCTGGGCGTGGCCCGGCTGGCGCTGGGCTACCCGCCGTACGCGCTGCTGCTGCTGATCACGGTCTGGACGGTGCGCCGGGTCACCCGGGAGTCGTCGCCGACCCCGCTGCCCGGCGCCTGACCGAACGGTCTGCCGGCTCAGCGTGAGCCGCGGGTCCGCTCGACGCTGTCCGGCCCGAGGATCACCGCGCGGACCTGGTCCTCCACCTCGGCGGTGCAGACGAAGATCAGCTCGTCGCCGGCCTCGATCGGGTCGTCCGGGCTGGGCACCAGGACCCGCTTGCCGCGCAGGATCGCCACCAGCGCGGAGTCGCGCGGCAGCGGCACGGCGTGGATCGGCTGACCGACGTAGGGCGCGGTCGGCGGCAGAGTGATCTCGACCAGGTTCGCCTCACCCTGGCGGAAGGTCATCAGCCGGACCAGGTCGCCGACGGTGACGGCCTCCTCGACCAGCGCGGCCATCACCCGCGGCTTGCTCACCGCGACGTCGACGCCCCACTGTTCGGTGAACAGCCACTCGTTCTCGGCCCGGTTGACCCGGGCCACCACGCGCGGCACCGCGAACTCGGTCTTGGCCAGCAGCGACAGCACCAGGTTGGTCTTGTCGTCGCCGGTCGCCGCGACCACCACGTCGCACCCGGCGATGTTGGCCTCCTCCAGGCTGGCCACCTCGCACGCGTCGGCGAGCACCCACTCGGCCGCCGGCACCCGGTCCGGGCGCAGCATCTTGGGCTGGCGTTCGATCAGCATCACCTGGTGGCCGTTGTCGATCAGCTCCTGGGCGATCGAGCGGCCCACGTTGCCCGCGCCCGCGATGGCGACCCGCATGGCTCAGTGCCCCCCTTCCGGCGGCGCCGCCGCCACCGACGTGACCGTCGCCACGATGTCATCGCTGACCAGCATGAACACCTGGTCACCCTCCTGTACGACGGTGGAGCCGGTGGGCAGCGTGCCGATGCCGAAGCGGATCAGGTAGGCGACCCGTGCGCCGGACGCCTCCTCCAGTGTGCGCAACGACCGGCCGATCCAGTCCTTGTGGACCGGCACCTCGACGATCGACACGGTGCTCGTGGGGTCGCGGAAGATCTCCACGTTGCCCTCCGGCACCAGGTGCCGCAGCATCCGGTCGGCAGTCCAGCGCACTGTCGCGACGGTGGGGATGCCCAGCCGCTCGTAGACCTGCGCCCTGCGCTGGTCGTAGATGCGGGCGGCGACCCGGGACACGCCGAACGTCTCGCGGGCCAGCCGCGCCGAGATGATGTTGGAGTTGTCGCCGCTCGACACCGCCGCGAAGGCGTCCGCGCGCTCGATGCCGGCCTGTCGGAGAACTTCGCCGTCGAAGCCGGCCCCGGTCACCGTGATCCCGGCGAAGTCGGGGCCGAGCCGGCGGAACGCGTCGGCGTCCTGGTCGATCACCGCCACCGAGTGTCCTCGGGACTCCAGGCTGTGGGCGAGGGTCGACCCGACCCGGCCACATCCCATGATCACGACGTGCACGCTGTCCCTCCCAAGGTGCGTACCACCCCCGCTTCCGGTGGCCTCCGAGTGCGAGCCTGCCACGTCCCGGCGGGAAGCGGGGACCGACCGTACCCCCGTCGTCGTGAGCAGCCGTGATCGCCCACCCCCGCGCCCCCGCCTTGGTGGTCGTACCCTTGGCGTTCGTGGCCAGTCCCACCTCGCTGCTGAAGCGGCTCCTCCTCGGTCGACCGTTCCGGTCCGACCGGCTTCAGCACACCCTCCTGCCGAAGCGCATCGCGCTGCCCGTGTTCGCCTCCGACGCGCTGTCCAGCGTCGCGTACGCGCCCGACGAGATCCTGCTCACCCTCTCCATCGCCGGCGCCTCGGCGTTCCTGTTCTCTCCATGGATCGCGCTGGCAGTGGTCGTGGTGATGCTCACCGTGGTGGCCAGCTACCGGCAGAACGTGTACGCCTACCCGTCCGGCGGTGGCGACTACGAGGTGGCCACTGTCAACCTGGGCCCGAAGTTCGGCGTCGGGGTGGCCAGTGCGCTGCTGGTCGACTACGTGCTCACGGTGGCGGTGTCGGTCTCCTCCGGGGTGGCCAACCTCGGCTCGGTGGTGCCGTTCGTGGCCACCCACAAGGTCCTGATCGCGGTGATCGCGGTGGTGCTGCTGACCGCTGTCAACCTGCGCGGGCTGCGCGAGTCGGGCACGGCGTTCGCCATCCCCACCTACGGTTTCGTGATCGTGATGCTCGGGATGCTGCTCACCGGGCTGTTCCGGGTCTTCGTGCTGGGCGACGACCTCCGTGCACCGAGCGCCGACCTGGTGATCCAGGCCGAGCACAGCGTGACCGGGTTCGCGCTCATCTTCCTGCTGCTGCGGACGTTCAGCTCGGGCGCCGCCGCGCTCACCGGCGTGGAGGCGATCTCCAACGGTGTGCCGGCGTTCAAGGCCCCGAAGAGCCGCAATGCCGCCACCACCCTGTTGCTGCTCGGCACCATCTCGGTGAGCATGCTGGTCGGGATCATCTGGCTGGCCCGGCTGACCCACCTGCAGTTTGTCGAGGACCCGGCCCTGCAGATCGTCTCCGGCCCTGAGGGGTACGTGCAGAAGACCGTCACCACCCAGCTCGGTGAGACGGTCTTCGGGTCCGGGTCGATCCTGCTCTACGTGCTGGCCGGGGTGACCGCCCTGATCCTGTTCCTGGCCGCGAACACCGCGTTCAACGGGTTCCCGGTGCTCGGCTCGATCCTCGCGCAGGACCGCTACCTGCCCCGCCAGTTCCACACCCGCGGCGACCGGCTGGCGTTCTCCAACGGCATCACCTTCCTCGCCCTCTTCGCGATCGTGCTGATCGTCGGCTTCCAGGCCGAGGTGACGAAGCTGATCCAGCTCTACATCGTCGGGGTCTTCGTCTCGTTCACCGTCTCCCAGGCCGGCATGATCCGGCACTGGAACCGGCACCTGCGGACCGAGCGGGACCCGGAGGCGCGCCGCAAGATGTACCGGTCCCGGGCGATCAACACGTTCGGCATGGGCCTGACCGGCACGGTGCTGGTGATCGTCCTGGTCACGAAGTTCCTGCTCGGCGCCTGGATCGCGATCGCCGCGATGGCGGTGATCTACGTGCTGATGCTGGCCATCCGCCGGCACTACGACCGGATCGCCGTCGAGCTGACCCCGCCGGACGAGGGCCGGGCCACGCTGCCCGCCCGCAACCACGCGATCGTGCTGGTCAGCAAACTGCACCAGCCGACGCTGCGGGCCATCGCCTACGCCCGGGCCACCCGGCCGGACACGCTGACCGCAGTGACCGTCAACGTGGACGACAAGGACACCCGGGACCTGCAGGCCGACTGGGAGCGGCGGGAGATGGCCATCCCGCTCACCGTGATCGACTCGCCGTACCGTGAGATCACCCGCCCGATCCTGGACTTCGTCGCCTCCACCCGCCGCAAGTCACCCCGCGACGTGGTCACCGTCTTCATCCCGGAGTACGTGGTCGGCCGCTGGTGGGAGAACCTGCTGCACAACCAGAGCGCCCTGCGCCTCAAGGGCCGACTGCTCTTCGAACCGGGGGTGATGGTGGTCAGCGTGCCGTGGCAGCTCGCGTCGACAGCGAGCAAGAACCTGGACCGGCTGGACGCCACACTGTCCCGGACACCGGCACGGGGGCCGCGCGGCACCGTGCCGCCGCTGGTCTCCGCACCGCCGGTGGTTTCTCCGCCGCCGCCCGGTGAGGGCGGCCCGGCGGACCGCGCAACGGAAGGAAACGGCCGTGACTGAGTCGGGCGGGCAGCTAACCGCAACAACCCCGGTGCCACCGGCACCCGAGCGTGGGCTGGCCGAGGCGGAACGGGTCGAGCTGACCGTCGACGCGGTCGCCCCCGGCGGGCACTGCGTGGCACGGGTGGACGGGCAGGTCGTCTTCGTCCGGCACGCGCTGCCCGGTGAACGGGTCATCGCCGAGGTCACCGAGGTGCACCGGGGGTTCGTCCGGGCCGACGCGGTGACGGTGCTGGACCCCTCACCGGACCGGGTCGAGCCGCCCTGCCCGTACGCCAGGCCGGGCGCGTGTGGCGGCTGCGACCTGCAACACGTCGCCCCGGACGCGCAACTGGCCTGGAAGACCGCAGTGGTGCGCGAGCAGCTGGTCCGCCTCGGCGGGCTGACCGACGCCGAGCTGGACAAGCTCGGCGTCCGGGTCGAGGCGCTGCCCGGCGGGCTGCTCGGCTGGCGCTCCCGGGTCCGGTACGCCGTGGACGCCGCGGACCGGGCCGGTCTGCTCAAGCACCGGTCGCACGAGGTGGTGCCGATCGACCGCTGCCGGATCGCCCACCCGGCCATCCAGCAGCTGCCGGTGCTCACCGAGCGCTGGCCGGCCGCCGAGGGGGTCGAGACGATCGCCAGCACCGGCGGGGACGTGACCGTCACGGAGATCCGCGACGGGGTGCCCACCCTGGTGAGCGGGCCGGCCGAGGTCCGCGAGGTGGCCGCCGGACGGGACTGGGCGCTGCCCGCGTCGGCGTTCTGGCAGGTGCACCCGGCTGCGGCGGACACCCTCTGCGCGGCGGTGCTGGACCTGCTGGACCCACAGCCGGGCGAGACCGGATGGGACCTCTACGGCGGCGCTGGGCTGTTCGCCGCGGCCCTCGCCGGACGGGTCGGCGACGCCCGGATCACCCTGGTCGAGTCGAGCCGGGACGGGGTGGACGCGGCCCGGGCCAACCTGGCCGACCTGCCCCAGGTCGAGGTGGTCGCCGCCCGGGTGGAGACCGCGCTGACCCGCCGACGGATCACCGGCCCGGTCGACGTGGTGGTGCTCGACCCGCCGCGCTCCGGCGCGGGCGCCCAGGTGGTGCGTGACATCGTCGCCGCCGGCCCGCGAGCGGTCGCGTACGTGGCCTGTGACCCGGCGGCCTTCGCCCGGGACGTCCGCACCTTCACCGAGCTCGGTTGGCGGCTGGCGGCGCTGCGGGGCTTCGACCTGTTCCCGATGACACAGCACGTCGAGCAGGTGGGGCTGCTGCTCCCGCCGCGGATCGCGCTCTGACCAGGGGCTCAGCCGACCAGCACGGCCCGGGCCTCTCGGCCCAGGCTGCGGAGTACCGGGCGGCCGATAGACTCTCCGGTCATGAGTGTTGAAGAGGACACGGCCAACCACGGCCGGCTGCTGGGGACGGTACGCGGTCCGCAGGACGTCAAGCGGATGTCGGGCGAGGAGCTGGACGTCCTCGCCGCCGAGATCCGGGACTTCCTGATCGCCAAGGTCTCCCGCACCGGCGGGCACGTCGGGCCCAACCTCGGTGTGGTCGAGCTGACGCTGGCCATGCACCGCGTCTTCGACTCGCCCCGGGACCGGCTCCTGTTCGACACCGGCCACCAGGCGTACGTGCACAAGATCCTCACCGGGCGCCAGGCCGGCTTCGACAAGCTCCGTCAGCGCGGTGGCCTCTCCGGCTACCCCAGCCAGGCGGAGAGCGAGCACGACCTCATCGAGAACTCGCACGCCTCCACCGCGCTCTCCTACGCCGACGGCCTCGCCAAGGCGTACGCGCTGCGTGGTGAGGCCCGCAGCGTCGTGGCCGTGGTCGGCGACGGCGCGCTCACCGGTGGCATGTGCTGGGAGGCGCTGAACAACATCGCCACCGCCGGCAACTCCCTCGTGATCGTGGTCAACGACAACGGCCGGTCCTACTCGCCGACCATCGGCGGGCTGGCCGACCACCTCTCCTCGCTGCGGCTCAACCCCGGCTACGAGAAGGTCCTCGACACCGTCAAGGACGCCCTCGGCTCCACGCCGCTGGTCGGCAAGCCGATGTACGAGGTGCTGCACGCGGTCAAGAAGGGCATCAAGGACGCGGTCGCCCCGCAGGCCATGTTCGAGGACCTGGGCATCAAGTACGTGGGCCCGGTGGACGGGCACGACGTGGCAGCCGTCGAGGCGGCGCTGCGCGCGGCGAAGAACTTCGGCGGCCCGGTGATCGTGCACGCGGTCACCCGCAAGGGCTACGGCTACCGCCCGGCCGAGGAGGACGAGGCGGACTGCCTGCACGGCCCGAGTAGCGCCTTCGACGTCGAGACCGGCGCGCTGCTGGCCGCCCCGTCGGTGAAGTGGACGCACGTCTTCGCCGACGAGCTGCTGGCCGTCGCCGACGAGCGGCCGGACGTGGTGGGCATCACCGCCGCGATGGCCGAGCCGACCGGCATCGCCAAGCTGGCCCGCAAGTACCCCGAGCGGGTGTACGACGTGGGCATCGCCGAGCAGCACGCCGCCACCTCGGCGGCCGGGTTGGCGCTCGGCGGTCTGCACCCGGTGGTCGCGGTCTACGCCACCTTCCTCAACCGCGCCTTCGACCAGGTCCTGCTGGACGTGGCGATGCACAAACTGCCGGTGACCTTCGTGCTGGACCGGGCGGGCATCACCGGCCCGGACGGCCCCAGCCACTACGGCATCTGGGACATGTCGGTCTTCGGGGTGGTGCCCGGGCTGCGGATCGCCGCTCCCCGAGACGCCGCCACGCTGCGGGAGGAGCTGCGCGAGGCGGTGGCCATCGACGACGGCCCCACCGTGGTGCGCTTCCCGACCGGCGCGGTCGCCGCGGACCTGCCAGCGCTGCGCCGGGTGGGCCCGGTCGACGTGTTGGCCGAGTCGGCGCGTACCGACGTGCTGCTGGTCGCTGTCGGCTCGTTCGGCCAGCTGGGCATGGAGGTGGCCGCCCGGGTCGCCGAGCAGGGCTACGGCGTCACCGTCGTCGACCCCCGCTGGGTGCGTCCGGTCCCGGCGGAGCTGGTCGACCTGGCCGCCCGCCACCGGCTCGTGGTCAGCGTCGAGGACGGGGTCCGGGTCGGCGGGGTGGGCGACGCGCTCGCCCAGGCCATGCGCGACGCCGACGTCCGGGTGCCGCTCAAGGACCTGGGCGTACCGGCCGAGTGGCACCCGCACGGCACCCGCGCGCAGATCCTCGCGGACCTGGGCCTGACCGCCCAGGACGTGGCGCGCAACGTGACCGGCTGGATCTCCGGCCTGGACGCCACCCCGGACCGCCTCACCCCCAGCGACGCGGCCGCGCAGAACTGACGAAACGACGACGGCGGGCACCCCCTCCCGGGGACGCCCGCCGTCGTCGTTCCCACGAGCGGGTCAGTTGGTTGGCTTCACCGAGCGGTAGTGGGTCTTGTCGGTGTTGGCGAGGCTGTAGGTCTGGGAACGGGACGGGCCGGGGATGACCGCCAGGCCAGGGCGCTCGACCAGCAGGGGAGTGCCCGGCGGAACGGACAGGGAGCTGTCCCGGGTGGCTCGCCAGCTCAGCACCACGATCGGCTGGCCGGGCACCGGCAACTGGTACGCCTGCAACGGGGTGGCCCGGTCGGCGGGTGAGACGACGGGCGCGCTCCCGTCGGCCGGTCGGTAGACCACAGCGGTCATCGCGCCGGCGTCGGTGTCCCAGCTGAGCTGCTGCAACTCGGCTGCCTCACCACCGCCGAGGGCGACCTCGCCGAGCGAGCGGACGGTTAGTTTCGCCATCGGCCAGGACGTCGGCACCGAGCGCGGCGCGTCCCGGTCGCCGATCCGGCGGGGGATGCTGCCGAACGGGCCCCGGTCACCGCCCAGCACGCAGGTGTCCAGCCCGGTGAGCGCCCTCCGGCCGGTGCCGGACTCGTCGCGGACCAGCGGATAGCGCGGGTCGACGGTGCCGGTGCCCAGGTCGAGCAGCCGGTCCGCGGCCCGCCCGCGGGGCAGCGACTCGGTGGTCCGCAGGGTCGCTGTCACTCCGACAGCCGTGCAGGACGGCACGTCGACCGGCGCGCTGAGGCCGTCCGTGACGGGCAACGTCCGATCCTGTGGCCCGACCAGCGTCTGCACCCGCGCCGAGACCAGGTAGCGGCGGCCGGCGGCGGTCTGCACCGGCAGAACGTCGGAGTAGACGAGGTAGCCCGGGTCGGTGTACTCGGTGGCGCGGGTCACCGCGTACCGGTCGCCGTCACGGGTGAGTTGCAGCAGCCAGGAGGCGCTCTCGCCGGGCACGTCGGCGGCCACGAGTGCCACCGGCGCGCCGTCGACCCGGCCGGAGAAGAGGATGCCGGACGAGGGCAGGTGCGCGCGGTCATCGGCCGGTGACCGCCAGTCGCGGACCGTCCTGGTGACCGCTGCCGTCGCCGTGGCGTCCCCCGAGAGGTCGCCCCGGGGCGGCCACACGACCAACGCGCCGTCCAGGCTGTCGTAGCCGACCCGCAGATCCTGCGGCTTCCTCTCGGCCACCGGACCGCAGGCCGTGGCGGCCAGCAGCGCGCTGAGCAGGACGGGAAGCGCCCTGCCGTGCCGACGGCCTGGAGTCACCTGGTCCGCCCCCGATCGCCTCGCCGTCGCTGTCGGAAAGCGCCATAGTACGAGATGTCCGGTGCGGGACCCCAGGTGGTCGCCGTCAGGCCCACCACAATGGACGTCACCGGGGCTTTAGTGCGTTTTCGTTGCTCAGGTAGACTCCGCCGACTGTGACGCCTGCCGAGTCCCGCGCCCTGCCCGCGCCGCACCCGGAGGCCGCAACCGGCCCCGACGAGATGGTGAGCTACCGCACACCGGGCGGCCTCTTCGCCGCCACCGCCCCCGCCGAAGCCCCGGCCGAGCCCGAAGCACCGACGGACCCGGACGCGCCGTCCGACCCCGCGACGCCGTCCGAGCCCGCAGCGCCAGCGGCCCCGCACGCGCCGGCGGAGGACGTGGCGGTGGCCGACGGCGCGGAGGTCGTACCGACGCGGGCGCGGTGGCGTCGCTGGACCCGGCGTCGGCAACACCTCGCGGTGGGTGGCCTGTTCCTGCTCGCCGCGCTCTGGGTGACCAGTCGGATCTGGCTGGACCCGTCCGGTCGGGTGGCCTCGCTCTACACCGGTGACCCGGCCCAGGTGCAGTTCTTCCTCGCCCACTCGGTGCGCGTGGTGCTGCACGGCGAGTACCCGTTCTACACCGAGCAGTTCAACTACCCCGACGGCGTCAACCTGATGGCCAACACGGCCGTGCTGGCGCTGGGCATCCCGATGGTCCCGGTGACGCTGCTCTTCGGGCCGGCGGTCTCCTTCGTGGTGCTGGTGACACTGGGCCTCGCCGGCACCGCCATGGCCTGGTACCTCATGCTCTCCCGCCACCTGGTGCGTACGCCGCTGGCGGCGGCGGTCGGCGGCTGGTTCTGCGGCTTCTCACCCGCGATGCTGTCGCATGCCAGCTGGCACCCGAACATCATCAGCCAGTTCCTGCTGCCGTTCATCGTCTGGCGGGTGCTGGTGCTCACCCGGTCCCGTCGGCCGGTCCGGGACGGGGCGCTGCTCGCCCTGCTGGTCACCGTGCAGGCGTTCATCAATGAGGAGATCCTGCTCTTCACTGCGCTGGCCTGCGGGGTGTTCCTGCTGGCCGTGCTCGCGCAGGAACCCGCCCGCTGGTCGGCGGCCTGGCGACCGCTCGGAATCGGCGTGGTGACCTGCGCGCTGCTGGCCGGGGCGCTGCTGGCGTACCCCCTGTACGTGCAGTTCGCCGGGCCGATGGCCTACCACGGGCTCAGCGACGCCGTGAAGGACTACGGCAACGACATCGCCGCCTTCTTCGCCCCCGGCTCGCCCACCCTGGGCGGCAACCAGCGAGCCAACATCAACCTGGCGCCGAACTACTCGGAGGAGAACGCGTTCTTCGGCTGGAGCCTGTCCATGCTCGCCATCGGCATCGTGGTCTGGCTGCGCCGGGAGCTGATCGTCCGGGCGCTCGCGGTGACCGGCCTGTTCTTCGCCGTCCTGTCGCTCGGTGAGCGGGTCTCCTGGTGGGACCGTGAGCTGGTCAGCGGGCCGTGGCAGTTGCTGGTCCACCTGCCGTTGCTGGACGCGGTGGTGCCGACCCGGTTCGGTCTGATCACCAGTGTGGTGATCGGTCTGCTGCTCGCGCTCGCCGTCGAGCGGGCCTGGGCGTTGCGACCGGCCGACCGGCGCACCGTGCGGACGCTCACCGCGGCGGGCCTGGCGTTCGCGCTGCTGCCGATCGCTCCGATGCCGCTGCGGATGGTCTCCCGACCGCCGGTGCCGGACTTCATCACGGCCGACCGCTGGCGGGCGTACGTCGGGCCGGACCAGACGCTGGTGCCGATCCCGGTGCCCAGTATGGGTAACACGCACGGCATGCGCTGGGCGGCGACCACCAACCTCGACTTCAAGATCCCCGGCGGTTACTTCCTCGCCCCGCGCAACGGCAACACCGGTGACGCGGGTCGGTTCGGTGGCCGACCCAGCGGGGTGGGTCAGATGCTGGAGGAGGTGGCGACCACCGGGCGGATGCCGAAGCTCGACGACCGGCAACGCCGCCGCTTCGCCGACGAACTGCGTCACTGGCGGGCCGCGATCCTTGTGCTGCCGCTCCGTCAGCAGAACGCCGAGCCGTTGCGGCGTACCGTCGAGGACCTGGTCGGCCCCGGCCGCCAGGAGCTGGACGTCTGGGTGTGGGACGTCCGGGCGCTGACCGACCGTTCGGTCTGATGACCACCGGGACGACGTCCCCGGCCACCTCGCCCCCGGCGGTGGTGCCGACGTCCCGTCCGGTCTGGCTGCGGGACCTGCTGGTGGTGGTCGGCTATCTGGGCCTGGCCGCGGTGCTGACCAGCGCCCAGTGGGGCCAGCCGGGTCGGCTGTTCCACCAGGCGGGCGACCAGATCCTCTTCGAGTGGATGCTGGCCCACGCGGCGCACGCCGTGGTCGCGGGGGACAACCCCCTCCACAGTGCCGGGTTGAACGCGCCCGACGGGGTCAACCTGATGGCGAACACCTCGGTGCTCGGCCTGGGTGTCCCGTTGACCCCGGTCACCCTGCTCCTCGGCTCGCAGGTGGCGTTCTGCGTGGCGGTCGTCTGCTGCCTCGCCGGCACGGCCACCGCCTGGTACGCGCTGCTGCGCCGCCGGCTGGTCACCACTCGTTCCGCCGCCGCGGTCGGTGGGCTGATCTGCGGCTTCGCCCCGGGAATGATCGCCCAGGCGGGCGCGCACCTGCACATCGCCGCGCAGTTCCTGGTGCCCCCGATCCTCGCCCTGGTGTTCCGGCCCGCCGTGGACCCGGCGCACCGGCTCGTCGGCGTGTGGCGGCCCGGCATCGTCCTCGGGCTGCTGCTGGTCTGGCAGGTCTTCATCGGTGAGGAGGTGCTGGTCTTCCTGGCGCTCGCGGCGGGGGTGTTCGCGCTGGGCTACGCGCTCGCCGACCGGGTGGCCGCCCGGCAACTCGCCCCGGCCCTCCTCGGCCGGCTGGCGGTGGCGGCCGGGGTGGCGGCGGTGCCACTGGCATACCCGCTGTGGTTCCAGTTCCACGGCCCGCAGCACTACTCCGGGATGGCGTTCGCCACGCACGCCTTCCAGTTGGACGCCGCGTCGTTCACCGCGTCGGCCCGGCAGACCGTGCTCGGCGACGACTGGCTGCCGGGCCTGCTCGCGCCGAACCCGACCGAGGAGAACTCCTTCTTCGGCCCGGGGCTGCTGGTGCTCGCCGTGGTGATCGTGATCTGGCTGTGGCGACGGCCGCTGGTCCGCGCGCTGGCCGGCTGTGGGCTGGTGTTCGCGCTGCTCTCCCTCGGCACCGAGCTGCGGGTCGACGGCACGGCCACCGGCATTCCGGGGCCGTACCGGCTGGTCGCCGGGCTGCCCCTGCTCGACCTCGCGGTGCCGGCCCGGTTCGCGCTGGTCTGCGTACCGGTGCTGGGTGTGCTGGTGGCGCTCTCCCTGGAGCGGGTGCGGGCGGCGCGCCGGCTGTCGACCGCACCCGGGCTGCCGGTGCGGCTGCTCTGGGCCGGCGCGGTGGCCGCCGCGTTGCTGCCGCTGGTCCCGACGCCGATCCGGGTGGTGCCGGTCACGCCGGTGCCGGGGTTCGTCGCCGACGGCGGGTGGCGTCCGCTGGTGCCGCCCGGCCGGACAGTGGTCGCCGTTCCGCCGGTCACCGGCGCGGCGCAGAGCCCGGCGATGTTCTGGTCCGCCCGTACCGGTCTGGCGTTTCCCACGCCGGGCGGTTACTTCATCGGACCGAGCGGCCCGGACGACCCGGCGGCCCGCTGGGGCGCTTCCGACCGCCCAACGTCGGTGCTGCTGCGGCGGGTCGCCGAGACCGGCACGGCGCCGGTGCTCACCGACGCCGACCGCCGCCAGGCCGTCGAGGACCTGCGGCACTGGCGGGCCGCCGTGGTGGTGCTCGGCCAGCTGACCAACGGCGACCCGGTCCGTCGGACCGTCGACGACCTGCTCGGCCCGGGCCGCCCGGTCGACGGCGGCTGGATGTGGGACGTCCGGAACCAGGTCGACTGATCAGCTCACCAGGGTGCGGACGTCCCAGACCCAGACGTCGTCGACCCGCTGGGGCGGCCCGATCAGGCCGGTGACCAGCTCACGCAGCACCGCCTCGCGGGGATGCGCCCCGAGCACCACCACCGAGGCCCGCCAGAACCGCAGGTCCTCGACGGCCTGGCGGCGGTTCTCGTCGGTGAGCACCGGGACCGCGCCGGCGTCCATCGTGGAGTAGATGAGGGTGCTGGTGGGCCGGTTCGGCGCGCCGAAGACACCCTCGCCCAGCTCGTTCGGCCCGATGAAGTAGCCGCCCGGGACGGGGAACTCCTGCCCGGTCAGCGCACTCCACCGCAGCGTCGGCAGGCCGTGCACGTTGCTCGGGATCGGCACCGGCACCAGGGTTCGACCCGCCGGCACGTACGGCCGCCAGCCGCCCGCGCTGATGAAGTGCGGTGGCGGGTCGATCTGCTGGGCGGGCAGCGGTCGGGGAAAGAGCGGCAGAACGGCGAGGGCGACAGCCGCGTACCCCACCGGGCGCAGCCACCGGCGGCCCACCGCGACCGGCGCGGGCGGGCTCGGCTCGTCGGACGTCGCCGGGGCCGCCTCCCCGACGCGCTGGGCCGGCACCCGCGACTGGTCGACCACCGGGCGCCCCTGGCGGTGCGCGGCGTCCCAGGTCAGCGCGAGCAGTACGCCCACCGCGGCGGCCACCACCAGCGTCAACCGGGTCGGCATCATCATCTCGACCAGCGGCAGGTCGTCCGGCACGTACGACCACGGGCCGCGCACCCCGGTCTCGACGCCGTTGAACCGCACCCGGGGCCCGATCGACGCCACTGTGAAGACGACGATCAGTACGGCGGCGATCCGGGCCGGCAACGATCGGCGTACGAGCAGCACCAGGGCGACCACCGAGAGCAGCACCAGGGGCCAGCCGAACCAGGTGTTCTGCTCGGTCAACCCGATCGTCTTCTCCACTGCCGGGTCGCCGGCCCAGGTGTCCCGGGCGAAGGTGACGAAGGCGACCAGGTCCTCGCCCCAGTTGTGGAAGACGCCACCCTGCAGGCCCCGGTAGGACTGCGGTCCGTTGAACTGGAACCAGATCGGGTACGCGGCGAGCACCAGGGCCACCCCGCCAGCGACGCCGAGCCCGGCCAGGAACGTGCCAGCGACGGCCCGGGTGGCCGTCGGGCGCTGCACGGCGTACGCCAGCACGACGACCAGGCAGGCCAGCGCGGTGAGCAGCAGCATCTCCTCGTTGATGAAGATCTGGTACGTCACCAGCGCCCCGAGCACCAACCCGTTGCGCCGCCACCGGCCGGGCTCGCCGAGGCGCAGCACCCGCACCACGATCAGCGGCAGCAGGAAGTTGGACACGAAGTTGGGCTGGCCGTTGGCGTGGTGGATGATTCCCGGCGCGAAGCCGAGGAACGCGCCGCCGACGAAGGCCGCCGCCCGGGAGCGCACCAGGTGGCGGGAGAGCATCCAGTAGCCGGTGCCGGCGGTGGCGGCCAGCGCCGCACCGAGGTAGAGCGCGTACATCACCTGCGGGCCGAGCAGCATGGTCAGCGGGGCCAGCGGCACTGTCACCCCGAGCAGCGAGGTGTTGGCCATCATGTTCACCCCGTCCGGGGCGTTCTGCTGGGCCGTGAACAGCGGGTTCTCCAGGTGCCGCACCGAGTACGCGCCGTGCGCGAACAGCCACTCGAACCAGCTGTGGTCGGTGGGCAGGTGCGAGGAGACCCGGCCGGTGACGTCACCCCAGTAGTTGAGGCAGACGAAGACGCCCAGCAGGACATAGGCTCCGAGGGCCAGCAGGTCGGCTCGGGCCGGGCGGCGTCGAGGCCGCCGTGTCGACTCGGCCTCGGCCGGGTCGGCGTCGGTCAGGGGATTCAGCGAAGGGTCTACCACCGGCACAGCCACGACGCGCCATCGTACAGGCGGGGTTCCGCCGCTTTTGCCGGCCCGGTGCGCTCACGGTCGGTTTGCCGGACGGTCACCCGTCGGTCAGCCTGAGTGGTGACGGAAGGACGATCGTTGTCGATCATCGAGCTGGGCGAAATCCGGGAGGAGCCGGCGTCGGCGCCTCCGGTCCGCCGCCCGCGCGCCGCCGGTCGCCCGCTGCGCAGCGCGGCGGTGCTGGTGCTCAGCCTGGTGGTGCTGGCCGGCGCCACGCCGTCACCGCAGCGAACGGTGAGCATCGTGCCGGCGTCGCCCACGGCCACGGCATACCTGGCCGGGGACGGCATCTTCGTCATCGACCCGCCGACACCCGACGGGGACCGCTACCTGACCGCCTACGCCCAGCCGGCACCATCCGGAACAGTCGTGCGGCGGCGGTGGCAGACGCCGCTGGTCCGCACCGGTGACTACCTGGACGTCCGGGTCGAGCGAGGGTTGGTGTTGACGATGGCGGTCAGCGCCCCGAACAGGGTGTTCCAGACCACCGCCTTCGACACCGTCACGGGCCGGCAACGCTGGCAGCATCCTGGTGCTCCCCAGCTGACAGCCAGCGGCGCTCTGCTGGTGACCGACGGCCGGGAGGACGGGTCGGGCGCGGTGAGCGGGGTCGAGCCCGACACCGGCCGGGTGCTCTGGTCGGTGTCGGTCCCGCCGGCCGCCAACCCGTCCTACCACCTCACTCCCGAGGGCCAGGTCGACCGGTTCGTGCTCCTGCAACCGACCGGCGAGGTGCAGGTGCACGACGCCGGCACCGGCCGCCTGCTGCGTAGCATCGACACACTGCCCGGTGACCGGTCGGCGTACCAGCGGGTGCAGGTCGTCGACGACCTGCTGCTGCTCGTCCCGCCCGGCAGCACCCGGCTGGTGAGCTACGGGCTGGCCGAGCTGGAGCTACGGTGGACGGCCGAGGTGACGCTGGTGTCGCATGTGGTCGACTGCGGCGGTCTGCTCTGTGCGGTACCGCAGACCGGCGGCCTCCAGGTGCTCGATCCCGCCACCGGCGCGGTGCGCTGGTCCGAACAGGGCCAGGACAACCTGGCCGACGTCCGGTACGGCCGGTTGCTGATGGCCAGGCCCGGCCAGGGGTACGAGGTGCGGGACGCGGCGACCGGGCAGGTAAGGACCGAGCTGGGCGCGTGGGGCCTGCTGCCGGTGCTCGGGCCGGACGATCCGCTGGTCGGCCTGCGCCAGGGGGCCGACGGCCGGATGGTCGTCGCCGAGCTGGACCTGGTGGCAGGTCAGGCGCGGATCCTCGACGTGCTCCGGGTCATCGCCGGCAGCTGCCAGGCGTCCCTGCCGGTCCTGCTCTGCCAGCGTGTCGACGGCGCGACCGCGTTGTGGCGGTTGACGCGGTGAGTGACTCGGTGATCGACCTCGGCGAGCTGCGGCACGGCACGGACCCGGAGCCGTTACCCCGCCCACCCCGCGCCGACGGCCGGCAGCTGCGCTGCGCGCTGGTCCTGCTCCTCGCGCTGGTCACGCTCGCTGCCTCCGCCGTGGTGCCACCCCGGCGGGCCCCGGTGACGCTGCCGACCCAGCCCGGGGCCGACGTCCTGGTCGACGGTGACCTCGTTCTGGTCATGGAGCCGACCAGCCCGGGGCGGCAGGGGCGGCTGGCCGCGTATCGGCTGCCCGGCGGCGAGCCGGTCTGGCAGGCGCCGCTGTCGGCGGAGGCGCGGTACTGGGGAATGACTCCGCTGGCCGGGATGATGCTGGTCACCGGGTACGAGATCGGCCCCGAGGGCCGGGAGACACGCACCGTCGCTCTGGACCGGGCGACCGGGACGTACCGGTGGCAGCAGCCGGGCAGCGTCTTCGAGCTGACCGACGGCAACCTGCTGCTGCGTACCGGAGGCGAGACCCAGCCGTCCGGTCTGCGCGTGGTCGATCCGTGTTGCGGCACGGTGCGTTGGCAGCTGCCCCCCACCACCGCCGAGATCAACGTTCGGGACACCGGGCACGGAGTGGACCGCGTGGTGCTCAACCAGGTGGACGGGCCGGTCGAGGTACGCGACGCGGTCACCGGCGCGGTGCTGGCCCGCGCCGACCTGCGCCCGCCCGACGGTGGTCCGATCAGAGTGGACCTGACGAAGGACCTGCTGCTGGCCATCGACAGAGGGTCCGGCACGGTCGCCGCGTACGGGCTGGACAAGCTCGACCAACGCTGGAGCCGCGCGGGTGTCAACGTGGACTTCGCCCTGGACTGTGGCCCCGTCCTGTGCGTGCGCACCGGCAACAACGAACTCCAGGCGATCGACACCGCAACCGGCGCGTTGCGCTGGCGCAACACCCGGTGGGGTTGGGCCTGGCCGTACGACGGTCGGCTGATGGTCAACGTGTTGAGCAGCGAAGACGGGCCGGAGCACTTCGTCGTGCTCGATCCGCTGACCGGGCGGGAGTTGGCCGACCTGGGCCGGTGGGACCTCTACCAACTCAGTCTCGGTGGTCGGCTGATCGGCACACGACGGCATCCCGACGGAGGGGTGGTCGTTGGCGAGGTGGACGTCCGCGCCGGGAAGGTGCAGGTCCTGGACGTACTGCCCCAGGCCATCGGCGAATGTCAGGCGATGACCGGTCACCTGGTGTGCGGTGCCGCCCCGGCCGGCGCGTACCGGATCTGGGAGTTGCCGGACTGACTACCAGTTCGCCTGAGCGGGCGGCGGGGGCAGCGGCACCGACGGGGGCCGCAGCACGTACGCCACACCGCCGCTGCCGCGCTGCCAGACCGCCTCGAACCGCTGCCGGGGCACGGTACGGCGGACCGCGTCGTCGTCCGGGGCGTACGGGTCGTTGAGCACCGGGTCGCCGTCGACGGTGAAGCCGACCAGCACCATCAGGTGCCCTGCCGTGTCGTACCCGAGCCCCGGCACCTCGTCGGCCCGGAACGCGGCGGAGACGATCAGGGGGATGCCGGCCGCGATGAACGCCTCCGCCTCGACCAGCGACCGCAGCCGGGTGACGAACGCGTCCATCCCGTACCGGCCGGCGTACGCGGTGTTGAACGACCAGTTGCCCGCCCCGGCGTACGCGTGGTCGTAGCAGTGTCGGGCGGCGTGCACCACCACCGGACGCGGGCCGGGCGGCTCCACCCAGGCGTAGTGCTCCGGGGTCGGCTCGGCACCCCAGTGGGCGAGCACCATCGAGGTGCAGGTGGGGCTGCACCAGGAGTCGCCGCCTCCTCCCCACTGCGGGTACTGGCCGGCGTGCAGCCGCTGCGAGTAGCGGGGCACGTCCAGCACCTGGCCCCAGGTGGCGGACGAGGCGGGCTGCGCGTACCCCTGGTCGGTGCCCGTGGGACCGGTGGCGACCGCGCCGACGCTGCGCAGCACCGGGCCGGTCGGGCTTTCCGCCGGCCGGCACAGGGTGACCCGCGCCTGCCAACCGGTGACCGTCGCGCCGGTCACGATCAGAGTGTCGGTGTCGACACGGGCGTCGCCGTCGCGCTGCCCGGGCACCGACGTGCGTTCAACCGCCAGGTCGTCGGCCGCCCAGCGGGCCAACCGGTACCAGCCGGTGCTCGGCGCGTCGTCGTGCCAGCCGCGCAGCTCGACCTCGATCCAGCAGCCGGCCGGGGTGTCGGCGGTCCAGGACGGCACCACCTCGCTGACGGGGAAGTCGACCCGCACCGGCGGCGACGTCCAGGTGGCCTGCTGGTTCACGCCGTCGAGGGCCAGCCCTCGACCGGTGGCGAGCAGGCCGTCGCCGTTGCCGGCCGTCGTGTCGGCCGGCAGGTGGAAACCCCGGTAGGCGATGTCCCGCCCGGTGGGTGGTGCCGCGATGGTCATGCCAGGTCCGTCCGTCCCTCGGTGCCGCGGGCCAGCATCGCGTACGCCGAGGTGGTCCGCAACGCCGACCGGTGCGGGCGGCGAGGGACGATGGTTGCCGACCGGCACTAGGTTGTCGGTGGTCAGCAGCGAGGAGGCCGGGATGCGGGTACTGGTGGTGGAGGACGAGCGCAACCTCGCCGACGCGATCGCGCGAGGATTGCGCAAGCGGGGGATGGCCGTCGACGTGGCGTACGACGGCGACGCCGGCCACGAGGCGGCGTTCGTCACCCGGTACGACGTGGTGGTGCTCGACCGGGACCTGCCGGGTGTGCACGGTGACCAGATCTGCGCCGACCTGGCCGCCTCCGGCGCGCTGACCCGGGTGCTGATGCTCACCGCGAGCGGCACGGTGGCCGACCGGGTGGAGGGGCTGCAGCTCGGAGCGGACGACTACCTGCCCAAACCGTTCGCGTTCGACGAGCTGGTTGCCCGGGTGCAGGCGCTGGGCCGGCGGGCGACCCCGGCCGCGCCGCCGGTGCTCGAACTGGCCGACCTGGTGCTCGACCCGGCCCGTCGGGTGGCCACCCGCGCCGGCGTGCCCGTCGACCTCACCAACAAGGAGTTCGGGGTGCTCAGCGAGCTGCTCAAGGCTCGTGGCGCGGTGGTGTCCAGCGAGGAGCTGCTGGAACGGGTCTGGGACGCCAACACCGACCCGTTCACCACCATCGTCCGGGTCACCGTGATGACGCTGCGCAAGAAGCTCGGCGACCCGCCGCTGATCGAGACGGTGGTCGGAGCGGGTTACCGCACCGCTGAGGTTGGCGCATGAGCCGCCGGTTGCGGCCCACCCTGCGGTTGCGGCTGACCCTGCTCAACGGTGTGCTGCTGATCGGGGCCGGTGCGATCCTGGTGTTGCTGGCCTGGCTGCTGGTCCGTGACGCGCTGCGACCCACCGACGAGTTGCTGCCCGGCACGGTCGTGCTGCTGGCCGACGGCGAGTCGATGGACGCCGCCCAGTGGCAGCGGCAACTCGTCGACGCCGCCTCCGGGGAGTTGCTGGCCAAGGGCCTCGTCGCGCTGTTGGCGATCAGCGTCGTCGGGGTGGCCGGCGCGTACGCGGTGGCCGGGCGGGCGCTACGCCCACTGCACCAGGTCACCGCGACCGCCCAGCGGCTCGGCGAGGCGACCCTGGACCAGCGGATCGGCTACTCGGGCGCCGACGACGAGGTGGCCGAGCTGGCCAAGACGTTCGACGCCATGCTGGACCGGATCGCGTCCGCCTTCGAGGCGCAGAAGCGCTTCGTGGCCAACGCCTCGCACGAGCTGCGTACCCCGCTCGCCGTGATGCGCACCGAGATCGACGTGACGCTCAGCGACGACGACGCGGACGCCGCCGAGTACCGCCGGATGGCGACAGTGGTCCGTGACGCCTCGGAGCGGGCCAACGGCCTGGTGGACGCGCTGCTGGTGCTGGCCCGCAGCGAGGCCCAGGCCGGGCGGCAGTTGGGCCGGCGTACCGAGTGTGACCTCGCCGCCGGCACTGCCAACGCGCTGTCCGCGATGCGCCGGGAGGTGGAACGGATCGGGCTACGGGTCCAGACGTCACTGGAGTCCGCTCCGGTGGTCGGCGACCCGGGGCTGCTCGACCGGTTGGCCGGCAACCTCATCGAGAACGCGGTCCGCTACAACCACCTGCACGGCCGGCTCTGGGTGCGCACCGGCACCGACGGCGACCGGTCCTGGCTGGTGGTGGGCAACACCGGCTTCGAGGTGGACCAGGCCGACGTGCCGGGGCTGTTCGAGCCGTTCCGTCGCGGTGGCCGGGAACGGACCGGGGCCCGCGGCTCCGGCCTGGGGCTGTCCATCGTCCGGGCGGTCTGCACGGCGCACGGCGGCACCGTACGGGTGATCGCGCAGTCGGGTGGTGGTCTGGAGGTGACTGTCACCCTCCCGTCGGCGGACGCTCCGGCGGTCAACGGGTCGGTGCCCGGCCAGGGCTGACGGGGGTTGCGCGCGGCGTTGGGCCGGTGGCAAGATCACGGTGTCAGCCAGGAAGCGAAGGGGGGTGCGTCGATGTCCACCAATCATGACTCCGCACCCCGGGTGTGCGCCGGCTGACTTCCGGAAGCGGAGCGTCCCATCCCGTACGGAGGGAACACCCGTGTATCCACGGATCCGCAACATCAGTTTTGACTGTCACGACACGTACGCCCTGGCGGGCTTCTGGGCCGCCGTGCTCGGGTACGCCCGGCACTCCGAGGACGCCCCCGGTGACCCGGAGGCGGCCCTGCTGCCGCCGGACGACGCCACCCCGAACCTGTTCTTCCAAGAGGTGCCGGAGGAGAAGGTGACCAAGAACCGGCTCCACATCTGCCTGGAACCCGTCGACCGGACCAGAGATGAGGAGGTCGAGCGGGTGCTCGGCCTCGGTGCCACAGTGGTCGCCGACCGTCGGCGTGCCGACGGCACGGGTTGGGCGGTGCTCGCCGACCCCGAGGGGAACGAGTTCTGCGTGGTCCGCAGCGCTGGGGAACGTCTCGCCACCACCACCGTGGAGGACCAGCTGTGAGTTCGACGATCCACAACATCAGCATCGACTGTCACGACACGTACGCCCTGGCCGGTTTCTGGGCGCAGGTCTTCGACTGCCCCCGGCAGCCCGACGACTTCCCCGGTGACCCGGAGGCGATGCTCCTGCCGCCGGGCGGCCCGGAGGTGCTCTTCCTCGCCGTGCCCGAGGGCAAGACGGTGAAGAACCGACTGCACCTGGACCTGCAACCCGCCGACCGCACCCGGGCCGAGGAGGTCGAGCGACTGCTCGGCATCGGCGCGACGCTCGTCGCCGACCACGTCGGCCCGACCGGCGGTGGTTGGGTGGTGCTCGCCGACCCGGAGGGCAACGAGTTCTGCGTGCTCGGCAACGCCGACGAGCGGGCGGCCGCGGCGGCCGCGCGGGCCGCGGCAGCGGTTGCCGAACCGGCCTGACCGTCCACGGACGGCACGGGGCCCCGACCACCCTCAGGTGGCCGGGGCCCCACGCCACGCTGCTGGGGCAGGACTTGCAAGCAAGATTCAGGCGGTGGCCGTGTCGTAGCGCGGTGACTAGACGAAGTTCGTCACGCCCTCGTATTCCGCCACCGGGGCGGCGCCGACATGCTCGTACTCGAGCAGGAGCAGGCCGTTCGCGGTTGCGTCGTGGTGGACGAGTCGAAGGCCGGTGGCTGCGCTCGGGTGGTCGAGCAGCCGCCGTCCGGAACCGACCACGGTGGGGGCGACGACGAGTCGGAGGGTGTCGACGAGGCCGGCCGACAACAGGGCCCTGCCGAGCCGCGCGCTGCCGTGAATCTGGAGCTCCCGTCCTGGCTGGCCCCTGAGGTTTCCGACGCTTTTGATCGGGTCGCCGTGGAGCACCGTCGTCGGGTGCCAGACGCCCTCCGTCAGGGTGTTGGTCACGACGTACTTCGGTAGTGAGTTCATCCGCTCGGTGTACGGATCGTCCGGGTCGGTGATCTGCGGCCAGTCGCGAGCGAACGCCTCGTAGGTCCGCCGCCCGAGGAGCAGACCGTCGGCGAGACCCAACCAGTCAGAGGTGCGGCGGACGAAGGCCTCATCCAGGTAGGGCACGAGCCAGCCGCCGCGGGTGAAGCCGTCGCTCGGATCCTCGGTCGGCGAGCCGGGACCCTGGCTGACGCCGTCGAGAGTGACGAACTCGGTAAGGACGAGCTTCACGGCGCACCCTGGCTCTCGGCGACCCCGGCGAGTTGTTCGGTGACCGAGCCCCAGCCGTCCGCGAAGCCGATCTTCTCGTGCAGGTCACGAGCGGCGGGATCACCGTGGCGGACGACGACCCGGTAGTCCGTGCCGTCCGGGTGGTCCTTCATGGTGATCTCGGCGGTCATCGGGACCGGGCTGGGGTTCGCAGGCCGCCAGGCGCTGTCGATCACGTTCGTGAACACGATCCGTTCATGATCGTCGACGACGAGGAAGCACGCGTCGAGGTGTGGGACGAACTCCACCCCGTCATCGCTCAGTCGGGTCACCAGCGCGCCACCGGGCCGCACGTCCAGGCGATCGACGCGGCACAGGGACGGCGCCGGGATCCACCACTTCGCGAAGCGGGACGGGTCGGTCCAGGCGCTCCACACGGCGGCACGGGGGGCGTGGATGACCCGCGCCATGGTCAGGTCCAGGTCGGGATTCACTGCTGATCCTCCTGCTGATCGGTGACGAGGCGTTCGAGGCGATCCGTGCGCTCTTCCCAGATCCGGCGCTGCTCCGCGAGCCAGTCGTCGACGAGGGCGAGGCGCTCGCGGTTGAGCACACAGGTGCGCACCCGGCCGCTCTTGGTCGTCCGGATCAAGCCGTTCGACTCGAGCGTCTGCACGTGCTTCATGAACGAGGGAAGGGTCATCGGGAACTCGCGGGCGAGATCGCCGACGCTCGTCGGGCCGCGCCCGAGGCGTCGGATGACCCAGCGCCGGGTCGGGTCGGCGAGGGCGACGAACACGCCGTCGAGCTGCGCCGAATACTGTGCCATGCGGCTAAGTATTGCGTGAGAAAATACTTAGCGCAAGGGCAAAGTATTTACCAGGATGGGCAACCCGATGCTCGGCAGACACGGCACGGGGCCCCGGCCACCCTCGGGTGGCCGGGGCCCCGTCGACTGTCAGGAGCGCTGCTCGACCTGGCCCCGGATCGTGATGAACTCGGCCTTGGCCTGTTCGGCGGACTTGAAGTACGTGACCACCATGCCCAGGCTGCCCTTGTCGGCCCAGACGCAGACGCCCAGCGGCACGCTCTCCGCCTTGCCGTCGCCGCAGCTCGCCTCACCGCCGAGTGGGCCGGGATCGACGGCCACCATGTTGGTCACCGTCAGCTCGGTGGAGAGCCCGCTGATGGCTTCGTCCATCTCTTTCTTCGGGTCGGACATCAGGCCGGACGCGCCGGCGATCATGACGAGGTCCTGCTTGGTCGGGTCGCCGTAGAAGGCGCCGACCGTGCTGGTCTCGTTCTGCACCGACGACTTCATCTCGCGGACCAGTTGGTCGGCGGCCGTCTGGAGCTCCGCGTCGGTGACCTTCGGCCGGCCGGCGAGGGTGGCCGGCGCGACCAGCCGGGTCTTGCTGGCGTCGACGGCGTCGCCCACCGGCCCCTTGACAGCGAGCCAGGTGATCACCGCGCCGCCGACGCAGAGCACCAGCACCACGGCCAGCACGATCAGCACGATCTTGCCGGCTTTCGACTTCTTCGCCGGCTGCGGGGGACCGAGAAGGCTGGGGTCGCCGTACGGCTGACCCGGCTGCGCGGGCGGGAATCCCTGCTGCTGCGGCGGGGACCAACCACCGGGCTGCTGCGGCTGGCCCGGCTGACCGGGCTGCTGCGGCGGGGTGGGGGAATCGTGCGGCGGGCCGTAAGGGTTGGCCGGCGGCTGGGACATTCAGTCAGCTCCAAGTTGGGGGTGCAAAGCGCGTGATCCTAACCCGCCGAGGACCTCGGCGTTGTCCCTGCACAGGCCCCCTGCCAGCCGCCATGTGATCACAAACAGTCGCGGTGGTGCTGCGATCGGTCAGGCCGGCAGGCTCGCCGCCCCGCGCGGCAGGAACCGCTGACCGGTGACCCGCTCGGACGTGCCGGTCCGGTCCAGGTATGGAGTGACCCCACCCAGGTGGAACGGCCAACCGGCGCCCAGGATCATGCACAGGTCGATGTCCTGCGCCTCGGCGACCACGCCCTCGTCCAGCATCAGCCGGATCTCCTGCGCGAGCGCGTCGAGCGCGTTCTGGCGCACCTGCTCGGCGGTCAGCGGCTGGTCACCGACGACGAGCAGCTTGGCCACCTCGTCGTTGACCTGGTCGTCGACCACGATCGGTTGGCCCGAGTCGGCGATCCGCTTGAGGTTCTCGCTGACACCGAACCGGTCCGGGTACGCGGCGTGCAGAGTGCCGCCCACGTGGTACGCGACGGCCGGCCCGACCAGCTGGAGCAGGGCCAACGGGCGCATCGGCAGGCCCAGCGGGTCCAGTGCGCTGTTGGCCACGTCCAGCGGGGTGCCCTGGTCGACAGCGGCGAAGACGGTGCCCAGGAAGCGGGTGAGCAGCCGGTTCACCACGAACGCCGGAGCGTCCTTGACCAGCACGCTCGACTTCTTGAGCTGCTTGCCGACCGCGAACGCGGTGGCCAGCGTGACGTCGTCGGTGCGCTCGCCCCGGACGATCTCCAGCAGCGGCAGCACCGCCACCGGGTTGAAGAAGTGGAAGCCGACCACCCGCTCCGGGTGCTCCAGCTCGGCGGCCATCTCGGTGATCGACAGCGAACTGGTGTTGGTGGCGAGGACCGCCTCCGGGGAGACGATCTTCTCCAACTCGGCCCAGACCTGCTTCTTGACACCCAGGTCCTCGAAGACCGCCTCGATGATGAAGTCGGCGTCCGCGAAGGCGCTCTTGTCGACAGTGCCGCTGACCAGGCCGTACAGCTTGGCGGCGGTGTTCTTGTCCATTCGGCCCTTGGTGACGGCCTTCTCGATCTGGGTGTGCACGTAGCCGACGCCCTTGTCCACCCGGGACTGGTCGAGGTCGGACATCACCACCGGCACCTGGAGGCGGCGGGCGAACAGCAGCGCCAACTGGCTGGCCATCAGGCCGGCGCCGACGATGCCGACCTTGGTGATCGTGCGGGCCAGGCCCTTGTCCGGCGCGCCGGCCGGCCGCTTGGCCCGCCGCTGCACCAGGTCGAAGGCGTACAGACCGCTGCGCAGCTCCTCGGAGAAGACCAGGTCCGCGAGGGCCTCGTCCTCGGCGGCGGTGCCGGCGGCGAAGTCGCCGTCCTTCGCCGTCTCCAGCAGGTCGAGCGCCTTGTACGCGGCCGGAACCGCGCCGTGCAGCCGCTGGTTCAGCGTCTCCCGGGCGAAGTAGAGCACGCCCGCCCACATGTCCTTGTCGACCTCGGGCCGGGTCACGGTGACCTGACCACGGACCACCCCGGCGGCCCACTCCAGGGACCGCTCCAGGAAGTCGGCCGGCTCCAGCAGGATGTCAGCGATGCCCAGCTCGGCGGCCTGCTTCGGCTTGAGCATCTTGTTCTGCATGAGCGGGTTCTGGATGATCACCTGGGTGGCGGCGGGAATGCCGATCAGGTTCGGCAGCAGCTGGGTGCCGCCCCAGCCCGGCACCAGGCCGAGGGAGACCTCGGGCAGGGCCAGAGCCGCCACACCACCGGAGAGCGTCCGGTAGTGGCAGTGCAGCGCCAGCTCCAGGCCGCCGCCCATCGCCGCGCCGTTGACGAACGCGAAGGTGGGGACGGTGCTGTCCTTGAGCCGGGCGAAGACCCGGTGACCCAGCCGGCCGATCTCCAGCGCCTGCGCGCGGTCGGCGAGCTGCGGCAGGCCGACGATGTCCGCGCCCACGCAGAAGATGTACGGCTTACCGGTCACCGCGATGAACGCCGGGTCGGCGGCGAGCGCGGCGGTGATCGCCTCGTCCAGGCTGGCCAGACCACCGGGGCCGAACGTGTTCGGCTTGGTGTGGTCGAAGCCGTTGTCCAGCGTGATCAGGGCGGCCGGACGGTCCAGCCCCGGCACGTTCACCTGGCGCAGCAGCGCCTTGGTGACGACCTCGTTGGTTGCGGCGAGCGCGCTCACTTGTTGCCCTCCGTCCAGTGCGGGTTCTCCCAGATGACCGTGCCGCCCATGCCGATGCCGATGCACATGGCAGTGAGGCCGTAGCGAACCTCGGGGTGCTCGGCGAACTGGCGGGCCAACTGGGTCATCAGGCGTACGCCGGAGGAGGCCAGCGGGTGACCGATGGCGATCGCGCCGCCCCACGGGTTGACCCGCGCGTCGTCGTCGGCGATGCCGAAGTGGTCGAGGAACGCGAGCACCTGCACGGCGAACGCCTCGTTCAGCTCGAACAGGCCGATGTCGTCGATGCTGAGCCCGGCCAGGCGCAGCGCCTTCTCCGTCGACGGGATCGGGCCGACGCCCATCACCTCCGGCTCCACACCGACGAAACCGAACGACACCAACCGCATGGCGATCGGCAGGCCCAGCTCACGGGCGGTGGCCTCGTCGGCGAGCAGGCTCGCGGTGGCGCCGTCGTTCAGGCCGGCCGCGTTGCCCGCGGTGACCTTGCCGTGCGGGCGGAACGGGGTCTTCAGGGTGGCGAGCTTCTCCAGCGAGGTGTCCCGTGGGGCTTCGTCCACGGTGGCCAGACCCCAGCCGCCCTCGGCGTCGCGGATCGACATCGGCACCAGGTCGTCCTGGAGCTTGCCGTTGGCGTACGCCTTGGCGGTCTTCTGCTGCGAGGCGAGCGCGAACGCGTCGGTGCGTGCCTTGGTGATGTGCGGGACCAGGTCGTGCAGGTTCTCCGCGGTGGAGCCCATGACCAGCGCGGACGGGTCGACCAGCTTCTCCGCGATGATGCGCGGGTTGGGGTCGACACCCTCACCCATCGGGTGACGGCCCATGTGCTCGACGCCACCCGCGATGGCGATGTCGTACGCGCCAATAGCGATGCCGCTGGCCACGGTGGTCACCGCGGTCATCGCGCCGGCGCACATGCGGTCGATGGCGAAGCCGGGAACGGTCTTGGGCAGACCCGCCAGCAGCGCGGCGGTACGGCCGATGGTGAGGCCCTGGTCACCGATCTGGGTGGTGGCCGCGATGGCGACCTCCTCGACCCGCTCCGGGGGCAGCTGCGGGTTGCGGCGCAGCAGCTCACGGATGCAGCGGATCACCAGATCGTCGGCGCGGGTGTTGGCGTACATGCCACCCGCCTTGCCGAACGGGGTACGGACGCCATCGACGAAGACGACATCCCGAACTTCACGGGGCACTTGAGCCTCCTATTCGACCATGATCCGGCTTTCGCGCCGAGCGGCGCTGCGGACTGAACCAAGGGTCGCCGACACGGGCAGGTTCCCCCGAAATGCTACTCGCCAGTAACCAACCCCGTCCCGACCCCCCGCTGTGGCCCACCCCACACTGCCCGGTGACCCACGCCCCCGAGCGCCGGGCCGGGAGCGTGGGGTCAGGGGGTGGGGTCCAGGGCTTCGGTCAGGTCGGGCGTGAGGAGGCCGATCTGCCACTCGCGGGCGTTGAGACCGCGCAGGGTCTCCGCGACCGTCTCCTCGGTCAGCTCCTCCGGCGGGGTCCAGGCCAACCGGCGGACCGAATCCGGCGTGATCAGGTTTTCCGGCGGCAGGTTGTGCTCACCGGCGATGCGGATGACCACCTCCCGGCAGCGGGCCAGTCGACCAGCCGCCACCGGGTCCCGTTCGGCCCAGCGGTGCGGCGGGGGCGGGCCCTCCACGGTCGGGGAGACCGGCAGGGAGTCCTCCGGGAGCTGCCGGGCGTCGTCGAGCGCGGCGAGCCAGGTGCGAGCCAACCGCCGCACCGACCGGCCGCCGAAACCGGGCAGGGTCAGCAGGGTCTTCTCGTCCTTCGGGTCCAACTCGGCCGCGGCGATGATCGCCGAGTCGGGCAACACCCGACCGGGCGCGGCGTCCCGCCGGGAGGCGATCTGGTCCCGGGCGTACCACATGGAGCGGACCCGGGCCTGGGCCCGCGCTCCCCGCAGCCGGTGGATGCCGGACGTGCGCCGCCAGGGCTCGGCGCGGACCCGCGGTGGGCGCGCCCCGGTGCGGACCAGCGCGGCGAACTCCTCCGCGGCCCAGGCCGACTTGCCCTGCCGGGTCAGCTCGGCGTCGAGCGCGTCGCGCAGGTCGGTGAGCAGCTCCACGTCGAGAGCGGCGTACGTCAGCCACGACTCGGGCAACGGTCGGCTCGACCAGTCGGCCGCCGAGTGGTGCTTCTCCAGGGTGAACCCGAGTAGCTGCTCGGTCAGCGCGGCCAGCCCGACCCGCTCGAATCCGGCCAGCCGAGCAGCCAGTTCGGTGTCGAACAACCGGCGCGGGCGCAGCCCCACCTCGGCCAGGCAGGGCAGATCCTGACTGGCAGCGTGCAGCACCCACTCGGCCTCGCCGATCGCCGCGTCCAGCGTGCTGAGGTCCGGAAGCGGCAGCGGGTCGATCAGCGCCGTACCCGCACCGGCCCGGCGCAGTTGCACCAGGTACGCGCGCTGGCTGTAGCGGTAACCGGAGGCTCGCTCGGCGTCCAGGGCGACGGGGCCGGTGCCCGCCGCGAAACGGGCAACGACCTCGGCAAGCTCGGCCGGAGCGGCCACCGGATCAGGGGTGCCGTCACGCGGGGCGATCAGCGGAACGGGCCCACCGTCGGCCGGGTCGGCTCCCTCGCCTGCCAGCTGCGGCTGGGCCGACGGCGGGTGCTGGGGTGCGTTTCCCGGAAGGTCTTCGGTGGGCCGACGGCGCAGGGGTGGTTCGTCGGTCACCTGCCAACCCTAGTGCGCGCGATGATCCGGCGGGTGCAGCCGGTCCGGCGTGTGTCGGTCAGGTGTCCACAAGGCGTCCCTTCGGATGCCGGACATCGGGGGAGACAAAGCCCGATCGCACAGGTACGTTCCATCGAACCGCCGGCCGGGACGACGAGTCGACGGCGGCGGGAAGACCACGGGAAGGCACGGCGATCATGACGGCTGGCTTCGGTTCGGGGGACGGGCGACCGGCGGGTGCCGAACCCGCCGACGCGAGCGGGTCGATGGCCGGCCGACCCGGTCCGCTGCCACCGCGCATCGAGCCCCAACCCGGTTCGACCTGGTCCACGCCCCCCTCGGGCGGCACGGACCAGGCCCGACCCGTCCCCGCACCCCGCCCCGAGCGTCCCGTCCCGCCCAACACCGGGCAGTGGGGCCCGCCGCCGACCCCGTTCGGCGGCGCCGGGCACCAGGGCCCGGGCGCTCCGACGGCCGCCCCCGGCCCCGCCGCCTATCCGGCGGCTGCCCCCGGCCCCGGCGCCTATCCGGCGGCTGCCCCGGGCCCCGGCGCCTATCCGCCGGCCGCACCCGGGTTTCCGGGCGTGGCCGGTTATCCGCCGTCCGGTCCGGCCGGCACTGGGCCCTCCACGACCGCCGGTTACCCCGGCGGCCCCGCGCACTGGCCAGCCTCCCCGCCGGCCGACCGGCCCACCCGTCGTCGGTGGCCGGCCGTGCTCGCCACGGTGGCCGTCGTCGTGCTCGCGGCGGTGGCCGGGCTCCAGGCGTACCAGCTCGACCGAGTCGGCGACCGGCTCGCCGACACCGACCGCCGGCTGGCGCAGGCCCAGGACGGCGACCTCGCCCGCCTCGACAGCCTGGACAAGCGCGCAGAGACGTTGGAGAAGCAGGCGGGTGCCGCGTTCAACCCGGAGGCGGTGGCCAGCGCGGTGCTGCCGAGCGTGTTCCGGGTCCGGGCCGGTGAGTTCACCGGCACCGCGTTCGCGGTGGGCAAGCCGGCGAGCGGCGGCGGGACGAACCTGTTCACCAACTTCCACGTGGTCGAGGCGGTCTGGGACGGCGGCGGCCGCGAAGTATTCCTGGAGCGCACCAGCCAGCGCTTCCCGGCGACGATCGTCAAGGTCGACAAGACCAACGACGTGGCGCACCTGCGTGCCAGCGGCAAGTTCAGCGGCCTGGTCACCGCGCCCGCCGCGGCGAAGTCCGGCCAGCAGATCGTCGTCGTCGGCGCGCCGCTCGGCCTGGAGGACAGCGTGACCACCGGCGTGGTGAGCGCGTTGCGGCCGGCCCAGGGCGGGTCCGGCCCGGCGATCCAGTTCGACGCCCCGATCAACCCGGGCAACTCCGGCGGGCCGGTGATCAACGGCAGCAAGGAGGTTGTCGGCATCGCCACCGCCAAGGCGCGCAACGCCGAGGGCATCGGGCTGGCCGTACCGATCAAGGTCGCCTGCGACGGCTTCAAGATCTGCTGAACCGGTGACCGGCGACGCCGCCGGCCGCACGCATCACCCACGGCCATTGCCGACCCATCGCCGACCCGGCTGATCAGCCGGCATCAGGCGATCTCTTCGCAGCACGTCACCGCGCCTGCCGAGGCGGGCGCGCCCATCTGGAGGAATGAAGATGTCCCAACCATCGCCCGAGTCGCAGGCTGTCCCGCCGGCCTCTCCGACGCCCCCCGACCCCGACCGGACCGTGGCGCACGCCGTAGGTCCCCAGGCCGGTCCGTCCGGCGCTGAACCGACCGTTCCACAGCAGGCCGTTTGGCAGTCGACCAACGCCGACCCGACCGTCCCGCACCCGGTCGCCCAGCCCGCCCCGCAGCCGTACGCGCCGGGACAGGCCCCGCCGCAGTACCCCGCGAACCCTCCCGTGCCGCCCCAGTACGGCATGCCGCAGGGGTCGCCGGGCTACCCGGCCAGCGCCCCGCCGTACACCGGCCAGCCGATGTCCGCGCCGCCGATGTCCGCGCCCCCGGTCTCCGGCCCCGGGTACGGGCCGCCGATGTCCGCGCCGCCGGTCTCCGGCCCCGGGTACGGGCCGCCGTACGGCCCTCCCGGTGCGCCGGCGGCCGGGCGGGGACGCGCGGTGCTGGTGCTGGCCCTGGTGGCCGCGCTGCTCTTCGTCGTCAGCGGCGTGATGACCGGGCTGTTCGTGACGAAGAACAACGAGCTGAACCGCACCGAGAAGCGTCTCACCGGTCAGGTCAGCCAGCGCGACGGCACCATCGCCGCCAACGCCACCGAGATCACGAGGCTGAAGGCCGACCTGGGGACGATGCAGGCGAAGCTCGACAACACCGAGCAGGACCTGACCGGCACCCGCAACGACCGTGACGAGCAGGCCCGGCAGAAGACGGTCATCGCGAGCTGCCTGGACAAGCTGACGACCGCGCTGGGAGCGGCGTCGGCCGGCAACAAGGCCGCCTACGACGCGGCGATGAAGGGCCTCGACAAGGTCTGCAACGAGGCGGAGAACTACCTGTAGCCCCCGCCGCCCCTCGCCGGGTCAGGCTGCGCCGGCGGGGCGGCGGTCGGACAGGGCCGTCACGCCGGGTGGGGGGAGGCCGGCCGTGGAGGCGAGCAGCGCACACCAGCCGAGCAGGTGCGCGCTGAGGTCGTCGTCGACCGGCGTCCAGGAGGCGCGGATCTCGATGTCACCGACTGTCGGTGGGCCGGCGAGGTCACCGAACCGGGTCGACATGGTCTGCGTGACCGTCCCGCCGATCGCCCGGTGGCCGGCGTCCTGGGCGTCCAACGCGTCGGTCAGCCACGTCCAGCCAACCCCGGGCAGCAGCGGGTCGGCGGCCAGGTCGACCTCCAACTCGGCGGTCACGTAGGTGACCAACCGCAGGGTGCCCTGCCACGCCTCGTGCCCGACCGGGTCGTGCAGCAGGATCAGCCGGCCGGTGGCCACCTCGTCGCCGTCGCGCAGCACGGCCGCCGAGAGCGCGAACGCGTACGGGGCGAGCCGCTGGGGGGCGCCGACCTCCTCCAGGGTGATCTCCGGCCGGGGGGCCGCCGACCGCAGCCCGGCGACCGCGCGGGCGAACGTCTCCGGGAGCGCGATCGGGGGGGCCATGTCGGCAGCCTATGCCGCCCGCCCGTCCCCCGCTTCGACGGCGCGCCGACGCTCATGAAGGGCTCCGGGCGTAAGGAACGGTGCCCTTCATCTCACCCCCACCCGGGTGGGGGTGGTGGGCGTGGCACGATTGCGGCGATGACCACGGACACCACGGGCACTGTCGCCCGAGACGGAGAATCCCGCCCCGGCGGACCGGCCGACTCGCCCTTCATTCGGGCCTGCCGACGCCGGCCCGGCCCGCACACCCCGGTCTGGTTCATGCGCCAGGCCGGCCGCTCGCTGCCGGAATACCGGGAGATCCGGGCGACCGTGCCGATGCTGGAGTCCTGCCGCCGCCCGGAGCTGGTCACCGAGATCACCCTCCAGCCGGTGCGCCGGCACGGGGTGGACGCGGCCATCCTGTTCAGCGACATCGTGGTGCCCGTGGCCGCGGCCGGCGTCGACCTGGACATCGTGCCGGGCACCGGTCCGGTCGTCGCCGAGCCGATCCGCACCGCCGCCGACGTGGAGCGGATCCGCCCGATCACCCGCGACGACGTCTGGTACGTCGACGAGGCCGTCCGGCAGTTGGTGGTCGAGCTGGGTGACACCCCGCTGATCGGTTTCGCCGGCGCGCCGTTCACCCTGGCCAGCTACCTGGTCGAGGGCGGGCCGTCGCGGACCCACGCGAAGACCAAGGCCCTGATGTACGGCGATGAGGAGCTGTGGCACGCGCTCTGCGGCCGGCTGGCCGAGGTGACGCTGGCCTTCCTGCGGGTGCAGATCGACGCCGGCGTGTCCGCCGTGCAGCTCTTCGACTCGTGGGCCGGGGCGCTCTCCGAAGCCGACTACCGCCGTTTCGTGCTGCCGCACTCGACCGCCGTGCTGAGCGGGCTTGTTGACGCCGGGGTGCCGCGGATCCACTTCGGGGTGGGCACCGCCGAGTTGCTCGGCGCGATGGGTGAGGCCGGCGCGGACGTTGTCGGCGTCGACTGGCGTACCCCGCTGGACGTGGCCACCGGCCGGATCGGCCCGGACAAGGCGGTGCAGGGCAACCTGGACCCGTGCGTGCTGCTCGCGCCGTGGCCGGTGGTCGAGGCCGAGGTGCGCCGGATTCTGGAGCAGGGCCGGGCGGCTCCCGGGCACGTGTTCAACCTCGGTCACGGGGTGCTGCCGGAAACCGACCCGGATGTGCTGACCCGGGTGGTCGCGCTGGTGCACGAGCTGTCCAGCCGCCGGGCCGACCAGGGCTGACCGGCGATGCGGCAGCCCTGGCGGGTGGCGGTGGTCGGCGGCGGGATCGCCGGGCTGGCCGCCGCGGTCCGCCTGCGCGACCGCGCACCGGCCGGCACCGAGATCACGGTGTACGAGCAGTCCGGCGCGCTGGGCGGCAAGCTGCGCACCGGTGAGCTGGCCGGCCAGCCGGTGGAGTTCGGCGCCGAGTCGTTCCTGATGCGCGACCCGGCGGGCGCCGAGAGCGCGGCGGTGGCGTTGGCCCGCCGGCTCGGTCTCGCCGAGAAGATCGTGCACCCCACGGTGGGGCAGGCCGCGCTGGTCGTCGACGGAGGGCTGCGCCCGATCCCGGGCGGCACGCTGGTGGGCGTACCCGGGGATCTGGACCGGGTGACGTCGGTCGCCCGCCCGCTCGCGGACGCCGACACCGACGGTGGTCGGCCGTTGATCGGGCCGGACGCGGACGTCTCGGTGGGTGCGCTGGTCCGGTCCCGCTTCGGTGACGAGGTGGTCGAGCGGCTGGTCGACCCGATGCTGGGCGGCGTGTACGCGGGCCGCGCCGACGACCTCTCCCTGGTCACGACGATGCCGGCGCTGGCCCGCACGGCCCGGGTGGAGCACACCCTGACCGGTGCGGTCCGGGCCGCGCAGGCCGCCGCGCCGCGCGCGCCCGGCACCCCGGTTTTCGGCACCCTGATCGGTGGGCTCAGCACCCTGATCGAGGCCGCCGTGACGGCCAGCGGCGCGACGGTACGACGGGACGCCGCCGTGCGCGAGTTGACCCCGACCGACACGGGTTGGCGGCTCACTGTCGGCCCGACCCGTGACCCTGAGCTGGTCGACGTGGACGCCGTGGTGCTGGCGGTGCCGGCGCGACCGGCGGCTCGGCTGCTCGCGGGCCCGGCCCCGGCAGCCGCAGCGGGCATCGGCGAGCTGGACTACGCGAGCGTCGCGTTGGTCACCCTCGCGGTGCCGCAGCCGCAGCCGCAGCTGCCTGAGCTGTCCGGCTTCCTGGTGCCGAGCACCGAAGGGCTGCTGATCAAGGCCGCCACCTTCTTCACCACCAAGTGGGGGCACCTGCGCCGACCGGACGGCGTGGCGTTGGTGCGCGCCTCGGTGGGCCGGTACGGGGAGGAGGCGCATCTCCAGCGCCCCGACGCGGACCTGGCGGCCACCGTGCATCGAGAGCTCTCGGCGGTGCTCGGCACCCCGCTGCCGGCCCCGGTCGACGGGCACGTGCAGCGGTGGGGCGGGGCGCTGCCCCAGTACGCCCCCGGGCACGCGGACCGGGTCGCCGCCGCGCGCACGGCGTTGCGGGCCGCGCACCCCACACTGGTCCTCGCCGGCGCCGGATACGACGGCGTCGGCATCCCGGTCTGCGTCCGCTCCGGCGAGACGGCGGCCGAGGAGATCGTCACAGCACTGGGAGGATCGGCGAGATGACCGAGCAGACCAACGCGGCCCGCCTGCGGGAGCTCAACGACAGCATCCGCTACACCATGTGGTCGGTGTTCCGGGCCAGCGCGCCGCTGCCCTCACTGCGGGACAACGTCACCAGCGAGGTCGTGGCCCTCTTCGACGAGCTGGCCGGCAAGGACGTGGTTGTCCGGGGCGTGTACGACGTCGCTGGTCTGCGTGCCGACGCGGACGTGATGATCTGGTGGCACTCCGCGTCCCCCGACGCGCTCCAGGACGCGTACCTGCGGTTCCGCCGCACCACGCTGGGACGGGCGTTGACCCCGGTCTGGTCGCAGATGGCGCTGCACCGGCCGGCGGAGTTCAACAAGAGCCACATCCCGGCGTTCCTGGCCGGCGAGGAGGCCCGCCCCTACATCTGCGTGTACCCGTTCGTCCGCTCCTACGAGTGGTACCTGCTGCCCGACGCCGAGCGGCGCGAGATGCTCGCCGAGCACGGGAAGATGGCCCGCGGCTATCCGGACGTCCGGGCCAACACGGTGGCCTCGTTCGCGCTCGGGGACTACGAGTGGATGCTCGCCTTCGAGGCCGACGAACTGCGCCGGATCGTGGACCTGATGCGGGACCTGCGTGCGTCCGGCGCCCGCCGGCACGTCCGGGAAGAGGTTCCCTTCTACACCGGCCGCCGGCGCTCGGTCGCCGAGATCGTCAACTGCCTGGTCTGAGCCCGGGACGCTGCCTGGTCTGAGCCCGGACGCACGCTTCGGGCCCGCCGGCCGGTGCCGCACCCCCGCCCGGGTGCGGCACCGGACGGGGGTCAACTGGTCGTCGTGCAGGAGACCAGCGGAACCGGGTTGCTGCCGTTCCACGAGCCGAGGAAACCGAACGTGGTGCTCGCTCCGGCGGCGAGGGTGCCGTTGTGGTTGGCGTTACGTGCGGTGACCAGCGTGCCGTTGGCGCTGACCGTCGCGTTCCACGACGAGGTGACCTGCTGGCCGTTGCCGTAGTTCCAGCTCACCGACCAGCCCTTTGTGGGTGAACCGCCCGCGGTCACCTTCACGTCGGCCTGGAAGCCACCGGCCCACTGACCGGTCACCTGGTACGTCGCCGTGCAGGCCCCAGCCGGCGGCGGGGTGGTCGGCGGCGGGGTGGTGGGC